>DATLYH010000124.1:0-7553 GCA_035575035.1 Gemmataceae bacterium
ACCGGCCGGCTGACGCCGGCCGCTCGCCCGCACCGGGCGGCATTTCCCGCTTGTTCGGCATTCTCTTCCCTGCCCCACAGTCCCCTTCGGCCCGTTCTACCAGATCGTTCAGTTCGTCCCTTCCATCCGGCCGATAACAGAACAGGCCGTGAACCTGAAGGGAATGACCACCCAAACACTCAAGGAGGAGAAAATGCGCTTCTGGTTCCTGAGGGGGGCATCGTTCCGTGCCGCCCTGGGGGGCGCAGTGCTGGCTGTGGCGGCGCTGCCGGCGGCTGCCCAGTATCACCTGCCCCACCCCTATTACCAGCCCTGCCCGCCGCCGGTCCCCCAATTCCCGTGTCCGGCGCCCGAGGTCAAGCCTGCGCCGAAGCCGGAGGTATTGCCCAAGAAGGAGGAGCCGGCGCCGAAGCTGGAAGCCCCTCCGCCTACCGAGGCGCCCGAGGCGCTGGCCCCGCCCACCATGACAGCGGCAGCGGTCGGTGCCGGCGTCGGCATGCCCAGCAACACCACCTACATCGACACGGCCATCATCCGCAGCATGGTGCGCTTCCGCTTCGATGCGGCGTATGACAACAACGTCCCCGACCGGGCCGAGTTCTTCTATGCCAAGTGCGGCTGCTTCCGCGGCCTGCCGGCCCCGCGGAATGCCGGCCCGCTCCGCGAGTTTCTCGTTTCCCGGGGCCTGTTCCGCGACCCCAGCGCCCCCGGCCCACCGCTGCCGGAGACGGGGGTTGATTACCAGGACATTCGGAGCTACGTCGAGATCGCGGCCAGCCAGCGTCTGTCCGGCTTTGTGGAGTTGCCGGTCCGGTTCCTCAACCCCGAGGTCAACGACAACACGGCCGGCTTCGGCGACATGGAGGCTGGCGTCAAGTTGGGGTTGATCACCGATCCCGGCTGCCGCTACCTGACCTTCCAGTTCCGGACCTACATCCCGACGGGCGATGCGGAGCGCGGCCTGGGGACCAACCATGTCAGCCTGGAGCCGGCGTTGCTGGCCTTCCAGCGTTTCGGCGATCGACTGATCCTTGAAGGAGAGCTGCGCGACTGGATTCCGATTGGCGGAACCGACTTCGCCGGCAACATCATCCGTTACGGCGTCGGCGTCAGCTACTTCCTGGTCGGCAATCCGCTGGTGCTGGCACAGCCGGTGGACGGCGGCTTCTGGCTGGCCCCGGTGGCCGAGTTCGTCGGCTGGACGGTGCTGGATGGCAAGGGATCGACCCCGACCTTTGTGTTCGACGCCGCCGGTGATACCATCGTCAACGCCAAGTTCGGCGCCCGCTTCGGCCTGGGCAACTACAACAGCTTCTCGGTCAGCTATGGCCGGGCCCTGACCGGCGATGTCTGGTACAAGGACATCGTCCGCGTCGAGTACCGGTTGGTGTTCTAACCGCGCAAGAGCCCGGAGTGCCCAGCGAATGGGGTTAACCCGTCGCTGACGCTCCGGGCTCGGATAATCCCGTCGCTAACGCTCCGGGCTCGGATAATCCGTCGCGGACGCTCCGGGCTCGGACAATACCTCTTGCAGAGCCCGGAGCGTGAGCGACGGGATAGGACGTGCCCCCGTCGCGGACGCTCCGGGCTCGGGACCCGATTCGTTTACTTTAATGTATACAAATGTTCCGCGCGGAACATTGGTCCCTGTCGGTTCCGGGATGGCCGGGCCACAAGCGGCCGGTTCTCACTCCCCCTCGGCCGGCGCCCACTCGGGAGGCAGCGGAATGGGCGGCTCGTTGGGGCCCAACCAGTGACGATCGTAGACCCGGGCATAGTAGATGAGCAGTCCGTGCACGGCGTGGTAAAGCGAGCCCCCTTCGATCGGCGAGCCCTGCATCTCCAGGATCATCAGCGCCAGGGCGTTGGCTGCCTCCTGCATCCACGGTTCCTTTAGCTCGTCCGGAGACAGGGCCAAGGCCAGCCATTCAAGGGTGTGGCCGGTGGTGTTGATGCGCAGCTGCTTGTCGGCGGCGTTGCCGGGGCCGCGGAAGAAGCTGGTCGAGAACGAACCGTCCGGGTTCTGGTATTTCTTCGCCAGGTCGCGGTACTTGGCTGTCTTGTCGGCGATTTCCTTCCAGACGCCGGTCTTTGCCCCGCCCTTTTGCAGGTGCAGGTGGTAGACCCAGGTCAGCCCGAACAGCCGATGCGTCCCGCCGCAGGGGGCGTTTTCCACGCTGGCGTCCAGCTCGTAGCGCACCAGGTCCTCGAAATGCAGCTGCTCGCCGTGGCCGTTCGTCCAGGAAATGTCGGTGCCCAGATACTGGCCGATGACCAGGATCGCCCAGCTGAGTTCCTGCTTTTGCGTCACCCGGGCCCGCATCTGGGCATGGCGGACGAAATCCATGAAGGTGTAATCGCGGCCAAAGACAACGAATTTCTTGTCGGGCGGCATCCCCCACTGGGCCATCTCGGCGATGAACTGGTCCTGGTGCCCTTGCCCCACCCCCTGGCCGTCGGCAAACGACTGGACATCCAGGCCATACTTGGTCGGCAGGAACACCAGGCCGCGCAGCTCGCCGCCGTTGGCAATGTAATCGACGGCGTTGACCCGCTGCCCGGTGTCCTCGTTGAGGAGGGTCACGCTCGGCCCCAGCCCCAGGATGCCGTGGAAGACGGTCCAGAAGCCGTTGCTCGTCCGCAGGTCGCGCCGCCGGACATGCTCAATGGCCGCCTCGATGCGGTCCTTCGGCCCAGTCGGTTCGGGTGCCGGCGTCGGCATTAGGGTCAGCTTCTCGACCGGCGCCTGCTCCGACGGCGGCGTTTCCTCCGGCCTTGGGGCCGGGGGATCGACCGGGGCGCAGGCGGCGCACAGGATCGCAGCTGCCGCCCCGACAGCGAGCCCGATCAGCCTCTTGGTGCTCATCTTTGCCCCCGAGGAAAACCAAACCTGATTATGCCCCCGGCGTCCGGGACATGATCGATTCGGATTTCGCCATCCGGATCTCGGACGGGACCGGCGAAGCGGCGGGATCCTTCCGGATGCCGGCGATGCCCGGCTCCTCGGCCCGTTCGTCCGGCAGCCAGCGCGCCAGCCACCGCAGGCCGGGCCGCCGGGCCAGCAGGCCGAAGACCCGGTGCCACTCGTCGGCGGTCACAAAGCTGAGGCAGCCGATCAGAAGGGCCGGCCCCAGCAACGGCAGCTGGTAAATCAGCGCCAGCCCCAGCCAGCCGATCAGGGCGCCGCCGATCAGGACAACGCGCAGCTTCCGCCGCCAGGCGAACAGCGGGAAGCCGATCTGCCAGACGAGCATGGCGTAGGCGGCCGCACTGAGCACGAACAGGTACGACTCCCGGTGCGGAGCCTGGGCCTGAGCCTGAGCCAGCGTGGTTGCAAACGGCGGATGGAGCGGATACCAGAGGGCGACGCCCGACCACCAGTCCCCGAACTGGAGCTTGTGCAGTCCGTTGGTGACGATGATGATCGCGAAGTGCACCTGCAACAGCCGCAGCGCCAGATTGGCGCCCAGGCTCGGCCGACCGACCGCCCGAGTGATCGGCCAGGCCAAGCCGAGCAGGCGGGCCGGCAGCCGCTGGCGGTCGCGCTGGCCAACCAGCACGCAGCCGATCATCAGATAAAACGCCAGGACCTTGAGGAAGGTATCACCCTCGGGATAGTAAAGGACAGGGTTCGCCGTGAACGAGACGACGATGACCCAGGCCAGCACTGCGGTCAAGCGAGGCGCCACCCCCAGTGTGAACAGGGCCAGCACCGCGACCGAGGCCCAGTAGAAGGCGGTCAGCGCCGTGGAGTTGGCGTTGACCAGGTATAGCACCGACCAGCCAACCGGCGGCCGCAGCCATTCGGGAAGCTGGGCCGACTCGGCGTAGGCTGCCAGGTCCGCATAACCTTGCCGGTCCAGCCAGCCGTCGCGGCCGAACAGGCTGTCCAGGTGGCCGGCAAACGGCAGCAGCCAGGCGAGAAACAGCAGTCCCGCCAGCAGGCGCAGCACATGAAGGCCGACGGGGTCAACAGGCGTGAACCAGAAATGGACCCAGGAGCGTGCCGGTCCAGCGGCCGCGGCCGGCGGCGCGGCCGGCAAGGCGGATCGGGATGGTTTCACCGCGGGAACTCCCCAAAAAAGCTGAGCAACTCGTCAAAGGCCCCAGCCTGAACATTCTCCCAAAACAGCACGGCGGGCGGCATCGGGTTCTTGTGATGCCGGATGATCTCCGCCTTGGCTGCCCCATGTACCCGGCACAGGTGACGCGCGTAGGAGCGGGCCAGCAGCAGCGCATCGTCCGACGGCCGCGGCGGCGGCGCGTTGCGGTCGATCTCGTTGATCGACTTCCGCGCCAGGTGAAGGTGGCGGGGTTCGTTGGCGGCTGGCTCCCAGTACACCACCTGCGGCACCTGCTGGTGGGGGGCGGGGATCAGTTCGCTCGGCGGCAGCGTGACCATCTGGTCATTGCCCAAGGTGTGGGCCAGCAGGGTCTGCCGGTGCCGGACCCAGAAGTTGGCCTGCTCATCGGGGATCCGGACCGTCGCCAGCTCCTGACCGGCCTCGTCCTTGAGCCGAACCTCAAGATACACCGCGGAGAAGCCCGGGCGGTTGCTGGGAAAGCGGTAAGAGTCGGTCAGGCGGATTAACTTCAGGTAAGGGGACGTCAGGCTGTCGAGCGTGTAAGCAAACTGCGGCGGCGTTGCCGTATCGGGCCCCATCTCGGACACCCACGGTCCGCTCGGGGCCGCCAGCGCCCGGACGACAACGGCGCTCAGGTGAAAGACGATGGCCACACTGCCCGCGATGAGCAGCCAGCGCGGAACCCTCTCGGTAGTTTGCGACGGCGTCGGCGACATGCGTGGTCCTCTCCGGTAGACTGGCCGGGCCGAGGCCCGGGCCTCTTCTGTCAAGGCTACACAATGCTCAAAAAAAATCATCCCATTTTGTGACGGCGGCTTGAATTCCCGCGCTTCCCCAGGCTGTGCTCTCATGCTAACGGGAAAAATCGGGCCGGGTGATCTTCCGCGACGGGTATTATCCGAGCCCGGAGCGTTAGCGACGGGGAACTATCCGAGCCCGGAGCGTCCGCGACGGGGAACTATCCGAGCCCGGAGCGTTAGCGACGGGTATTATCCGAGCCCGGAGCGTTAGCGACGGGGAACATCTGAGCCCGGAGCGTCCGCGACGGGTATTGTCCGAGCCCGGAGCGTAAGCGACGGGGAACTATCCGAGCCCGGAGCGTAAGCGACGGGTATTGTCCGAGCCCGGAGCGTCCGCGACGGGGAACTATCCGAGCCCGGAGCGTTAGCGACGGGTTGATGGCGTCCGCGACGGGTTGATGGCGCGTCCGCGACGGGTTGATGGCGTCCGCGACGGGTCAGGGGGACCGGGTGAGTTCCCGAAGCAACTCCTGGAAATCCTCGCGCTGCCGCAGCGGATCGAGGTCCCTGTCCTTCTTCATGTGGGCGGCGTCCTTGAACCCCTTGGCCACGGCGTCCCGTAGCAGCTTCATCGCCTCGTCGCCGTAGAACTGCACCGCCGCCTTGCGCTGCTCGGCATCGAGCTTCTCGTGCTTCTCGACCAGAGGGATGCACAGGGCCAAGGCGCAGGCGGTGCTCGATGCGCTGATGGAACTGGTGGAGGAAATCGTCGGCCCCTTTCGGACGCAGCCACAGCACGGCTGTTGGCCAGACTCTCCGGTAAACGTGCGGCTCACCGACGCGCTGGAACACGCGAAGCTAATCTGGTGATTTCTTTTCGGGCGCTCGGTGCCGTGCGCGTTCTTTACGCCACCTGGCAACCTCTTCGGGCTTGTTGAGTGCCTCGTAAAGTTCGATCAGCCGGTCGAGGGCTTCAGGGAGGCGAGTGGCTGCCTGGGGCGGGATCGTCTTCTCTCGGGCCTTCATCCCTTCGTAGCCTTTCAGCAGCAGCGGCTCGGCGTCGGCGTATTTCTTCTGGCCCAGAAGCGCCCCGCCGAGCATCGACATGGTGTTGAAGGTCGTCCACGCGTCGGGCTGCTTCTTCTCGCGGATGGCCAGGCATTCGCGGAGCATCTCCTCGGCCGGGGCAAACTGCCCGCACTTGAGCAATTCGAGGGCGACCTGAGCCAGCAAGCTGGCGAAGCGTGGGTCGTCCTTGGGAAACCGTTTGCGTTGACCGGCGACAAATTCCTTGAGTAACGGCCCAGCCTTTTCCCCTTGTTTGGCTGCACAATAAGCCCCTCCCAGGTTGCCCATGCTGGTGAGGGTGTGGGGGTGGTCGGGGCCGAGCTTGGCTTTCATCAGCCGCAGCGTCTCCTCCAACAGCGGCAACGCCTGGTCCAGCTTCCCGGCAGCCTGGTAGGCCCCCGCGAGGTTGTGCATGCTGATGAGGGTGGAGGGGTGGTCGGGGCCGAGCTTGGCTTTGGTCAGCCGCAGCGTCTCCTCATACAGCGGCAACGCCTGGTCCAGCTTCCCGGCAGCCCGGTAGCCCAACGCGAGGTTGCCCATGCTGTTGAGGGTGTCGGGGTGGTCGGGGCCAAGCTTGGCCTGCCGCGTCTCCCGGGCCCACGAGACGAACTCAATCGCCTCCTTCGCCCGGCCCAGTGACAGAAGTGTCCGACCCAGCCGGTCACGCAGCTTCGCCAGCACCAGCGGATCCCGAATTGCCTTTTCATCGAGCTTCCGCCCCGCCGCGATCAGCCGCTCCGTGAGCACATACTCCACCGGGTCCGGCCCGGCCTTCACCTTGCGGATGTCAAAGTCGGTGAAGATGTCGAAGACCGAGTTGTTGATCAATTCGATCTGCGCCAGCCGATCGGCAGATTCCTCCCGCGCTTTCTTCTCGGCTTGAAGGGCTATCTCCTTGGCATCCCGCTCAGCGACCGCTTTGGCCTCGTTGCTTCGGGCCAGCTCCGCGTTGGCGAGGGCCTGCCGCTCGTTCTCGCGGGCCTGTCCCTCGGCGATCACCGCCCGATTCATCTGCCAGAGGCTGAGCGACAGACCCGCCAGCAACACCGCCGCAATGACGCCGCCGGCCGCAATCGCCAGCCGCCGTCGCTTGGCCTGCTCGGCGGCCTGCGTCTGCGCCTGCGCCCGGGCGATCTCCGCCTGCCGTGCCCGCTCCTCCGAAGCCTGCCGGATCGCCGCCACCTGTTGCGCCACCGCGTTGCCGTCCGCCGGTCGGTCGGCCTGCTCCCGCGCCAGACAGCGCTTGCACAACGCGATCAGCTCCGGCTCGGCGCCGCAGGCATCCAGTCGGGCGAAGGCGTCGGCCATCTCCCACCGCACCGCCTGGAGGCGAACCTCATTGCCGTCGGCGCCGCGATAAGGCGGCTGCCCGGTCAGGATTTGACACAGAATCGCGCCCAGCCCGAAGACATCGCTGCGGGCATCGAGCTTGCGAATCTCCCCCCCGGCCTGCTCCGGCGGCATGTACGAGGGCGTGCCCAGCACCGAGCCGGTCCGCGTGGCCGCGTCCCCCCGCGACGGGGTGTCGATCGCCGTGACCGGTGCGACCGTGGCGGCGGGGTCGTCCTCCTCCCCGCGCTCACGCTCGGGGCTCGGATGCAGTACCTTCGCCAGCCCCCAGTCCATCACCTGCACTTCCCCATGCGCCCCCACCATCACA
>DATLYH010000125.1:0-26545 GCA_035575035.1 Gemmataceae bacterium
GGAGAAGACCATGCTCGGGGTTGTTTGGTGGTCGCATGTCTGACGGCTGCGGGTCCGGCGGACCGAGGCACCAGGAACGAGCGGCCGACATCTCCGCCGCCTACGTTTGTTTTCGTGTTGGGAGATCCTAACCATGTCTGCCATGAGACTGTTATTAGGGGCGTTGGTGAAGGAATTGGCCGGGCTAAAGTGGTTGAGAGATCTAGACCTTGCAGGCACCCTCGTGACGGAAACCGGCGTGGCCCAACTGAAGCACGTGCTGCCGAACTGCCGTATTCACCGATGATACGGCGTTCTCAGATGCATGCTGGATAGAAGGCCGAGCCCCATACATGGCTTTACCGGTGAAGTGACGGACGCTGAGTCCGCAGAAGCTAAACCTGGGCCCCCTGGAGTTACCGCTCCCTTACGGTCGCGGCTCGGACCACATGGACGAATGTTCCGCGCGGAACATTGGCCCTTCCTGGCAGCAGCTCCCCGATCCGCGACCGTAAGGTATTGGCCTGCCTGTGGTTGCAACGTCACTGCTGTCGGAGTCGCGACCGTAAGGTATTGGCCTGCCTGTGGTTGCAACATCACTGCTGTCGGAGTCGCGACCGTGAGGGAGCGGACCACATGGACGAATGTTCCGCGCGGAACATTGGACCCCGACAGCGCGGAACACCGCCCCCAGCGCCGGGAGAATCCTCCAGGGGGTCATGGTGCCTGTCTGCCGCGGACCTTCTTGACCTGCTCATGGACCGCGGCCACGATCAACTCCTCGACACGCGGGCTCCAGGCGCTGGGCTGGCCGTAGTAAACCATCGCTCCGCCCCCCTCGTAACCCCCCTCCTGCAACACCCGCAGCGACGGGATGTACGCCATCACATCGTTGCTATAGCCGGCGACCCAGGTTGTCCCTTCGCCGAGTTCCTTCTTCAGCCGCAGGGCATAATCGACGACCACCTCGCCCCCCAGGGCCACCAGGGTCACGGCCGAGCCGATCTGCCAGACCTGCACCGGGTAAGGGTAGCTGCCGCGCAGGGCCTTGTCGCTCTCCAGCCGCTGAAGCAGCAGTTGGGCCCGGCGGGCGATGTAGCGGTTGTCCGATTCACGGTCCTTGAGCAGCTGCTCACGGGTCGGCAGCTCGGCGAAGGGGAGGTCGATCTCGGTATAGGCCATCGCCAGGCTGCCGGCGATCGGCACCATTTCCTTTTGCAGCACCGCCGCGACGGCGTCGGCCAGCTGCCGGCCATACTGCTCGGCCAGCTCGACGCGGCGGCGGGGCAAGGGGTTCTGGTCGCCGCCGCAGCCGGCCCAAAACAGGGCGACCGCTCCGGGATGGGCCTTCTCCAAAAACTCCTGCGCGAAGCCGGGATAATCACCCGACCACTGGTAGAAACTCAGCACGGTCGCATGGCAGGCGTAACCGAAGACGACGGCCCGCAGCCGGCCCTTCGGGTCGCGGACGGCCAGCACCGGCACGTCGTGATCGACCGGTCCCTTGAGCTGGCCCGCCTCGCGCAGGCGGGGGACGTCGGCTTCCTTGTTGTTGCGGCGGTTGACGGCGAAGGTCGCTCGCCCGCTGCCCCAGGTGAGCCGGGCTGGGGCCAGAGCGCCCAGGGCCTCGCCGGCCACGGCCACGAGCTTGTCCTCCAGTGTGCGGGCGTAGTCGGCGACCAGCTTCTGCTGGGTTTCGTCCAGGAAATACATCGCCGCCAGGTTGCTGCCGACGACCGGCCCGCAGTGGGTGTGCGAGACGTTCAGGATGAGGGCCTCCCGTGCCAGGCCGTGCTTCGCCTTCAGCCGGCCGCAGACGGCCGTGGCAATCTCGCGGGGAATGCCCACCAGGTCCATGGTGATCAGGACGGCACGCCGCCCCTTGGGATCTTCCAGGGCCAGCGCCTTGGCCCAGAGATCGTTCCGTTTGCCCTCGGCCGGCTTGGTGCGGGCGCTGTAGCCCGACATCCACATCAGCCGCTCGGGCGTGATGTTGATCCGGGCAACGCCGGCCTTCCATTCGCCGGACGCCGGCTCGCCCGGCCGGACCGGGGAAGCGAACAGGACCAAGGCGGTGCAGCACAGCAAGGCCAGACGGAACATCATCGGTCTCCCCCAAGTGCTTGAACGGCCCGAATGCCGGCCGGGGGCTTTCGATTGCCTCCACAGGACCGGCGCCAACTCTTATGCCAGGATCGCGCTCACCACGTTGCCGTGGACGTCGGTCAGCCGGTGGTGCCGGCCCTGGAATTTGAACGTCAGCCGTTTGTGGTCGATCCCCAGGCAGTGCAGCATGGTGGCGTGCAGGTCATGGACATGGACGGGGTCCTGGACAATGTTGTAGCAGTAGTCGTCCGTTTCGCCGTGGGTGATACCAGCCTTGATGCCGCCGCCGGCCAGCCAGATGGTGAAGCAGCGCGGGTGGTGGTCCCGGCCGTAATCGTCGGCCGTCAGACGCCCCTGGCAATAGACGGTCCGGCCGAACTCGCCGCCCCAGACAACCAGGGTATCGTCAAGCAGGCCGCGCTGCTTCAGGTCAAGGATCAACGCGGCCGACGCCTGGTCGGTGTCGCGGCACTGGCCGGCGATCTGCTTGGGCAGGTGGGCATGCTGGTCCCAACCGCGGTGAAAGAGCTGGATGAAGCGGACGCCGCGCTCGGCCAGCCGCCGGGCCAGCAGGCAGTTGGCGGCGTAGGTCCCCGGCTTGCGCGCATCAGGGCCGTACAACTTGAAGATGTAATCCGGTTCCTTCGACACGTCGGTCAGCTCCGGCACCGAGGTCTGCATGCGGTAGGCCATCTCGTACTGGGCAATGCGTGTGGCGATCTCGGCGTCGCCGCTCTCCTCCCGCTTCATCTGGTTGAGCCGGGCCAGGTCGTCAAGCATCCGGCGGCGGTCGGGGCCGTCGAGGCCGGGCGGGTTGGACAGGTAGAGGACCGGATCGCCGACAGAGCGGAACTTGATCCCCTGATAGCGCGACGGCAGAAAACCGCTCCCCCAGAGGCGATCATAGAGCGGCTGGTCATTGGGGTTGCCGCTCCCCTGCGAGATCATGACGACGAAGGCGGGCAGGTCGCGGTTCTCGCTGCCCAGGCCATAGGCCAGCCAGGCGCCCATGCTGGGCCGGCCGGCGAGCTGATGGCCGGTCTGGAAAAAGGTGACGGCCGGGTCATGGTTGATCGCCTCGGTGTACATCGACTTGATGAAACACAGCTCGTCCACGACCTTCGCCGTGTGCGGCAGCAACTCGCTGACCCAGGCACCGCTGGTGCCGTGCCGGGCGAACCGGAACATGGTCGGCGCGACGGGAAAGCTCGCCTGGGTGGCGGTCATGCCGGTGAGGCGCTGCCCCTTGCGGACGGAGTCGGGCAGTTCGGTGCCGCGCAGGTCGTGGAGCCGGGGTTTGTAGTCGAACAGGTCCATCTGCGACGGCGCCCCCGACTGGAAGAGATAGATGACGCGCTTGGCCCTGGGCGGGAAGTGCGGCAGGCCCGGCAGCCCGCCGACCGCCGAGGCATCAGCAGCGGCCCGGAGGTCGTCGTTGAGCAGCGACGCCAACGCCGCGACACCAATACCGACCGCCGTCCGCCCGAAGAAATGGCGGCGGGTGAGAAGAAGTTGACGCTCGGATAGCGGGTTCATGGGGCACTCCTTCCTTTACCCTTCGGTCCGGAGGCATTCCTGATCGATCGGTGCCAAACCCTTTCACCGCCCGGCCTCGGTTAGCAGGGCGTCGAGTCGCTCGGCCAGCTCAGGCGGGAGGCCCTGGAGCAACTCCCGGCCGACCAGGCCCACGTCGATCAGGTCGCGCAGGTGGACTCGGTCCTGGTCGCGGTTCGACATCAGCTTCATCCGCACCAGTCCGGGCAGTGCAACCACCTGCTTGCCCGGCTCCAGCGCCTGACGTTCGTCGATCGTTGGCGAGGGCAAGGGATATTCCGGCCTTACCTTCTCGCCCGCCCACAGGAGGTGGACTGCTTTGCGCGGATTCGGGTCGGCCCGTTCCAGGAACATGCCCACGCCCAGGACCTCGAAGTAATCCAGATCGACGGACAGGGCGGCGGCCCGTGCCTGCGGCAGGTCCTTCTTGCGTAGGAGGATGTCCACGTCCTTGGTCGTGCGGACGGCGGCGGGGTCCTTGCTGGCCACCCACATCGCCACCGCCTGACCGCCGACCAGAGCGTAAGGCACGCCGGCCGCTTCCAGGGCCCCGACGATACGCTCCAGGCGGCGCGTCACCTCGTCCAACGCCATGACATACCTCTCCCAGAGGCCGGCAGGCTGAGTTGGGACCCCAGTGGACATTACTTGCCCTTCGACACCGGCTGGTCGGCATGCGCGGGACCAGGCCCGAGCCGGCCAGCAGCGTTTGGTTCCTTACGGGCCGCCCATTGCCCCAAGCAACTCGGCGTTGATCTTGGCGATGGTATTGGCCGTTTCCGATTCCACTCTCACAACGCGCGCTCCGACCTCGGCCGCTTCCACATCGCGGATTGCGGAGAGGATGGCCTCGCGCAGCGTGGGAGCAGCCCGCTCAAAATCAAGGAAAGCAACCCCGTTCCGCATATTGAATTCGATGTCTCCCCTGGTTGCCTCGTACCGGGCGTCGGCCAGCTCAGGCGTGATCTCCGCGACACCCGAGAGAACCAGGGTAAACTTGTGGGTCTTCACTCCTTCGTTATCGCCTCATCCAGGTTGAGGATCAAGCTGGCCACCGCCGTGTAGGCGGCCAGTTCTCCAATGTCCAGGTTCTCATCGCGCGGCGACTCGCCGACATGGACCAGCTTCCGGGCTGCCTCCCGGTCGCCGCGGTAGCGTGCGCGGTAATGCTCCAGACTGTCGAGCAGGATCTTCAACTCGGCCGGCTGCGGCGGGCGGGCCATCACTCGGCGGAAGGCCCGCGTCAGGCGCTGCTCGGGCGTCGCCCCCTCCTTCAGGGCGCGCTCGGCCAGCACGCGCGCCGCCTCGACATAGGTCACATCGTTCATCAGCGTCAGCGCCTGGAGCGGCGTGTTAGTGCGCGTCTCGCGGACCGTGCAGGCCTCGCGGCCGGCAGCATCGAAAGTCATCATCTGCGGCGGCGCCACCGTCCGCTTCCAGAAAGTGTACAGGCTGCGGCGGTACAGGTTCGGCCCGTGGTCCTGCCGGTACTCGCCGACCGTGGCCAACTCCTTCCACAAACCGTCCGGCTGGTACGGCTTCACCGACGGACCGCCCAGCCGCTCGACCAGCAGGCCGCTCGCTGCCAGGGCGCTATCGCGGACCATCTCGGCCGACAGACGGAAACGCGGCCCTCGGGCCAGCAGGCGGTTGTCCGGGTCCTTCCGGCGCAGCTCCGGCGTCAACCGCGACGACTGGCGATAGGTGGCACTGGTGACGATCAACCGTTGCAGCCGCTTGACGTCCCACCCCCTCACCCTGCCCTCTCCCCCTGAAGGGGGAGAGGGTGGGGTTGAGGGGGCCATGAACTCGGTCGCCAGCCAGTCGAGCAGCTCGGGGTGGCTCGGCCATTCTCCCTGCGAGCCGAAGTCCTCGGGCGTCTTAACCAGGCCGGTGCCGAAGTACATCTGCCAGTAACGGTTGACCGCCACCCGCGCCGTCAGCGGGTTCGACGGATGCACCAGCCACCGCGCGAACCCGAGGCGGTTGTTGGGGAACTCGGGCGGCAGGGACCCGAGACTGGCCGGCACCCCCGGTGTCACCGGCTCGCCCGGCTTGTCGTACTCGCCGCGGATCAGGACGAACGTCTGCCGCGGCGTCGGCATCTCCTCCATCACCATCGTGGTCGGGACGCTTTCCTCCAGTTGCTCCTTCTGCCGGCGCAGCTCGGTCAACCGCTGGTACGCCTGCCGCAGCGGTTCCGGGGCCTGCTGCTCCAGGAAGGCCAGCCGCAGTTTGAGCGTCTGCGGCGGCGTCCGCTTCGCCGGCGGGATGGCTGCGATCTCACCGAGTGTCTCGGTAAGGGCCAGAAGCTGCACTTCCTCCGGCGTCAGCCGGTCGGCGTACACGCGGACATCGGCCAGACGGCCCTGGAAGCGCGATCCGGGACCGCCACCCGAGCCGATCCGGAACGGTTCCTTGACCCGGATGTCCTGGTTCAACTCGTCCAACAGCGCCCGCTGGGGCACCGGCCGGCCGTCCACGTAGAACTGAATCCCCTTCGCCCAGCGCGAGCCGTCGTAGGTCACGGCGACATGATGCCAGCGCTCGGGGGTCAGGACCGGCTCGGTTTCCACACGGATGGCATCGTCAAGCCAGCGCTTGACCAGGTTCAGCTGCAATCGGCCGTTCTCCAACCGGAAGCTGTAGCCCTCGGCCTGATCGATCTCCGCCATACGCGACAGCAGAGCGCCGCCTCGCTCCCCCGTGGGGTAAACCCACAGGGCGAAGGAGAACTTGTCCTGATAACCGAAGTCGCTGACGTTGCCGACGTCGATGTAGCGGTGTCCGTCGAAGTCGGCCGCCTTGCCGATCCGACCCGCCGCGTAGGCCGGCGGCCCGCTCTTGAACTCCCCGGCGTGGGACGGGTTGGCCTGGTCGGTGGTGTTGCCGTTCAGCGTCAGGTGGAGCAGGAGCCGCTTCGGCAGCGACCACTCGCCGGCCGGCCGGTCTTTCAGCGACCGCTCCCACTCGGCCTGAGCGTCGGCCAGCTCGGCCGACCGCCGGGCGAATTCCGCCTCGGCCGCCTGGATCTGCCGGTCCAGCGCCGCCAGCTGCTCCTGCATCTCGCGGGTTGGGGCTTTGATCATCGGCGGCGAGTTGCCGAACTTCACCGCCTTGCCGCGCTCCGGCACATTGTTGAAATAAGCGAAGACCTGATAGAACTCCTTCTGCGAGATCGGGTCATACTTGTGGTCATGGCAACGGGCGCAGCCCATCGTCAATCCCAACCAGACCGTGGCCGTCGTTTCCACCCGATCAACCACGTACTCGACGGCATATTCCTCCGGGATGATGCCCCCCTCAGCGTTGCCGCGATGGTTGCGGTTGAAGCCGGTCGCGATCCGCTGCTCCAGGGTCGGGTTGGGGAGCATGTCGCCGGCCAATTGCTCAATGGTGAACTGATCGAACGGCAGGTTCTGATTGAAGGCGTCAATGACCCAGTCGCGCCAGCGCCACATGATCCGCTCGCCGTCGCTCTGATAGCCGTTGGTGTCGGCGTAGCGGGCGGCGTCCAGCCAGCGGATCGCCATCCGTTCGCCGTAGCGCGGGCTGGCCAGCAGCCGATCGACCACCTTCTCGTAGGCGTCGGGCGACGGGTCGGCGAGGAAGGCATCAACTTCCTCGGGGGTCGGCGGCAGACCGGTCAAATCGAGCGTCACCCGCCGGATCAAGGTGGCCCGGTCCGCCTCCGGCGACGGCGCCAATCCCTCGCGCTCCAACCGGTCGAGGACGAACAGGTCGATGGGATTGCGGGCCCAGCCGACATTCTGGACCCGGGGCAGCGCCGGCCGCTGCGGCGGGATCAGCGACCAGTGCTTCTGCCACCTGGCCCCCTGTTCAAGCCAGCGGCGGATCAGCGCCACCTGCCGCTCGGTCAGCCGGGGGCCGGAACGAGGCGGCGGCATCCGCTCCGTCTCGTCGGCCGCGGTGATGCGGCGGAACAACTCGCTCTCATCCGGCTTACCGGGCACGATGGCGTGGTAGCCGCCGCGGTCGGCGAAGGCCCCCTCGGCGGTGTCAAGGCGGAGATCGGCCTTGCGCTTGGCGCGGTCGGGGCCGTGGCACTGGAAGCAGGCATCGGAGAGAATCGGCCGGATGTCGCGGTTGAACTCGACCGTCGCCGGCAATGGCTCGGCGGCGGCTACTGCGGAAAGGAGGGCCATCCAGGCCAGCGTCTTGGCGGTTGCGGTGACCATGCCTCGGTCCTGTCGGCTGGACCAAGCGGCGCTCGGGCCGCGCGGGTTGGTTGGGGAACGGTCTCTGGAGATAATCGATTGTAAACCCAGCGGGCCTGCAATGCCACCCGCTCCTTGCCGGCGGGTCCGCCGCCGCCCTACAATCCGCCTGACGATCGTATCCCGCATCATCGTCAGGGGAGACGCTCATGACTCAGCCGGACCCGGCATCTGCAACCCCGTCGCGCGCAGGGGCTGACCTGTTCCTTATCAGCCTGCTCCTGCTCTTTGCGGAGCTGGCCTGCATTCGCTGGTTCCCGGCCCACGTCCTCTACCTGACCTTCTTCACCAACGTGGTGCTGCTCGCCTGCTTTTTGGGCATGTCGGTCGGCTGTCTGGCCGCGGGCCATCGGCGCGATTACCTCGCCTGGACGCCGCTGCTGCTGGCCCTGGCCCTGGGGGCGGCCAACGGCGTCGAGTACCTCCGGGAGCATCTCGAACGGCTGGTGGATGTCGGCCACCAGGAGTCGCCGCAGGTTGTCTTCTTCGGCACCGAGTATCACACCGAGGACCTGGCCGGCTTTGTCATTCCCATCGAGGTACTCGGTGGGGTTTTCTTCCTGCTGCTGGCCCTGGCTTTCATCGGCCCCGGGCAGGAGATGGGCCGCGCCTTCAACCGTCTGCCCAACCGGGTGTGGGCCTACAGCGTGAACATCCTCGGCAGCATCGTCGGCATCGTCCTGTTCTCCCTCTGCGCCTGGATGGAGCTGACGCCGTTCTGGTGGTTTCTGCTCATCGCCGTGGGGCTGGGGTATTTCCTGATTCCCCGCTACCCGGCCGTCCGCTTCCCGGCCCATTCGGTCGGTCTGGCCCTGTCGCTGGCGGCAGTCGTTGCGTTGGCTGTCCTTCCCTCTCTGCGGGTCGGCCCGGGCCGGCAGCAGTTCTGGTCCCCCTATTACCGTATTGATTACGACCTCCGGCAGCGTGCCATCCATGTCAACCTGATCGGCCATCAGGCGATGGTCCCGATCGCTCACCCCTGGCCGGCTTACGCCTTGCCGTATCTGCTTCATCGCGACGCGGGCGGCGAGCCTTTCGCGGATGTCTTGATCATCGGCGCCGGTTCGGGCAACGATGTTAGCCGGGCGCTGCAATGGGGCGCCCGCCATGTCGATGCGGTCGAGATCGACCCGGTCATCCAGCGGCTGGGAGCCCGGGACCATCCGGACCAGCCGTACCGCGATCCGCGCGTGGTTGTTCATCTTGACGACGGCCGCAACTTTCTCCGCTCCGCCGGCCGGCAGTACGATTTGATTATCTACGCTCTGGTAGACTCGCTGGTGCTGCACAGCAGCTACAGCAACATCCGGCTGGAGAGCTACCTGTTTACCCGCGAGGCCTTCGAGGACGTTCGGAAGTGCCTCAAGCCGGATGGTCTTTTTGTCATGTACAACTATTTCCGCCAAGGGTGGATCGTCACCCGCATCCATCAGGGACTGGAAGAAGTCTTCGGCAAGGATAACCCCCTGGTCCTGACCTTGCCGTATCGGGAATCGGTCAAGCCGGACGACGCCCTCTTCGGCTACTACGCCGTCTTCTTCAGCGGCAACACCGAGCCTCTGCGCCGGGCCTTCCTCCGTCAGCCGGAATACTGGCTGCGTCTAGGTCCCGCCTATGGGCCGGACCTGCCCGGCAACGGCTTTGAGCAACCGTCGGCCGACGAACGGCGGCGCTGGCAGGCGCTGTCCGATGAGGAGCGACGGAAGGATTGGTGGTTTCAGTTCGGGCCGGCCCGCGTGGAGCCTCCCGCTGAGCCGTTGCGGACCGCCACCGACGACTGGCCCTTCCTCTACCTGCGCCGGCCGATGATTCCCGACCTGAGCCTGCGCGGGATGCTGGTCATGGGCGGGCTGGCGGCAGTGCTGCTCGTGCTTTTCCTGCCGCGGCGTCAGGGACCGGGCCCGCGCTGGGACTGGCCGATGTTCTTTTTGGGCGCCGGCTTCATGCTCATCGAGACGAAAGCGGTGGTCCACATGGCCCTGCTGTGGGGCAGCACCTGGATGGTCAATTCGGTGGTCTTCCTGGCCGTACTGGTGATGATCCTGGCGGCCAATCTGGGGGTGCTGCGGTTTCGGCCGCGGCGCGTCGGACCTTTTTACGTCGGGCTGTTGGCGGCGCTGGCGCTGAACGCGGTGGTACCGCTTGACTTTTTCCTGGGGATGGGCCGGGTGCCGCAGGTAGTTGGCTCGTGCCTGCTGGTTTTCACGCCGGTGCTGTTCGCGGCGGTGATCTTCGCGGTGCTGTTCGGTCGCACGGCGCAGCCGGACCGCGCCCTGGGGGCCAACATCGCCGGCGCGATGGTGGGCGGGCTGTCGGAGTACAGCTCGATGCTGGTCGGCTTCCAGTACCTGGTGTTGCTGGCGGTGGTGTATTACGTGCTGGCGGCGGCGCTGGGCCGATGCTCGACCTGCGAGGAGAAGTAGCCGGCTGGCTCCGCGTACGCGGTTACGCGACGGCCTCGCATGGAACATGAGGGATCGGGCCGCTCTCACAGGCATGCGTTGACGAGCGCCTTGACCGCCGCACCGACGCGGGCGCCCCAGAGGTTCCACTCCGCTTCCACCAATCGGAGCGTTTGCGTCCAGGGATTGTCATCCTCCGGCCGCGGCCGCCGCTGCTCTTTCAGGAGGCGGCTGTAGACGTCAAGCACGCGCCGGGCACAACGCTCCAGCGCGAATTCCTTCGCGGTGTCGCGGGCTGCGCGGACCAGCGCCCGGTATTTCGCGGGGGGCACATCGGCAACCCAGCGCAGCGCCGCGGCAAAGGCCGCCTCGTCCTCGCCGCTCAGCAGCCGGCCATTGCGGCCGTCGCGCACCACCTCCCGCACGCCCGGCGCGTCCACCGCCACCACCGGCACGCCGGCGGTCATCGCCTCGGCGACCACCATGCCCTGCGTCTCGGTCTGCGAGGCGAAGGCGAAGACGTTCATGGCATGATAGGCGTCGGCCAACTCCTTCCCTTCCAGCGGGCCGGTCAGGAAGAGCCGGTCGGCCAGGCCGCGCTCCGCGAAGGCCGAGCGGATCTCATCCTGGGAAGGACCGCTGCCGACGACCAGGAAACAGGCCCGTTCATCGGCCGCGACGAATGCCGCCACCGCCCGGGCCAGGAAGCCAAGGTTCTTCTCCGGGGCCAGCCGGCCGACGTGGCCGACTACGAATGCCGCGGGCGGCACCCCATAGCGCCGACGCGCGGCCCGTCCGCTGCCGCGGGCGAAACGCTTCGGGTCGATGCCGGTCGGGACCACGGTGATCGGCGTGGTCACGCCGCGCTCGCGCAGCACGGCGGCGATGCTTTCACTCGGGGCGATGACATGATCGCACAGGTTGGCATATTCGGTGGCCAGCCGAGATACGAACCCCTTCAGGGCCGTGGCCCCGACCGGGACATAGTGGGTGTACTGCTCGTACATGGTGTGGTGGGTGAAGACGATCGGCAAGTCGCGGAGGGTAGCGATCCGCAGGGCCGTGTCGCCCAGCAGAAACGGATGATGGCTATGCACGATGTCGGGGGCGAAGGTGTCGATGACTGACGACAGCGCCACCGGGACCGGCAGCCGCACCGAGAAGTCGCTGCCGTTGAAGTGCTGGATGGCCGGCACGCGGAGGACCCCCTCCTCCTGCTCGGGCAGTCCCTCGTAGGTGGGGGCGACCACCAGGACACGGTGTCCTTGTCGGCGGAACTCCTCGGTGAACGAGGCTACCGAGCGGGCCACGCCGCCGACCATCGGCAGGTAGGTGTTGGTCACCATCAGAATGTTCACGGCCTCACCTCCCGTCCGCGGGCGGTGCTTCGCCGCACCGCCGCCCTGGTTTGCTTGCCGCTCACCGTCACCCCTTCGGTGCCGGGCAAGGCCACCTCGATCACCGGCGGCTCGGTCCGCCAGGCCGCCTCCCAGCATACCTCCACTTGCTCGGCGTGCGGCACCACCGCCACCGTGATGGGGCCGAACGGCGTGGGGGTCGGCCCCAGCTTCAGGTGGGTCCCTTCGCCCAGCCATTCGTCAGGCAGTCCCGAGGCGAGGACCAGCCGGTCCCCTTCCTCGCGGACAAAAAGGTTGCGCATCATCAGGACCCACTCGGCGGCGGCCCAGAGGTGCTGGCCGTCTCCCATGCAGCCGCCGCCGGTGTGTGGGTGGATCGCTTCGGGCCACTGCCCGGTCGGCGAGGCCAGCTCCGCCACGGCGCGGACCAGGTCGAAGAAGCGCCGATCGCCGGCCCGCAACAGCACCTGGGCCAGGTGCAGCGTCAGGTAGGCATTGATGCCGGAGTGAATCATGTCCTGGAAGAAGCCGCCGCGTACCATGCAGTTGTGAAGGAGGAACTCGACCGTGGCCAGCAGCCGGGGATCGCGGGCTTCCCACAACCGCAGCGGATAGCTGGCCGCCACCGAGCCGATCGCCCCCGCGTCCATCCGCCGATAGGGGGACGCCGGCACCCCAGGCCGGCCGCGCTGGGCCGCCAGTCGGGCGATGCTGCGATCGACCGCGGCCAGGAGGCGCTGGGCCTCGCGCTCATACTCCCCGGCCAGGCGGGCATCGTCGGCCTCGCGCAGGATGGCCGCTGCCGCGCGCAGCCCCGCCGCCGACCAGAAGTCGTCCCAGTAGTAAAAGTCGTTCGGCCCGAGGTGTTCGGCGCTGAAGCCGGCCGGCATCAGCCCGGCGTGCGGCCGGTCCAGCGCGTCGCTCAGGCGCTTGCGGCGGATCCAGTCGGCGCCGCGGGCCACCGCCCGAACCAGCGGCGGATTAAGGCGCCGGCCGCTGAGCCGCCGATAACGGTCGATGATCCAGATCGCCTCGCCGTTGGAGTCCCACTCCCCTTCCTGGGAGCGGAAGTAGCCGGCTCGGTTTTGCCGCCCAGGGAAGCGCTCGATGGCCCGGCGGACCCGGTCAAGCAGGCCGGCGGCTAGCAGCGCTTCCAGGATAAAGGCGGCATCGCGGAACCAGAAGCGCTTGTAGGTGTAGGGCCCAGGATAAACCTCGCCCGGCGCATGCAGCACCAGCATCCGCAGGGCGGCGTCAAACAGGAACCGCATCCGCCCGTCGGGGACCCGCAGGATGCACACCCCTTCGAGGGCCGTCTTCCACGACGTCGGGTGCCGGGGGATGGTCGGCACGCTGTTCGGGAAGGCCGGGTCAGGGTGGCGCGTCTCAACCAGCGGCACGCGCACCAGCACCTCGGCCGATCGCTCCGGTTCCAGGCGGTACAACGCCGCTGCCGTCGCCAGGCCGACGTCATCCACGACGCTCTCGCGCTCCTGCGCCGGCCCCAGGTCCTGGAGCACGTCCCCCCGATGGTAGTGCGACATACAAACACGGTCGGGAGTCCGGTCAAGGTGGACGCTGGCCTCGCCGTTGACCCGCAGCGTCCGGCGGTCGTCCTCCAGCTTGATATCATGGATGAAGCTGACTCCCTCAGGATTGACCGGCCGAATCGCGACCACCAGCCAACCGCGGCCGGCCGACCGGCCACTGACCTGCACCCGGCAGCAAGGCTTGTTCCCCTCCCAGACCACATCGACGACACTCCGCAATTCGCTGCCATCCTGCCGTGCACTTGTCTCCACCGCGGGACCGTCTTCCAGTAAGAGGCGCTGCTCGGCCCACTCGGCCCGGGACGGCAGGAGCCGCTTGCCGTCATCGGTGATGACCCAGGCATCCAGCGACCAGCCGTCGAACAGTGGTGTGACCAGGCCGCGCGGATCAACGATCGGCAGCCAGTCGCAGTCGGGCTGCCCCACGGCCGTCCAGTTGCGATGAGTCAGATTGACATGAGTGATGGAAAAGGCGCGCGGCACAAAGGCGATGTCGCGGGGGTTGAACTGGCGCTCCACCCAGAACGGCCAAACCCAGTCGAGGTTGTGCTGGATGGTGCGGGTATTGATCAGACCGCGGGCATGGAAGACGACGCCGGCCCGGAGCAACTCGATCGGCTCGGTCACCTCGGAGGGCTGGGCGAAGCGGTGCAGGCGTGACAGCAAGGCGACCGGGTCGATGAACCCGCGCGACCGGGCCAGCCGCGACAGGACGTAACGCCAGGGGAACCACCTTATCCACATCGGACCATCCGCCTTTCCTCACGCAGTCAGGCCACCGTGCGATCCTCGGAAGAGCGCCCAGGCCCAGGCCGCGATCAGGACAACCTCGGCCGCGGCATCCAGCAGGTAGATCGGCGGGATCATCCCCCGGGCGACGAAAACTACATCGACGGCGGTCAGGGCCCCGGCGCTGCCGACCGCCAGGAGGACCACCTCCGGCGGGCTCCGCCTCTTCCAGGCGGCCGTCAGCAGGGTGATGGCGATGACGACAATCAGCGCGCCGACCGTCTGGACCAACCAGTCCTCGGTCTTCGGCCCGGTGATCATCTCAAAGGTCGAGATGCTGACCAGGGGCCAGACGCCGGTGACGAAGTAGTACAGTCCCTGCCCCCAGAGCAGGACAGTGGCCAGGCGAATGCGCCCGGCGCGGGCCAGCTCGGGCTCCACTGAAAGTGTCGATGGCTGACTCATGTTACCCTCCCATGCCTGGGAATCCGGGCCGCAGCGCAGCCTGAGCGTGGCCTGGCCTTTCTCTCTTGCAACTTGCAGGCCAATCCATAGCTTCTCGGTGACAGAGGCGCCAAACCGGACCAGGGGGAAGCCGCCCTGCAGCGCCTCCTTTCGCCGCTTGTGGCTTAGCGCCTGCCTTCCGCTAAACCGCAAGCGGCCGGACTAGAAGGTCCCAGGCGATTCGGTATCAGGAGCGCCAACCGTGAATCCGACTTTCCGAACCGACCGGTCCGCCGCTCTGTACGAGCGGGCCTGCCGCAGCCTGGCTACCGGCGTCTCCAGCGGCATCCGTCGCAACGTCACCCCGATACCGCTCTACTTCGAGCGGGCCGATGGCCCCTATTTCTACGATGTGGACGGCCATCAGCTGGTGGATTATACCCTGGCCTGGGGACCGCTGATCGTCGGCTCCAACCATCCCGTCCTCAACGCTCGGGTCGCCGAGCAGCTGCGGAAGGGCTACACCTACGGCGCCCAGCACGAAGGGGAGATCGAGCTGGCCGAACGCATGGTGCAGGTGGTGCCCGGCGTGGAGCAGGTCATCTTCGCCAGCTCGGGGACGGAGGCAGTGCAGTCGGCGATCCGGCTGGCCCGGGCCCACACCGGCCGTGACAAGATCATCAAGTTCGAGGGCCACTACCACGGCTGGATGAGCAACGTCCTGGTCAGCTACCGCCCCAAGGCCGACGATCCCGTGGCCACGCTGCCAGTCTGTGCCGGTCAGCCGGCCAGCGAGTATGCCGACACGGTGGTTGTGCAGTGGAATGACCTGGACGCGCTGGCGGCGGCCTTCGACGCCCACCCCGGACAGATCGCCGGCGTCCTCACCGAGCCGATGCTGGCCAACAGCGGCTCGTGCATGCCGCAGCCCGGCTACCTGCAAGGGCTGATCGATCTCTGCCGGCGGCATGGTGCTGTGTCGATTTTCGATGAGGTGATCACCGGCTTCCGGCTGGCCCTGGGCGGGGCGCGCGAGTATTTCGGGGTGATTCCCGACCTGTCGGTCTACGGCAAGGCGATGGCGGGCGGTTTCACCATGTCGGCGGTCGGCGGTCGCCGGGAAGTCTTTGAGGCGCTCCGCGCCGGCCGGACGCTGCACGCCGGCACCTACAACGGCCATCCGGTCAATGTCGCCGCGGCGCTGGCCACGCTGGAAGTTTTGTCGGAACCGGGCATCTACGAGCGGATGCATCGGCACGGCCAGGCCATCCGCGATGCCCTGGAGCGCAGCGCTGCCCGGCACGGTCGGCCGTTGGTGACCACAGGAGTGGGCACAGTCTTCAGCGCCCACTTCGGCCTGACCGCGCCGCCGCGGAACTATCGCGACACGCTGAAGGCGGATGCAGCAGCCTACACGCGCTTCCGGGCGGCAATGCTGGCCCGCGGCGTGCAACTGTTGCCCGATGGTCGTTGGTACATCGGCGCCGCCCACACCGACCGGGAACTGGAACGTGTCCTCCCTGCCATCGAGCAGAGCATGAAGGAAGTCGGCAGCTAGTGCCGGCTCTCAGGCCCAGTGGTGTCCTTGTGGCGCCGGCTGTCAGCCGGTGCCACTGTCGGCTGCCGCGCCGGGATTTCGAAGACTCCGCCCCGGCCACCCAACTAGGAGGACCATCGACATCGAGGGCGCCGGACCCGGCACTAGCGCCGGCTGCCAACCTTCACTTACCGTCCTTGACCCGGCTGTACTCGTACAGCACCTTGCCGTGCACATCGTGGAAGCGGAAGGCGATGGTGCTTCGGCCACCGATCCGGCCGACCGAGACGGACAGGAAGCCCCCCTGGACCCGGTGGAAGCGGTGATAGCTCTTGTCCAGGCCGGGTGAGCCACCGGCGTGCTCATCGCTGGCCGGACCGCAGGAGAATTCGTGTACCTTGGTCTCCGGGTGGACCGAGTGGTACTGCCAGTGCCGGTCGCCGCAGCAGACGAAGAAGTTGTCCGGCAGGTTCTTCTGAAACCAGCGGCGGATCTCATCCCCCTCGTGGGCGAAGGCGGCGTTGGCATGGTTGTCCGCCTTCCCCTGGGCGCGGTCCGGGCCGACGATCGGCGTTGGACTGATCAACACCTTCCAGTCGGCATCACTGGCCAGGAGCGTCTTTTTCAACCATTCCTTCTGTTCCTTCCCCCAGATGGTTTTGTCCGGGCCGTCGGGCATGGTGTTGGGCGAGCGGAAGTCGCGCCCCTCGACCAGCCAGATTTGCAGGCCCTTGCCCCAGCGGAAGGTGCGGTAGGGCTTCTCACCCATCGGCACCTGCTCCCGGTAAACGCGGAGACCGTCTGCGAAGGTGAACGGCAGCATGAACTTGGGGTTCTGGGTGGGCCAGCAATCGTTGGCGTGGGTGTCGTGGTCGTCCTTCTCCCAGTAGCCCGGCACGCGCAGATGGAAGGCAATGTGCCGCGGAAAGCCGTACATCCGGTGCCAGTGATAACGGGCCAGGGCGACCGTGACGGCGCGCGGATCGTCCGAGTCGTAATAAACGGTATCGCCCGTCGGCACGAGGAACTTCGGATTCAGCCGGCCCATCGCCTCATAGATGTGGAAACCATCGGGATGATCGACATCCCTGTACGCCTGGCCGGTGATGACGGTGAAGGTGACGTCGGTGTAGGTGTCGGCCGGCGGCGCCGTCTCGAACCGGCCGCGTAGCGGGGCATGTTTCGGCTCGCCGGTCGGCCCGGCCGTCTCCGCTGCGTAGTAATAGACCGTGCCCGGTTTCAGGCCGGTCAGGCGGAACTGATGGGTGAAGTCGTTTTCCGCCCGGACCCCGACCCAGTTCGTTTCCTGGGCATCGCTCAGGTCTTCGCGCGTGCCGTAGCGCAGCCGGACTTGACCGGGAGCTCCCGGACAGGCCCCCTTGAGTTTATCGACCTCCTCGGCCGCTGGCGGGGACTCGACCGGCTTCCCCTTGCGCTCGGTCCCCTCGGTGTTGCGGGCGGCCTTGGCCGTCACGCGCATCCAGACGATGGCGGAGGTGTCGGTCACCTCGCCGACCTTGACGCCGGTAGCCTGCCGCGATTCCTGGGCCGGCAGCGGCAATCCAGTTAGGCACACGACGCAGCAAGCAGCGAGGATTCTTCGCACAGTCATGAGGCGCTCCTTTCGATGGCGGGCAGGACCTTTCCTGTGACCTCGCCGAAGCCGACGCGGTAGCCGTCCCCCTGGCACCAGCCAGTCATGGTGACTCGGTCGCCGTCGTGCAGGAAGGCCCGCTTCTCGCCGTTGGGGAAATCGAGCGGCCGGGTCCCCCTCCAGGACAATTCCAGCAAGCAGCCCAACGAATCAGGCGTCGGCCCGCTGATGGTGCCCGAGGCCAGCAGGTCGCCCGGCCGGAGGTTGCAGCCGTTGCTTGTGTGGTGGGCAAGCTGCTGGCACATGTTCCAGTACAGGTGCTTGAAGTTCGATCGACAGATGACGTGCGGCCGATCCATCCGCTCGCCCTGAAGGGTGACCTCCAGGTGAATGTCAAAGGCCCAGTTGCCGGCGATGCGCAGGTAGGGGAGCGGCTCGGGGTCCTGCGTCGGCCCGGCGGTGCGGAATGGCTCCAGGGCGTCAAGCGTCACCACCCACGGCGAGATCGAGGTGGCGAAGTTCTTGGCCAGGAAGGGGCCGAGCGGCTGGGCCTCCCATTTCTGGATATCGCGTGCGCTCCAGTCATTGAGCAGCACCAGGCCGAAGATATGCTCGGCCGCTTCGGCAATGGGAATGGGGCGGCCCAGCTCGTTGCCGGGGCCGATGAAGAAACCCATCTCCAGTTCGAAGTCGAGCGCCCGGCTGGGGCCGAACGTCGGGGCCGGGGCATTGTCGGCCTTGGTCTGCCCAAGCGGCCGGTGCAGGTCGGTGCCGCTCGGGACCACGGAGCTGGCCCGGCCGTGGTAGGCGATCGGCAGGTGCAGCCAGTTCGGAGTCAGGGGGTTCTCCGGCCCGCGCATCATGATGCCGGCGTTGGTGGCATGGTAGCGTGAAGAGTAGAAATCGGTGTAATCGCCGATGGCCGCCGGCAGCTGCATCTCGACCTCGGCCATCGGCACCAGCGCCCGTTCGCGCAGAGCGGCGTTATCGCGCAAGGTCGGCTCGTCGGCGCGAAGCAGCCGGCTGATGATCGCCCGGGCTTCGGTCCAAGCCGACCGCCCCAGGGCCATGAACGCATTCAGCGTCGTCTCTTGAAAAACCTGCCCGTGTCCCAGGGAGGCCCCCTGAAGCAGGCCATGTTCCTGAAGCACGGCCAGGTCAAGGACGTGCTCACCGATGGCGACGCCGATGCGCGGCGGCCCGCCGGAGCGGCGGCGGAAGACCCCGTAAGGGAGGTTCTGGATCGGGAAGTGCGACTCGGGCGGCACCGGCACAAACGAACGCAGCGTGGGGTCGGTGGTTGGGTTCATCGGATGCTCCGGTCAGGTGAGCAGGCCCAGGGCCCGCAGGTCGTCGCGCGGCTCATCGAAACTGCAACTGCCGAAGGAGGTGACCCATCGGCGGGCCGTGACGATCTCCTCGGTGGCGGCGCGGAGGTCCTTCCAGTGCAAGCCGTCGTCATCGAATCCGAAATGCCCGGCGTCCTCATCCTCGATGATCGGCCGTACCTGGTCCTCGTCCAGCCGCCGGGCGTGGGCCAGCACCCCGGCGACGAAGATGTTCAGGAAGCCATGCATCTTCGTCTGCAAGCCGGCGTCGAAGTGCCGAAGGGGATGGTGCAGGCCGGCGGTGAATTTGAGTGGCACCCGGTTGCGGCAGCAGGCCGTGAGCACAAAGGAGACATCCGCCACGGCAGGGACGGCGGATGCGTGCAACCCGCCGGTGCGCAGTTTGAAGCCGAGGCGACGGCTTGGGTCTGCAACGAGGATGGCGGACAGCAGATCGAAGCGCGTGCGCCAATCGGGTCCCGGATTGATTTCGAAGTAGGTGATCTTCAGTGGCAGCCCTGCCTTCTCCAACGCGGTTGTCAGACCGGCCAGTCCGCCTTGCGGGTCCTTCTTCTGCGTGGGCTGCACCACTTCATCGGCCAAGGGCAACTCCAGCGCCTCGATTGCCGCACGCTCGCCCCAGTCGCGATGAAAAGCCAGGATCGTTTCGAGATCGTCGGCCATCCCTTGCAGAGGCTCGCGCGTCATACCGCCGCCCCGGCCGAGCACCGAAAGCTTCAGGGGGGCGACTTCATTGCAATAGGGGGGCAGCTCCGCCAGCCGGGCCGCGGGGATGACGAAGCGGCCGAGCATCCAGGCGTCGGGTCCGGTGCGGTAGCGGGCGTAGTTGCGGATGGCCTGGTCGAGCGGCAGCTGCGCGGGCGGAAAGAGGCCGGCGTAGTCGATCACCCCGGCCAACAGGGCTCGCAGACTGGCGGACATCCGGCATCCTCCTGGCAAACGCCTTGATCGCACCGCCACCTCGCCTCAGTATAACAAACTCTGCATCAAGTACCCCTCAGAGAGTGATTGATCACCGGCGCCGTGGCTTCTCTCCTTCCTCAGAGAGGTCGGGGTCACTGGGTACCGAGTACTGAGTCCCCCTCACCCCCAACCCCTCTCCCCCTAGAAGGGGGAGAGGGGAGAAAACCAGCCGACCTCACCCCCAACCCCTCTTCTCCCGAGGGGGGAAAACCAGCCGACCGCCGCGACCGTTCACCAGGAATTTTTGCGTGAAGTCGCCCCCGGTCTTCCCGTAGAATCGGGGCAGTCCCTCCATTTCAAGGAAGGTGCTCGCATGCGATACCCCCTTACTGTTTGGTCTAGCGCCCTCGTTGTCGATGACTCTCCCAGTTGGGCGGCCGGGGCGGAGTCTTCGAAGCCCCGGTGCGGCATCCGACAGTGGCACCAGCTGACAGCCGGTGCCACAACGCCCCAGCCACCCCGGATGGCGCCACGAGTCCTGGGAGCGTGCATTCCCCTCACTCCGCTGCTTCTCATCCTCGCTCTGCCCGGCGCCGCCTTCGGTTACGTGGAGGCGCCGCACACCCTGGGCCGATGCATCCAGGATTCGACCAACGTGGTTCTGATCGAGGTGGACCGGGTCAACACCGAGAAGGGGCTGATCATTTTCAAGAAGGTGGAAGACCTCAAGGGCAAACATCCCGAACAGGAGATCAAGCACAACATTGGCAAGCGCGGCTTCCACCCGCGTGAGTGGCAGAATGTGATGGCGTGGGCTGAACCAGGCAAGCGGGCGGTCTTCTTCCACAACGGCAGCGCCAGCGAGACATGCATCGGCACCTACTGGTACCAGTGCTACCGCGAAGGGGAGTGGTGGGGCATGAGTCATGCCGAGCCGTTCCTGCTCCGCACCTATTACGGCGACGTGGACAAGCTGGCCGCCGCCGTCACTGCCATCCTCAAGGGGGAGGAAGTGATCATCACCTGCCTGGCCGACGGCAACAAGAACGAGCTGCACCAGCGCAAGGGCAAGCTCCAGATGATGCGGGCCAGCTTGAAGCGGATCGACTACAACGTCAAGCGCGATTTCGTCGGTTTCGGTGGCGATCCGGGCGACATCGTCGAGTACCGGACCACCGTCCTTCTGCCCAGCGGTGCGGCCGGCTGGAAGTTCATCCCGCAGGCAGCGGCCCCGGCGGGCGACGGCTGGCGCGAACCCGACTTCGACGATCGGACCTGGCGCTCGGGCAAGGCGCCCGTCGGCTACGGCGAGGATGAGATCCGCAAGCGCGACGGCACCACGATCAGCGAGCCGGGCCAGTCATTCCTCTTCCGCCACGAGTTCGAGGTGCCCGCCGACCTGCTGGCCGGCTCGGGGATTACCTTCCGCCTCTGCGTCGCCAGTGACGACAGTGCCGTCGTCTACCTGAACGGCCAGCTGGCTGACGAGGACCCCGCGGCTGACCATGAATTCACTTACTGGAACCGCGACGTGGAATTGCCGGCCCGATTGTTGCGGCCGGGGCGGAACGTCCTCGCGGCACTGGTCCGCAATCGGCCGGGCAGCTCCGACCTATACCTGGACGTGGAAATCTCTGCCCAGGCGCCGCTGCCGAGGAAGTCGGCCATCAGGACGGCATCCGCGTCGAATCCCGCGTCGCCGAGCCGCCCCGCACTCGCGCCGGAGAAGTTGCCGGCAGCCCTGGTGATCGACCGGGAACGGCGGACGATCACGATTCCCTGCGCCGTCGCGCCGCGGAAGCTGCCCCATTTGAGGGAGATTTATCCGATCGAGGTGGTCGCTTGCTACCCGGCGCCGCAGGGACAGAAGGCACACGAGACGATTGTCACCTTCACCGAGATCAAACCGAGTCATGTCCACCAGGCGCTGGTGCAACTCGGCCTGAAGCCGGGCCAGCCGGCCAAGGGCGAGGGGGCGCGAGCAGAAGGCCCCGAGGTGAGAGTCTATCTGGAGCTGTCCGGACCCGACGGCCGACTGCAGCGGGTACCGGTCGAAAAAACGCTGGTGGACAAGAGGAGTGGCAAGCCACTGCCGCCGCTGACGTGGCACTTCACCGGCTCGGCGATGAAGCAGCCCGACCCCGAGAAGGACGATAAGGTTTACGGCGCCGACCTGACCGGTACCTTGATCGCGCTGTTCCCGGTGACCGACGAGACCGTCATCCAGACCAACCTGACCATGAAGGAAGAGGCAACGATCAAGCTGGAGATCGCCAAGGGAGTGCTGCCCCCGGAGGGGACGCCGATCAAATTGGTGATCGCAGTTCAAGGAGGTTAACAGAGCCCGGAGCGTGAGCGACGGGTCCCGAGCCCGGAGCGTGAGCGACGGGTCCTCCGAGCCCGGAGCGTGAGCGACGGGTCCTCCGAGCCCGGAGCGTGAGCGACGGGGCGTCCCGGTTAGCCCTGGGTCACCAGTCGGTCCACGTCCTCCTGGGTGATAAGGCGGAACGGCTTATTCAGCCGCACGCTGAGCCAGCTCATGACCGGCGGCGTGTAGGGGAGGCGGCCGCTCTTGATCAGCTCCATCATCCGGGCGTCGCGCCGGGCCCGCTCCTTGGCCTTGCGGATGCCGTTGCGGTGGCGCGACCGGGCCATGTCCATCCGCCGCTGCTCTCTGCGGGTACGCCGAGCACCCATGAGAAGATCTCCTGCTTGCCGACGAGGGAATCGTTCTGGAAAAAAATAGCATAGCGAACCGACCGCTCGGCGAAAAGGCTTCCCGCCGGGCCGCTTCCCCGAGGAATCATGCAATCTTCTGCTTATCACGGACTGTTGGTGGTGGACAAACCGGGCGGTTTGACCTCGCGCGAGGTGGTGGACCGGGCCCTGCGTTGGTTCCCGCGCCGTACGCGCGTCGGCCACACCGGCACGCTCGACCCGCTGGCCACCGGCGTGCTGGTGCTGTGCGTCGGCGTGGCCACTCGGTTAACCGAGTACGTGCAGGACATGGACAAGACCTACCGCGCCGGCCTGCTCCTGGGGGCTCGCAGCGACACGGACGACGCCGATGGCACCATCACACCGGCAGCGGTGGACCGGCCGCCCGACCGGGCCGCGGTCGAGCAGGCGCTGAGCGCGTTCATCGGCGAGATCGAGCAGGTTCCGCCCGCCTTCTCGGCAGCCAAGGTGACCGGCCGCCGGGCCTACGACCTGGCACGGCAAGGCGAGGAAGTGGCACTGCGGCCGCGGAAGGTACGCATCTACGGCATCGACGTCCTAGCCTACGACTACCCGCAGCTGGAGCTGGAGGTACGCTGCGGCAAGGGGACCTACATCCGCTCGCTGGCCCGCGATCTGGGAGAGCGGCTCGGCTGCGGCGCCCTGATCGAATCGCTGCGGCGGACGCGCGTCGGGCCCTTCCGGGTGGAAGATGCGGTCCCGCTGGACGCCAACGCGGCGACAGCCCGGGCGCGGTTATTACCGCTGACGGCCGCGGTGAGCAACTTACCCCAGGTGGTCCTGGAGGAGAAGGCCATCGTCCGCCTGCGGCAGGGAGGAACCTGGCGCTTCCACGACCCGCCGCGGCGTGAGTTTGCCCTGCCGCCGGGCGAAGTCGCGGTCCTGAACGACCGGGGAGAGCTGGCCCTGATCGCCTGCGCGGATGCCAATTCCGGCACGCTGCGCCCCACCAAGGTGCTGAGCAGTTGAGGAAACACAACCAAGCCAGGAGCGTAAGCGAACAACACAACCAAGCCAGGAGCGTAAGCGAACAACACAACTGAGCCGGGAGCGTAAGCGACCGGACGGCTCCCGGGCGCGTAAGCGAACAACACAACCGAGCCGGGAGCGTAAGCGACCGGACGGCTCCCGGGCGCCGATTATGCGTTTACTTCCGGCGTTTCGGCTCCACCTCGGGGTTGACCCACGCGGGGAGCTTCTCCCCCTTCAGGCCGGCGATCAGATTGCTGGCGCAGATCTCCGCCATGGCGTTGCGGGTGCCGATGGTGGCGCTGGCAATGTGCGGCGCGATCACCACGTTGGGCAGCTTCAGCAGTGGGTCGTCCGGCAGGGGCGGCTCCGGATCGGTCACGTCCAGGCCGGCCGCGAAGATCGTCCCCGACCGCAGCGCCTCGTACAGGGCCTTCTGGTCCACGAGCGGACCGCGGGCTGTGTTCACGAATACCGCCGTCCGCTTCATCTTCCGGAACTGCTCGGCCCCGAACAGGCCGCGCGTCTTCTCGTTCAGGTCGGTGTGGACCGAGATAAAGTCCGACTCGCGCAGCAGCGTGTCCAGGTCCACCAGCCGGGCGCCAAGCTCCTTCTCCGCCTTTTCGTTCCGGTGGATGTCATGATAGAGGACTGTCATGTCCCAGCCGCCGCGACAGCGCTTGGCCATCGCATAGCCGATGCGGCCCATGCCGACGATGCCGAGCGTCCGGCCGACCAGATCCTGGCCCAGATGGCCCAGCGGCTCCCACGTCTTCCACTTGCCGGCCAGGGTGTACTGGTGCCCCTCGACCACGCGGCGGGCGGCGGCGATCAGCAGGCAAAAGGCCATGTCGGCGGTGGCATCGGTCAGTACCCCGGGGGTGTTGCCGACTGCGATGCCGCGTGCCGTGGCCGCCGCGACATCGATGTTGTTAAAGCCAACCGCGAAGTTACTGATCACCTTGAGCCGGGGAGCGGCGTCCATCAAGGCGGCGTCAATCTGGTCGGTCAGCAGCGCTACCAACCCCTCGCAGTCGGCGACCTTCTGCCGGATCAGGTCGTAGGGGGGCGGCAGCGGGTCAGGCCAGACCTCCGCCTCGCATTCCTGCTTGATCCGATTCAGCCCGGCGTCGGGGAGGACGCGGGTGACAAAGACCTTCGGCTTGACGGCCATAAGAAGCTCCTCCGGTAGGCACTCATCCGCTCCGAGGCCGATTGTAGTGGTTTTCCCGACACATTCCACGGAGGGCTTCCCCGTCGGCCGCCGAGCCTGCGGCCGGGGAGGCCAGGAATTACAGGTCCCAAATCCCGGCGGCGACGAGGGTTAAAACTCCAAGAAACCACTAATTCCCTGAACCGTTTCGGCGGCGGCATCATCTAATGTAATGGGCGGAGCGGCTAATCCCAAACTTAGACTCGAGAGGTTTCGAGTAGCCCGATCAGCGGACGGGGCATGAGGGTCCCGCCGTTTCATCAGCCCAAGGCAGAGGATATTTCGTATCTATTGCAGAGCAGAGACAGAGGCCAGCACTCCATGAAGCAACTGACCAACACGACCGAACTGCAAGTCCGCCGTCGGGGCCGACCGGTCTGTCGTGCCCCCGATTCGGACCTTGCCAGTGATATCCTGGGACACGACGGTTACGCGGCCCACGAGGACAGCTTCGACCTGGATGCCGGGTTCCGCCCGGCGGCCGAGACCCTCGCGGACGGCGAGAAGTCGTCGGGCGATGACACGCTGACGGTTTACCTGAAGCAGATGGGTGCCATCCCGCTGCTCAAGCGCGACCAGGAGCTGGCGCTAGCCCGGCGGCTGGAGACGGCCCGCCGCCGTTATCGCCGTGCTGTCCTGTGGAACTGGGGCGTCCTGGCGCGGGTGGTGGAGACATTCGAGCGCGTCCAGGCCGGCGAGCTGCTCCTGGAGCGGACCGTTGACGTTTTCCCCGGTCTGAAACTGACCATCAAGCGAATCAAGAAGCGCTTGCCGGGGCACGTGGCAAAGCTCAAGGAGCTGCGGCACGAGGCCGGGGGCAAGTTCCGGCAGCTGCTGCGGGCCGGCTCGGCTGCCGCCCGGACCCGGCTGGACCGGGACCTGGGACGGCGGCTGCGGGAGGCGGTCGGACTGGCCGAGGAACTGTCGCCGCGCATCGAGTTGATCGATCAGTGGGCGAAGGAGTTGGAGCATCAGTCCGCCCGGATGACTGCCCTGGCCGAGGGCGCCGGGCCGCAGGAAGAACTGCGGGAGCTGATGCTCCAGGTCCAGGCGACGCCGGCCCAGCTGGCAGGTCTGGTCCAAGTGCTGCGGCGCCGCCGGGCTTGCTACCAGCAGGCACGGACGGAGCTGGCCGAGGCCAACCTCCGCCTGGTGGTGTCGGTGGCCAAGAAGTACCGCGGCCGGGGGCTGTCGTTCGCTGACCTGATCCAGGAAGGGAACAGCGGCCTGATGCGGGCGGTGGACAAGTACGACCACCGCCTCGGCTTCAAGTTCGGCACCTATGCCACCTGGTGGATCCGCCAGGGGATCACCCGCGCCTTGTCCGATCTGTCGCGGACGGTCCGACTGCCGTGCCACCAGGTCGGTCTCCTCGGGGCGATCGAGCGGGTCCGCGGCGAGCTGACGCTTCAGCTGGAGCGTGAGCCGACCGTGGAGGAGATTGCCGAGGTGCTCGGTATCACGCCTGAGGAGACGCAGGCGCTGCGCGTGGCCGGCCGGCAGCCGGTGAGCCTGGAGGAACCGCACGGCGAGGATGAGGAGCACGGCTTGCAGAACCTGCTCTCGGCCGACGACGAGAGCAGCCCCGGCGAGGAGGCCGACTACCACCTGCTCAAGGAGCGGGTCCGCGAGGTGCTGCGGTCGCTGACGCCGCGCGACCGCGAGGTGATCGAGCTGCGCTTCGGCTTGCGGGACGGCCGGGCGCGGACGCTGGATGAGGTGGCCCGCCACTTCGGCATCACCCGCGAGCGCATCCGCCAGATCGAGAGCCGCGGTCTGCGCAAACTCCGCGAGCCGGAGCGCCGCGAGCGCCTGGCCGACTTCGCCGAGGTGGCGTGACCGGTGCTTCAAGGCGAGCGGCCGGCGTCAGCCGGCCGCTCG
>DATLYH010000126.1:0-7864 GCA_035575035.1 Gemmataceae bacterium
CCACCGCCAGCATGGCACACGAGTGAAGTGCAGACAGCAGCGCCTGATCGACCGGGTCAGTGGGATTCCCCGGGCGGACCTGCAAGGCCAGCACCGCGTGCGGGAACCAGTTGCTGCCGGCAGGCGGGGCCGTCACGCACAGCCCCCACTCGGGGCCGATGTGGGGCAGCAACTCCTTGATACCGGCCCGTCCCAGGGCGGCGCCGAGGGTGCGGTCAAGGGAGTCATACAGCGCCCGGCGCGTGGCGGGTGTGAGGAAACCGTCCAGGACCCCCAGCAGGGCCTCGGCATCAAGGCGTCCGGCCGCGGCCAGTAGGGCATCATCCGGGAAGCGGGCCCACAGACTGGCCGGCTGCGCCGCCGCGGCCAGCAACCGGCGTGCGGGTGCGGGCAACTCCTCAGTTCGTGCCCGGAGCGACAACCGCAGCTCGAAGTCCTGTGGTGCCCCGGCCGAGAGGGCGATCCCTTCGAGCGCCTTCCAGTAAGTCAGAAAATTGTTCAAAGCGGCCGCCTCGGCAGCACCGGCCCGGCCCGCCTTCCCTTCGATCTCGGCGGTGAAGGCCCGAGGGTTGATCCAGACCGCGACAAGTTGCCGGTCGGCCCCGAGCCGGCGCAGCTGGCAGGCGATGGGCGGCTCCTCGTCGGCGGGAGCAGTCAGGTCACAAGCGAGGGCCTGCCGCAGCATTGCCTCCTGGGGCGAGAGGGCCAGCAACGGACCGCTCCGGTAGTAGTAGGTTTCCCCCTTCCGCTCCACGCGGCGATGGTACGTCCGACCCTGGTACGTGCGGATCTCGACCTCCTTCAGCTCGCCCGATTCCTTCTGCACCTGGTCGAGACGCTGCACCAGTTCGGCCAGCAGTCGAGCGTCCCGCGCCCGGACCAGGAACAGTCCCTGCTCCTGCTCCGGTTTGCCCGGCGGCCCGGGACGGTAGGCCACGACCACGGCGTCGCCCAGGATGTCGTCGCGCAGGCGGGCCGCGCTAATCCCCAGCTGCTTTTGCAGGACCTGGTCAAAGGCGAGCAGCTTGCGGACCTCGGGGTCCTGTGCCAGCGCCCGGGCCAGGGGAGACTCGCGGAAATGGCGGGCGAAGTCCGAGGCGAAGAATGCCGCCGAGCGGCCGCGCAGATCCTCGATGACCAGGCAGAAACCGACATCAGGGGGGACGAGACGAAGCAGCTCATTGCGCGGCGTCGCAGCGGCTGCCCCGGGGCAGACAACAAGGGAAGCAAAGAAGAGAAGCCAGCAGCTGGCCAACCGTCGGGAAAAAGGAGGCATGGAGCGATCTTCCTTTAACCAGCGGCCCGCATCAGAACCCCGGCCGGTCGTCGGCGGTCGTCGGCGGGACCTCGCGGAGGAACATGCCGACGGCGCGGCGGGCGGAGGTGGCGACCGGCTCCAGGCCCGCTGAGACGTTCTGGCCGGCTTCGCGCAGCGACCGCGCCGGCGGCTCCAGCGGGCCGGACAGGATGTCCGGATCATCCAGGGGCGGCGGCGTCACGGTCGGCCAGAGCCAACGCGTCTGGCTGACCGTCTCGTCAGCCTTGCGCCGCGTGAGGCGGACGACTGCCGACCCCGCCTCGGCCACACTGTCGCGCAGCAAGGGGGCGGGCGGTGGGACCAACTCGGGAACCTCCGGTGGCGCCGGCCGCTGGGCCGGCGACCCCGCTAGCCGCTCCAGCGGTGGCGCCGGCCGTCGGGCCGGCGGCCCCACTAGCCGCAGCCAGTAATGGCCGACCTGAACAGCCAGCAGCAGCGCGGCAGCCGCGGCCAATCCGGCCAGCAACCGGCGGCGGCGCCTACGGGCGCGTTGGTCAGCCAGCAGCAGGGCCACCGTTCGGTCCCTCAATCCGGCGGGGACGGCAGGAGCAGGCAGCCGGCGCAGCCCCTCCTTCAACTGCCGTGCCGCCGCGTGCAGGGCCCGGCACGCGGCGCAGCGGACAAGGTGCTCCTCCAGACCGGCGCCGTCGAACGGTTCGCCGTCGAGCTGCCGCTGCAAGCATTGTTTTGATTCCAGACAATTCATCTCTCATTTACCCTGCGCCCCGGCCGAGTACCGGGGGAGGACACGGGGTCAGGCTCAACCTCCGCGGGGACCAGCCCGCGCTGCCGCAGCCGCTCCAGCACCTCCAGCCGGGCGCGGTGGAGCCAGGTCTTGATGGTGCCGACCGGCCGCTTCAGGGCTGCCGCGATGTCCTCATACGTCAATCCCTGTTCGTGGAACATCACGAAGACAATCCGGTACTCGGGACGGAGCCGGTTGCGGGCGGCCCGGATCTCGCTCAGCAGCTCGTCGGCGTCGTCACCGCCGGGGCCAGGGGCCGTATCCTGCAAGTAGTCGGCCAGCTCCGGCTGCCGCGCCCGCTGGGCCAACCAGGTTCGGCAGCGATTGAGGGCAATTCCCATGACCCACGGCTTCAGCGGCCGGGTCCGGTCCCAGCGGCGGAGGCTGCGGAAGACGCGCAACATCACCTCCTGGGTGACGTCCTCAGCGTCGTGGCGGTGATGGAGCAAGCGGACGCACAGGCCGTAGACCGCCGGCTGGAACCGGTCCACCAGGGTTTGGATGGCCTCCGCCTCGCCCTGTAGACAGCGTCGGACCAGTGCGGCTTCTTCGGCAGACACGTCCGGCCCCAGCGTCAACCGCCACAAGAGAGCTACCCATCAGGCGGGAGAAAAGTTTCCGAAAGGTCGGGACCTAGCGCCGGGTCCAGCGCCCGCGTTGTCGCTTGGCAAACGGCCGGTGTGAACCGGCCGGTTCACACTCCGGTTGGATGGCCAGTGCGCCCTGACCACCCCGGATGGCACCACAGGTTCTTGGAGCTGGCACGGGGCAGCCCGCGGCGGATGGGGCCGGGCCTCCCCGCTTGTCGGCCCGGCCCCTCGTTGCAGGATTTCGTCATGCGTCGCAGCGGTCATCAGCGGTTCAGCGACTCGCGGAGCAAATCGATCGCCTCCTCGGGCGAGGTTTCGCGGAGCGTCTTGCCCCTGCGCTTCAGGCTCTCCTCGAACCGGATCGCTGTGTCTTGCATGCGCTCGTGCGTCTCGGCCGAGCCGCCCACGAGCAGGAAGTACTCGCTTTGCGTGATGCGCTGGTGTCCGTCCTTGTTGTCCAGCCCGACGCCGACAAAGCCGACTACCTCGCCCTTGCTGTGCTTCTTCTTGTTAGCCACTGAGCCGCCCTCAGGGAATGGTAGTAGGCACGCTCCGCATGCCGTTCGCCGCAAAGTAGCAGGCACACTCCGCATGCCGTCCGCCGTGGACGGCCCACGGAGTATGCCGCTGCTTTTAACGTCTCCTCTCTGCAAATATAAGTGCGGCGGAAGTGCCAGGTCAATCACAAACCGGAACTCGGCCACACCGTCTGGACAGGGCCAGTAAAAGAAACGTAGTCCCGAAGCGGTAGGAACATGGCGCTTTGCCGGTTGCCGAGGACGAGCACGCTGACGAGGAAAAGGAAGAAGGCCCCCTGGAGCAGGACCGCCTCAGCGGCCCCCAGGGCGATCATTGTCCAGCCGGGGACGGCCCGGTCGGTCAGCAGCCACAACCCGAGCAGTCCGGCCCCAGTGAGCCCAGTCAGGAAGCTGAGCAAGAGAATCACCAGCAAGAGCCGAATGACGATGAGGTCGCCATAAACCGCGAGGGCGCTGAGACCGTGGAGGGCCAGCTGGACGAAGTTCATCTTTGATGGCCCGTGCAGACGGCGGGCCCGCCGGGTCGGGACGGTGACGAACGGCAGGCGTGCCTTAATGACCGCCGCGGCGTAGTGGTTCCACATCTCCGCGATGGTCACCAGCCGGGCCAGCTGAGGGCGGGGGACGACACTGAAGTTGCCGACCCGCACCCGGTAGCCGGTCAGCAGATAGTGCCCGACCTTGTAGAACCCGTAGCCGAGGCGGAAAGCCCACCTCTCCGACCGCTTGGTTCGCTCGGCAAAGATAAGAGGTTCCCCCCTTTCCTGGCCGCAGCGCTGAAGAAGGCGGGGCACATCGCGGGGGTCGTCCTCGCCGTCGGCGTCCATGACGATGACGGCTGGGGGGGCGAGTTGGTCGTGGACATAGGCCAGACCGACGGTGATGGCCCGCTGATGGCCGAGGTTACGGCGGAGCGGAAGGAGGTCGATCCGGCCCAACGCCTGGAACGGCCCTTGGGGGAAGTCCGAGGGGAGCGGTTCAGTTGAGCCGTCATCGACGATCAGAACGTCGGCCCGCAGGGCGTGCCGGTGCAGGGCATCATCGAGTTGCGGAAGCAACTGGGCAAGGGCCGCCCAGTCGTTGAAGACGGGAATCAGGACCAGGAACGAATCAGGACCAGGAATGGCTAACCTCCTTCGTCAATTTGTCTTTCGTCAAGGAATGGTAGCAGGCCCAATCGGGGCGCCGTCCGCCGCAATCAGCCGACAGCATGGGCCGGCTGCGGGGCGGTGTTAGGTCCTTTTGGTGTTTCCAAAGGGCGCGGCATGTAAACGATTGTTAACAGTCCAAGCGCTGTTCGTTAAGGCTGCTTAACTTCCCCCTCACGGAAACTGCCGTCGCCCTTCGCGGGGAGCGGGGCGAATGTCAAAGGAAGCTATTACAGGAAAAAGAGATGGGATGCCAGCCCCGCGGCCGGTTTCCTCCCCACGGGGCATCGGCATACCAGTTGCGGTGAGAGGGGGCATACTGTGGGCCCCAGCCCACCCCGAAACAACGTCCCCGGGAAGTCATGACCAGGTGACCGGGCAGCCGCGCGCTGCGGGGTCGCTTGGTCACTGTGTTACCTTGTTACCTACTCATGTCCAGGGTGGCCGGGGCATTGGGCGGGATCACCAATCCCCCACCCCCGGACCTGTCCTCGGAATGTGAGCTAGGCTAGTACCGAGAAGTAGGCTGAACCACAACCTTCGACAGGGTTTTTCAATCCGGAAATAACGATTTGAACCTCAACCTGATGACCACTCCGGCCCAAGAAGGTCGGTGACTTGACCGCCTCGGTGGTTCCTTGCCGCTCGCCCCCACCGCCATTGCCCGGTGACAGAAGCAAGGCCCCGGGGCATAAACCCCACGGAGCGGAAAGAGAGCCGGTAGAACATGCCCCCTTACTTGCCAGTGATGCCGTTGTTGTCCCGGACTGCCCGCCCGGGTCTTGGTCGGCCTCCAAGCGAGAGGGGGGTTTTGGTCGGGCCCCAGGACCCGGCCCGTGCGGAAAGCCCCCCTCTCCCTACTCGTTTCCCCTTGAAGAGGGAGTGAGTAGGGGGAGGGGCCCGGCGTCGGGGGTGCCGAACCGGTTGTTCTTTTTGCCTCTCTCCCAGAGGTGCTTGCGGTGCCACAGTCGGTTCCCCTATTCTTGTTGGCTGCCACTCCCCGGATCGGTCTTCCTCCTGACCGGGGTCTCCTTCCCCTGAGCCCTTCCAGCTCGGCGGAAGGCCCGATGCCCCACGGGCGAAGACTTGTCCCACTCTCATGCCGACATCACCAGCGCCACTTGTTGGTGAGCGGTAGACACCGGGCGCCCGGTGCCTACGGACGCGCCGCCGATGCCCTGATCCGCGGTACGTTCCGCGGTCACGCCGCGCATCACGCAGCCTGGGACGTTCGCTGAGATCAGCCCCGGTCTGTGACCGGTTCAGGCACCCCTGACCCGGCCGGATCGGCTTTTGAAGTTATTGGACGAGTATTACCCCCGCAGCGGGGCCTCGGCAGCAGTTTGACAGGGACCATCGACCCGCCCGGCGCTGGCTACGGATTATCGCTTAGCCGCGCGGTCGAGCCTCTTGCTGCGAACAGGAGCACCGTTGGGAGTTGCCTCCCGGCCCTTGGGCCGGGCGCAACCGTTGTTTCAGGATGAAGGGTTCAACAGGGATGTTCGCCTGTGTCTGAGAACCGTGCTACCCACCGGGACGGAGTCCGGGGCCAGCCGGGTCCGGCGCAACCCACCGGGACGGAGTGCGCGCCGGGCCGTCCGCCCTCCTCACAGGCTGGCGGACGGCGCAACCCACCGGGACGGAGTGCGCGCGGAGATGTAAGGATTGCAAATTGCAAATTGACCCACGACGTGAGTCGAGGTTACTTCCGGCAGCGGAATCCATCCGTTCTTCAATTTGCAATTTGCAATTTCCCCCCTCGCAATGAACCTTCTGTTCCTCGTCCACCGCGTCCCCTATCCGCCCGACAAGGGGGACCGCATCCGGACGTTCCACCTACTGAAGTACCTCGCCCGGCATGCTGCGATCCACGTCGCTTGCCTGGCCGACGAGCCGGTTGGGGAGGAGGTGGTCGCAGCGTTGGGGCGGCTGTGCAAGCGGGTGGCGGTGGTGCCACTGGGAAGGTGGGCGCGCTGGGCGCGCGGCCTGGCCTCGCTGGCTGGCGGCAGCACGGTGACTGAAGGAGCCTTCCGATCGCCCGCCCTTGAACGGATCCTCCGTGACTGGACCAAGCAGACCCGCTTCGACATCGCCCTGGCCTCCGCCTCCAGCATGGTGCCGTACCTGCGGAGCGCGGCCTTGCGGGACGTGCCGGCGGTGATTGACTTGATCGACGTGGATAGTCAGAAGTGGTTCGACTACGCCCATAGTCGGCGCGGCCCGCTGGCCTGGCTGTACCGCACCGAGGGGCGGCGACTGCGGCGGCTGGAGCGTGACCTGCCGACATGGGCCCGCGGAGTGATCCTGGTCAGCGAGGGCGAGGCCGAGCTTTACCGCACCTTTGGTGCCCCCGGCCCGGTGTATGCCGTTACCAACGGGGTGGACCTGGACTACTTCCACTTCCAGCCGGAAGCGAGCGAGCCGGCGTGTGTCTTCGTTGGGGCACTGGATTACCTGCCCAACGTCGAGGGCGCCTGCTGGTTCTGCGAGGAGGTCTGGCCGGTGCTGCATCGCCGTCGGCCGCAGGCGCGTTTCTACCTCGTGGGTCGCCGACCCACGCCAGCGGTGCAGCGGCTGGCGGGCCGGCCCGGAGTCGAGTTGGTCGGCCAGGTGCCCGACGTGCGCCCCTACCTGGGGCGTGCCGCGGTTGCTGTCGTCCCTTTGCGCATCGCCCGTGGGGTCCAGAACAAGGTCCTGGAGGCGCTGGCGATGGGCAAGGCCACCGTCGCCTCGCCCGAGTCGCTGGCCGGCCTCCGCGCCCGCCCCGGTACACACCTGTTGGCCGCGTCGTCGGCTTCCGAATGGGTTGAGGCGGTTGACCGACTCCTGGATGATGAGCCGTTGCGCCGGCAGCTTGGCGCGGCAGGACGGCGCTACGTCGAGGAGCACCACTGCTGGGACCGCTGTCTTGAGACCCTCGGGCCAATCCTGGGGCTGTCGGCGGCCAACGGCGCTGCGGGGCCAGCAGCCGGGGCGGCCCTCCTGACCGCCGAGGGGCCGAAGTGAGCTAGGCGAACCCGCGCCGTGCCTGGTGCTCGGCGGGGGGTATGAGACGGCTTCAGGCCGCGCCCGGAACCCAGGCCGTTCTGAAGAGGAGGCATCGTGAGTTCCACAGGTGAGACGCGCTGCGAGGAGAAACGGCCCGCCATCCACCCGGCGCCGGCCGAGCCGGGAGCCTCAGCAACCGAGAGCCAAGCCGGGAGCGTCGGCGGCCGATCCGAGCCGGAAGCGTCAGCGGCCGGAGAACCACCGTTGCTGGTCATCGAGCGGCGGACGGGCTGGCGGCTGTTGGACCTGGCGGAATTATGGCGCTTCCGGGAGCTTTTGTTTTTCCTCACCTGGCGGGACATCAAGGTCCGGTACAAGCAGACCGTGCTGGGCGCCGCTTGGGCCGTGTTGCAACCTTTGGCCACCACAGTGGTCTTCACTGTCTTTCTGGGCGGGCTCGCCCAGGTGCCGGCCGGCGCCTGGCAGGACAAGTACCCGCTGTTCGTCTTCGCGGGAATGCTACCCTGGACCTTCCT
>DATLYH010000127.1:0-2429 GCA_035575035.1 Gemmataceae bacterium
GAGGGGTCGGGGGTGAGGGGGGCACTGCAGCAACGAACCGCTCCTTACGGGAAACCCGTCGTTCGACGACCTGCAACGTGGACCGGTCGAGTACGAAGCGGTCCGGCGTCACCTTGCCGAGCACGACCGCCTCGCCCAGGCCAACGGACGACTCAATCACGATCTGCGGCAGGGCCGGGTTCACCGGGTTGGCGGTGAACATGACCCCCGACACCTCGGCCGGACACATCATCTGCACCGTCACCGCCGTGCCCAGCAGCCCCTCGATCTGGTGGTGCTTGCGGTAGGCGATGGCCCGCGCGCTGTTCCAGGAATTGAAGACCGCGTTGATCGCCTCGACCAGCAGGGCCCAGGGATCGGCCGGCAGCTCCCGACCGGCGTGCTGCCGGTAGGCGGCGACGAGCCGGGCGCAGAGCATCTCCAGCTGACCGGCGTCTAGCTCGTGCTCCGACTGCCGGCCGGTCTCCTGAAGCAAGTCGGCGAGCACACCGCCCAAAACACGGTCGCCGATGCCGCCGACAGTGCGGCCGAACATGGTGAGGAAGTGGCGGTACATTTCCCAGGCGCCGCGCGGGTTGCCGGTGCGGTAGGCCATCTCGCGGACGCAGTCGGGATTGAGGCCGACGTTGAGGATGGTGTCCATCATGCCGGGCATGGACTGGGCCGCCCCTGAGCGCACCGCCACCAGGAGGGGGTCGCCGCCGCGGCCGAACGGCCGGCCGACGAGCTGTTCCAGCTGGGCGAGGTTGGCGCGGACTTCCTCCTCCAGGCCGGCCGGCCACGGGCGACCGCCGCGGAAATAGAGGTCGCAGCACTCGGCCGAGATGGTGAAGCCCGGAGGGACGTTCAGCCCTGCGCGGGTCATGTCGGCCAGGCTGGCCCCCTTGCCGCCGACCAGGTGCCGGATGGCGCTGCTGCCTTCCGCCTGCCCGGCGCCGAAGAAGTAGACATGCCGGTGCGGCTCGCTCATGGTCGCTCTTCGAGGCAGTACACCGCCGGGGTGCTTTCCAGGAGCGGATTGACCAGTTCGGCGCCGAAGTAGATGCGGCGTCGCGGCCCGCTCCCGGTCGGATCCGTCACGACGATCGGCGAGGACAACAGCAGCGGCTGCGCCTGGGAATGCTCGGCCACGTCGAAGGTCCAGCGGACGGCGCCGGTGTCCGGGTCGAGGCAGTAGATCGTGCCGCGGCTGGCGGCGATGTACAGGCCGGGCCGGCCGTCGTGCTGCGGGCTGCGGGCCAGGGCCGGTGCCGCCGCCACAGGACTGTTCAATTCTTTCTTCCAAACCAGTGCCCCGTCCGCCAGCCGCACACAGTAGCAGTGACAGTCACGTGTCACACAGTAAACATGACGGTCATCCACGGCCGGCTGGCGGTGGACGCCATCGCCCACGTCGAAGCGCCACAGCAGCGCGCCCGTTCGGCCGTCGAGACAGAGCAAGGCTCCGGCCGGCGTGCCAGCACTGGCCAGCAGGTTGCCGTTGCCGATGCCGAAGACCACCCGGCCGTCCGGCGTGGCCGCGGGCGTGGCGAATGCCGGTAGATCGACCGGCACGCGCCAGACCAGGTTGCCCGTCCGGGCATCCAGGCAGAAGACCTCGTAGGTGCCGTAGCCGCTGCCGCCATAAAGGCGGCCATCCACCACCACAGGGGTGCAGTCCACGTGCGGCCCCTCGAAATGCCAGAGCACCTTGCCGCGGACGGCTTCGACGCAGTAAAGGCCGTCGTCGCCGGCGCCGATGTAAACCTTGCCATCCGCCACGCACGGGCTTGACTCGGTGTGGCCCTTGGTCGGCACATGCCAGAGCTTCTGGCCGGTCGCCGCGTCGAGGCAGTAGAGCTTGCAGAAACTGTCCTGATGGAAACCCTCACCGAGGTAAAGCCGGCCATCGGCCGCGCAGGGCGAGGAGAAGACTTGCTTCAGGTCGCCGCCGTCGTCGAACGGCCGGCCCCGGTTGAAGTCCGCCCGCGGCCGGCCCGTCTCCCGGTCGAGGCAGTACAGGGCGCCGTAGGGGAAACCGCTGCCCAGGGCCGCCGCCGCGTACAGCCGGCCGCCCTCCACCAGCGGCGTGGAGACGATCCGTCCCTGCTCCGGCCGGGGCACCTCGAATGTCCAGACGACCTCCGCCCGCACCGGTCCCGCCGGCCGCGGCCAGGTGGCTGCCGTCAAACCGGCGCTTGTCAGCGCCATCGCCCCCAACATGATCCCTTCCATCGAGGGGATGGGCCGATCCGCCGGCCAACGACGGCCGGTCCCGACCAGGTAGAGCGTGTACAGCATCCCGGCCCAAACGCCGACCCAGATGACCAGCATCGACCTTGGCAAAGGCGCCAGGAGGGATTGCCGGCTGACGAGGCAGTAGCCCACCATGCCGGCGCCGGCCAGTGTCAGCAGCCCGAGCACGATCTGCTCAATCCGCCGCGGCGGTT
>DATLYH010000128.1:0-36426 GCA_035575035.1 Gemmataceae bacterium
CCTTTTGCGACGGCCCTATAAAACCAGTGTCATCTCGCCAGGAATGGACCCGCCGTGGTGCTCGTGGAGGCCGGGCGCGAGCGCCGGAACCTATTGAGGAACTTCCCTTGGAGAAGCATTTGAGAAATGACACGCTCGCCCGACGCCACCGCTCTCCCGCAGATGGCGGCCGCCCTCAGCCCGGGGTGATCGACCAGGAGCGCATTCGGGCGGCTGTGCGGGAAATCCTGCTGGCCATCGGCGAAGACCCCGATCGCGAGGGACTGCGCGACACGCCCGACCGCGTGGCCCGGATGTACGCCGAGCTGTTCGCCGGTCTGCACAAGGACCCGCGTGAGCACCTGAAAAAGAAGTTCACCCAGAAGTACGACGAAATGGTGGTGGAGCGGAACATCGGGTTCGAGTCGATGTGCGAGCACCACCTCCTCCCCTTCGTCGGCAAGGCTCATGTTGCCTACCTGCCGAACGGCAAGATCGTCGGCCTGAGCAAGTTGGCCCGGGTGGTCGAGGTGATGTCGCGCCGGCCGCAGGTCCAGGAGCGCATGACCGAGGAGATCGCCGACTTACTAATGGAGGAACTGGAGCCCCGCGGCGTGGCTGTGGTCCTGGAGGCGGCGCACACCTGCATGACGATCCGCGGCATCCGCAAGCCAGACAGCGTCTGCATTACCAGCGCCATGCGCGGTGCCTTCAAGGACAACTCGTCCACCCGGGCCGAGCTGATGGCGTTGATCTACGGCGCGCGGTGACCCATGCTCGCCGTCTTCTGTCTCCGTCTGGCGCTGGGCCTGGTCGCGGCCCTGCTGCTGCTTTCGCCCGCCCAGGTTAACCCGCGCTTCTACCGCACTCATTTCCTTGTCGTGCTGGGGTTGGCGGCCGTGGCCGCGGTCTTCCTGTGGCAGACGGCCGGGCTGACGCTGGGGGCGGCGTTAGCCGGCAGCGCTGTGCTCGCCTTCGCTGGCTCGGTAGTCTGGTCGCTGGAGGGGACGCCCGGCGGACGGGCTGTGATCGGGTTCAGCGCCCTGACCCTGGCCGCGGCCCTGGTCCTTGCCGAGGGGTACGGCATACCCGGGGCGACGGGTGAAACGGCCGGCTCGCCATCCTTGGTCCTTCTTGCGTCGTCGTTCACCTCGGCGGCGCTACTCGGCACGGCGATGACCGCCATGCTGCTGGGCCACTCATACCTGATCGCGCCGGGGATGTCGATCCAGCCGTTGATGCGTTTACTGGCCGGGCTGGGCGTGGCGGTGCTGCTGCGGGCTGCCGTCGCCGGGACGGCACTGGTAGCCTGGACCGCCGGCCATTCCCTCACTAACCTGAACGATGTGGCCGTCCTATGGCTGCCGATCCGCTGGGGCCTGGGCCTGGTCGGCCCGCTGGTGCTCGGCGCAATGGCCTGGCAAACGGCACGGATCCGCTCGACCCAGTCCGCCACCGGCATCCTGTACGTTGCGGTGATCTTCTGTTTCCTCGGCGAGCTGACCAGCCAATTGCTGCTGAGCGCCACCGGCTTTGCCCTGTGATAACGTCTCGTCCCATGAACATCCGTTTCGACTGTCCGGAGTGCGGATGGCCGCGCCGGGCCGACCTGCCGGGGTCGGCCGAGTCGCGCTGCCCGTTTTGCGACCACCTGCTGCCGTTGCCGGCCGAGCTGGGCCGCGAGCCGCTCCCGCTCTGTGCCAGCTGCGGCAACCACGAGCTGTACAAGAAGAAGGATTTCCCGCACTGGCTGGGGATCAGCATTCTGACGGCGGCGTGCCTGGCGTTCCTGGTCCTGATGGGCCTGTACCGCCCGTGGTGGGCGTGGGCAGTCCTGCTCGGGTCGGCGGCCTTCGACGGCCTGCTTTATTTGTGGGTGGGCGACGTGGTGGTCTGTTACCGTTGTGGGGCCGAGTACCGCGGCTTCCCGCCCAACCCGGGACATGGGCCCTTCGAGCTGGGCATCGGCGAGCGCTACCGGCAGGAGCGAATCCGGCGCGAGCAGCTGAAACTCACCGCAAGGCGCGTCGAGAATCAGTGACGTTTGGCCGCAGAACCCCATCCGCGCGGTGGTTGTCGTGGACCAACCCCAACGCCAACGCATCCAGGACGACCTCAAGGGGATCGTCAAGGGCGAACTCCTCTTCGATAACCTCACGCGCACGCTGTACAGCACCGATGCCAGTATCTTTCAGGTCCAGCCGCTGGGCGTCGCTGTGCCGCGCGACGAGGCCGATGTGCAGGCGCTGGTCCGCTACGCCGCCGAACATGGCCTCGCCCTGGTCCCGCGCGGCGCCGGCACCGGACTGGCCGGTGAATCGCTGGGCACCGGCCTGATTATCGACCTGAGCCGGCACTTCCGCGGCATCTTGGAGATCGGCAGCGACACGGTGCGCGTCCAACCTGGTGTGGTTTACCGCACTCTCAATGAACAGCTCGCCCGCATCGGCCGACGCTTCGCGCCGGATCCGGCCGGCGGCGTCCCCTGCACCATCGGCGGGATGCTGGCGACCAACGCCTCGGGGGCCCGCGTCCGACGGCACGGCTACACGCGCGACCATGTGATATCCCTACGGGCGGTACTGGACAACGGCGACGTTGCCGTGGTCGGCCGACACCCGCGCGGCCCGGCGGGGACGGTTCCCGGCCGGCTCGGCGAGATCATCACCGCGGTGACCGCCCTGCTGGAGCAGCACGCCGAGTTGATCCGCAACTGTCAGCCGCGCACCCCGTTCAACCGCTGCGGCTACCTGCTGGCCGACGTGCTGACCGCCGAACACCTCGATCTGGCCCGACTGCTGGTCGGCTCCGAGGGGACGCTGGCCATCTTCACCGAGGCGACCTTGCGCACCGTGCCGCTGCCGACGGGGCGGAGTCTGGTACTCCTGGGATTCGCTAGCCTGGAGGGGGCCCTGCGGGCGGCGCAGCGGGCCTTGCCCGTCGGGCCGTCGGCCTGCGAGCTAATGGACCGTCGGTTGCTGTCGCTGGCCCGCGGCGATCCGGGCAGCGCCGCGGCACTGGTCCCGGCCGCGGCCGAAGCGGTGCTCCTGGTCGAGTTCGAAGCCGACAGCCCGTCCGTGGCCCAGACCGCCGCCTCAGAGTTGGTCGCCCGGCTGCAGCAGGAGGAACGGCCGGCGCCGTATGCCGAGGTCGCCCTGGAGCCGGACCATATCGAGCGTTTCTGGAACTTGCGCGAAGCGGCCCTGCCGAGCCTGTACGGATTGCGCGGCGGCGCCCAGCCCATCGCCTTCGTCGAGGATGTGGGGGTGCCGCCCGAGGAACTGCCGCGCTTTATCCACCGGGTCCAGGAAGTGCTTCAGCGGCACGAGACCACAGCGTCGTTCCTGGTGCATGCCGCCACCGGCCAGGTCCACATCCGCCCCTTCCTCGATTTGCAGCGCCCGGAAGACGCATCGCGGCTGTGGCCGTTGGCCGAGGCGATCTACAACCTGGTCCTGGAGATGGGCGGCACGATCAGCAGCCAGCACGGCACCGGCTTGGCCCGCACGCCGTGGGTGGCCCGGCAGTACGGCCCGCTCTACCCGGTGCTGCGCGACCTCAAGGCCATCTTCGATCCGCGCCGCCTGTTCAACCCCGGCAAGATCATCGGTCCCGATCCGGCTGTCCCCGCCTGGCCGCTGCGTAAGATGGTGAGTGGTCAAGTGGTGAGCGGTGAGCGGTCCGAAGATATCACTCGCCACTCACCACTCACCACTTATCTTCGCTGGCAGCCGCAGGAAATCTGGTCCGAGAGCGTCAGCTGCAACGGTTGCGGCCACTGCCGCACCGAGGCATCGGCCCAGCGCATGTGCCCGATCTTCCGGGCCACCCATGCCGAAGCGGCCACGCCGCGGGCCAAGGCCAATCTGATGCGCTATCTCCTCCAGGAAGGGACCGACCCACAGCTGCTCTCCTCCGACGCTGTCCGAGCGGTGGCCGACCTGTGCGTCAACTGCAAAATGTGCGCGCTGGAGTGCCCGGCCCGGGTGAACATCCCCCGACTGATGCTGGAGGCCAAGGCGGCGAACGCGGCCCAGCACGGCTTGAGCCGGTCCGATTGGGTGCTGGCCCGGACGGAGACCTTTGCCCGGCTGGGCAGCGCCTTTGCGCTGGTGGCCAATGCCATCCTGGCCAACCGCTCGGCCCGTTGGCTGTTGGAAAAGTTCTTCGGCATCTCCCGACGGCGCCGCCTGCCTCCTTTCGCCGCCCCTAGCTTTCTGCGGCGGGCCGAACGGGCCGGCTGGACCCGGCCGCCGCGCTCCGGCCGGCCGCGTGTCGCCTATTTCGTGGATGTTTACGCCAACTACAACGACCCCTCGATTGCCGAAGCAGTGGTCGCGGTGCTGCACCACAATGGCATCGAGGTTTACGTACCGCCTGGACAGCACGGCTGCGGCATGGCCCCGCTGGCTTACGGCGAGGTCGAAAGCGCCCGCGAAGCGGTCGAGCACAATGTCCGCATCCTGGCCGACCTGGCCCGCGAGGGCTACCCGATCGTTTGCTCGGAGCCGACCGCCGCGCTGATGCTGCGCCAGGATGCGTTGGACCTGCTCGACGACGCCGACGCACGTCTGGTGGCTGGGCGCGTGATTGAGCTGACCGCATTCCTGGCGGACCTGCACGGCCAGGGCCGGCTGCGGACCGATTTCCGCCGGCTCGACCTGTCGGTCGGGCATCACGTGCCGTGCCATGTCAAGGCGCTGGGCCGGCCGCCCGCCGGGCCGGCGCTGCTCGCGTTGATCCCCGGTCTGCGGGTGCATACAATCGATGTGAGTTGCTCGGGGATGGCGGGCACCTTTGGCCTGAAGGCGGAGAATTACGCGACATCGCTGGAAGCCGGCCGGCCGATGCTAGAGGAGTTGGCCCGCCCGCGAGTACTATTCGGCTCGACTGAGTGCAGCACCTGCCGCCTGCAAATAGAAGACGGCGCCCGCAAGCGTACTCTCCACCCCGCCCAGTACCTGGCCCTGGCCTATGGCCTGATGCCGGAACTCTCCCGGCGTCTGCAAGAACCAATCCGCGGCAAACTGAGGCTGCGATGATAGTGCGAGTCAAACTCTTCGCCCGCGCCCGGGAACTCGCCGGGGCGGAGGTTGTCGAGGTGAACGTGCCGCAAGGGTCAACGGTGGGCGACCTGCGCCGGCAGCTGGCGAGCGCGTACCCGGCGCTGGCCGGCCTGCTGGAGCGCTCAGCCCTGGCGGTGAATGATGAATTTGCCGACGATGCCCTGACGTTGCCGCTGGATGCGGAGGTCGCCCTGCTGCCGCCGGTGAGTGGAGGATGACGCGGCGTTGCCAATCCGGAGTTGCAAGCAATGGCGCTGCCCAAAGCCCCGGAAGCACGTCTTTACTACCGGGCAGCCTGGGATCGTTATGATGATGCACAGCTTCTCTTGAATGCGAAGCGAACGACCGGAGCTGTGTACCTGGCTGGCTACACAGTAGAATGCCTTTTGAAAGCGCTGATCTTGGCAAGCGTGGCTCCTCGTTTGCGTCGGGAACTATTCGATGAGTTTCATGGAAGCCGAGCACACAATCTGGAGTGGCTTGGCAGCGTGTACCGCCGGCGCGCCGGAGGAACCATCCCGCAACCCGGGGCTCGCCATTTATCTCGTGTGGCGTCATGGTCCACGGACCTGCGCTATGCCACCGGCACGTTGACAGAGAACGAGGCCGGCGAATTCATGGATGCGGTGATCGCCTTTGCAACTCGGGCAAACGGGAGAATGTAAATGCCTGTCAAACTGCGAACGAAACGGCCGGACAAGGTGCTGAAGCAAATTGTCGGGGCCTTGGAAGAATACGCGGCGACTCACCCGAAAGCGGATATCGAAACCTATCGGCCATTCCCTGCCGCTGTCCGCATCCGCGTCATTGACCCCGGATTCAAGGGGGTAAGGCGGTCGAAACGAGAAGATGAGCTGTGGGCGTACCTGGAGAAGTTACCCGAGGAAGTCGTATCGGAGATCACCTTGGTGTTGATGTACACGCCGGCAGAAGCGAAAAAATCCTTCGCCAATAAGGAATTCGAAAACTCGATCCCGTCCAGGATTTGACGCCGGTTTGATATGATCCAGTTGACGACCGAACCGATCGATTACCACGCCTTGACCGAACAGGTCCGCCGCCGCGACTGCGGCGCGGTGGTCCTGTTCCTTGGCACCGTCCGCGAGGTGACCGGCGGCCGGGTCACTACCGCGCTCGATTACGAGGCCTACGCCGGCATGGCCGAGAAGAAGATGGCCGAGGTCGAGCGCGAAACGCGCCAGCGCTGGCCGGTCGGCGAGATGGCCATCGTCCACCGGCTCGGGCATCTCGACATCGGCGAGGTGAGCGTGGCGGTGGCCGTCAGTTGCCCGCACCGGGCGCAGGCGTTCGAGGCGTGCCGCTACGCCATCGACCGTGTCAAGGAAATCGTGCCCATCTGGAAGAAAGAGAACTGGGCCGACGGCGGCAGCGCGTGGGTGCATCCGGGCATCGGGGAACAGAGGTGATTTTATGCCGGGTCCGTTGGTCGATACGTTCGGGCGGGTGCACAACAATCTGCGCATCAGCGTCACCGATCGCTGCAACCTGCGCTGCACCTACTGCATGCCCGAGGAAGTGGTCTTCATGGACCGGGCCGAGTTGCTCACCTTCGAGGAGATCGCCCACTTTGTGCGCGTCGCCGCGTCGCTGGGTATCGACAAGGTCCGCCTGACGGGGGGCGAGCCGCTGATGCGCCGCGGTCTGCCGACCCTGGTGCGCCTGCTCGCCCCGATCGAGGGCATCCGTGACGTCGGCCTGACCACCAACGGCCTGCTCCTGGCCGAGCAAGCGCAGGCGCTTTACGACGCCGGCCTGCGCCGCATCAACATCAGTCTCGACACGCTTGATGCCAAGCGCTTCCGCCAGATCACGCGCCGCGACGGGTTGGACAAGGTGCTGGAGGGGATCTTCGCGGCCAAGCGGGCCGGCTTCAGGCCGATCAAGATCAATGCCGTCAGCATCCGCGGCTTCACCGAGCCGGAGGTGGTGCCGCTGGCCCGCTTCGCCCGTGCGCACGGCCTGGAGATGCGCTTCATCGAATACATGCCGATCGGCGCCGACCAGTGGGAGCGCGACAAGGTCTACTTTGCCCACGAAATCCTGGAGCAGATCGAGCGGCACGTCGCTCCCCTGGTGCCCGCACCGGACTACGACCCGCGCGCCCCCGCGATGGACTTCGTCTACACCGACGGCGGTGGCCGGGTCGGGATTATCGCCTCGGTGTCGCGGCCGTTCTGCATGAGCTGCAACCGCGTCCGTCTGACCGCTGATGGCAAACTGCGCAACTGCCTGTTCGCGCTGGATGAGGTGGACGTCAAGGCCCTGCTGCGGGGCGGCGCGCCCGATGAAGCAATCGCGGCGGTGATCCGCCAGAACATCTGGGCCAAGTGGGAAGGTCATCAGATCAACACCGCGCGCTTCGTCAAGCCGCTGCGCACCATGCATGCCATCGGCGGTTAGCTTGCGGGGATAATCCTCACACCCGGCCCTGCCTCTCCAATCGCTTGTAAAAGACGAGCGAATAGACCACCGGCACCAGCGCCACCGCGATCAGGCTGGCGAAGCACCAGAGCATATTCACGCCGAGCAGCACTGCCACGAACCCGGCCAGGCCGAACGCCGTGAACAGCCAGGCGGTCAGCCGGTGGGTCTGGATCCAGACGGTCTCGCTGGCCAGGGTCCACGGGGTGCGGACGCCCATCCAGAAATTGCGCCGCACCCGGCCCAGGACGTTGCCCATCAGGGCAAAGAGCAGGAACAGCCCGCCGAACAGCCAGCGCTCCGTGGAGAAGCCGGGCCACAGGGCGCCCCACAGCACCACCAGGTGCATGTAGGTCAGCAGCCCGGCCACCAGCGCCATGAGGTAGCCGTAGGTGGCGCGGAACGGCTCGACCTCGAAGTGCCGGGGCGACAGCCACGGCAGGACCAACGTCAGCAGGACCACGCCGGCGACGACCGCCGGCCAGAGCACCAGCGCCGTCCCCTTGGCCATCCAATCGTCCGGCGTCCCCGCGATGCCCCAGTGGACGGGGAGTTGGTCGGGGAGTTGATCGTAGTGGAACAGATAGACGTAGAGCGAGCCCCCGGCCGCCACCAGGGCCAGGGCGATCGAAACGTAAGACCAGCGGGTCATGGCTTCGACTCCTTGCCCGGGCCGCGGCGACCGTGGAACAACTCCCAGATGACGACAAACAGGTCCCCCAACACCTCGTTGTTGAGGGAGTAGTAGATCCGCCTCCCTCCACGCCGGTGGATGATCAGATCGGCCTGTTTGAGGACCTCGAAGTGATGTGACATGGAAGGCTTCGTCATCTTGAAGCATTTGGCCAGTTGGCCAGCTGTCATCTCGCCGCTACGCAACAGGCAGAGGATCTCGAACCGTGTCGGGTCACCCAGGGCCTTGAACGCATTATTTTCCCACTCTCCAAGCTCGCGCAGAGCATGCCGGGCCTTAGCCCGAGCTTCGGCAACGATACGGCTGTGATCGGGTAGGAAGGGGTCCACGGGGATTGGTCGCCAGCTTCAACCGCCAATACCATTCCCGCAATCTGCCCCATCGTAGGCCGCAAGGCTCTGGAAATCAAGCAGCGCGTGGCCGTGGAGTTTACGGACTTTGGTGGTTGCGCCAGGCTGCGGAGGGGGACAACCCAGGACCGCCCGCAGCGCAGGAGCAAGGAGAGGAGTTCTGAGGCGGTCCTTCCCGAACGCGGTTCGGCGGGTGAGCTCAGCGATGGCGCCGACGGCGGGTGAGGAGATGCCGGAGAGGTGCCCGGCTGGAAACTGCGTCCCCGAGGATGGGCCGAACGGATCCGGGAGGGGCCAGCCGCTGCCTGACCTTGTTCTCTTTTACGCAACATCCGTATACTAACCTTTCACCTATACTACGGACCCAGGAACAGCGGCGGCCTGTTATGGACAACAGCACCATCGTCATCCGCGGCGCCCGCGAGCATAACCTCCGCAACGTCAACCTCGACATCCCCCGCAACCGCCTGGTCGTCTTCACCGGTGTCAGCGGGTCGGGCAAGTCGTCGCTGGCCTTTGACACCCTCTACGCCGAGGGGCAGCGGCGGTACGTCGAGTCGCTCTCCAGCTACGCCCGGCAGTTCCTCGGCCAGCTCCAGAAGCCCGATGTCGATTACCTGGCCGGGCTGTCGCCGGCGATCAGCATTCAACAGAAGGCGGCCGGACGCAACCCGCGCTCGACGGTCGGCACCATCACCGAGATCTACGATTACCTGCGTGTCCTCTATGCCCGCATTGGTCAGGGACACTGCCCGGAGTGCGGCCGGCCGATCACCGCTCAGACGCGCGAGCAGATCATCGCCCGCATCCTTGCCCTGCCGGAGGGTACCCGCTTCCTGGTGCTCGCCCCGGTCATCCGCGGCCAGAAGGGCGAATACAAGGACCTGTTCGAGGACATGCTCAAGCGCGGCTTCGTCCGCGCCCGCGTGGATGGCCAGGTTGTCCGCCTGACTGACGACCTGAAGCTCGACCGCCGGATCAAGCACCATATCGAGATCGTCATCGACCGGTTGAAGAACGAGCCGAAGGTGCGGCCGCGCTTGGCGGAGGCGGTGGAACAGGCGCTCGTCCTGGGCGACGGCTCGCTGATCGTCGCCGTAGAGGGGGCCGGGGAGGATTCCGGGCCGGGCGAAGACCTGTTGCTCTCCGCGCGCTACGCCTGCACGCGCTGCAACAAGAGTTACGAGCCGCCCAGCCCGCAGCTCTTCAGCTTCAACAGTCCGCAGGGCATGTGTCCTGATTGCGACGGTCTGGGTATGAGCTACACGTTCGATCCCGAACTGCTCGTCCCTGATCCGTCGCTTAGTTTTTACGCCGGGGCCATTCCGCTGGTCGGCCCGTTGCGCGGCATGGGCCGCTGGCGGCGGCACATCTACGAAGGAGTGGCCGCGACCTTCGGCATCGACCTGAAGAAGCCCTGGCGCGACCTGCCCGAGGAGCACCGCAACGTGCTGCTGTACGGCGGCGGCGACCGGCACGTCACCTACGAGTGGAAGCAACGCAACGGAGGCGTCTGGAAGCACGGCGGCCAGTGGGAAGGGATCGTGCCGCAACTAGTGAGCAGTTTCAAGAAGACGGCTGCCGGCCCGCGCCGCCTCCAACTCGAGAAGTACATGCGCGTCGTCCGTTGTCCGAGTTGTCAGGGCCAGCGCCTCAATCCCCAGGCCCGTGCGGTGCGCGTCGCCGGCAAGACACTCATCGAGGTCTGCGCCATGCCGGTCGGCGACTTGGCGGCATGGCTCGACCCGGAGACCGGCCCACTGGAGCGGTCGCTGGAGCCGATCCAGAAGGCGATCGCCGGCGAAGTGCTCAAGGAGATCCGCGGTCGGCTTGGTTTCCTCCTCAACGTCGGCTTGCACTACCTGACCCTCGACCGGCCGGCGCCGACGCTGTCGGGCGGCGAAGCCCAGCGCATCCGCCTGGCCGGGCAGATCGGCTGCGGCCTGGTCGGCGTCCTTTACATCCTCGACGAGCCATCGATCGGCCTGCATCCCCGCGACAACGACCGGCTGTTGCGCAGCCTGGAGCAACTCCGCGACATGGGCAACACCGTGGTGGTGGTCGAGCACGACGAAGAGACGATGCGCGCCGCCGACTATCTGGTGGACTTCGGCCCCGGTCCCGGGGTGCGCGGCGGGCAGGTGGTGGCAGCCGGCTCACTCGCGGAAGTCATTGCCAACCCCGCCAGTCTGACCGGCCAGTACCTCAGCGGTGTCCGTCGGATCGCCGTTCCCGAGCGGCGCCGGCCGCGTACCGGCCGTTGCCTCACCATCTACGGCGCCCGCCACAACAACCTCAAGAACATCGACGTTGAGATCCCGCTTGGTCAGTTCGTCTGCGTCACCGGCGTCAGCGGTTCCGGCAAAAGCTCGCTTATCAACGACATCCTCAAGGAGGCGCTGCTGGCGAGCGGCCGGCGCGACCCGTCCGGCGAAGAAGAGAACGGCAACGGCGACAACGGCGAGCCCGACCTCACCGCCCACCTCGTCGGCGCCCATGACCGGATCACCGGCATCGAGCACATCGACAAGGTGATCGACATCGACCAGACGCCGATCGGCCGGACGCCGCGCTCCAATCCAGCGACGTATATCAAGGTGTTTGACGAGATCCGCGCCCTGTTCGCGGAGCTGCCGGAGTCGAAGATCCGCGGCTACAAGCCGGGCCGCTTCAGCTTCAACAAGCCGGGCGGCCGTTGCGAGGCCTGCGAGGGAAACGGCTCCAACCGGCTGGAAATGGACTTCCTCGCCGATGTCTGGGTGACCTGCCCGGTCTGCGAAGGCCGCCGCTTCAACCGCGAGACGCTCCAGGTCCGCTTCAAGGGCAAGAACATCCATGATGTGCTCAACCTGGATGTGCAGGAGGCGCTGGAGCACTTCGCCAACGTGCCGCGCATCCGGAACATGCTGCAGACGCTGCACGACGTCGGCCTTGATTACATCAAGTTGGGGCAGCCCTCTCCCACCCTGTCAGGCGGCGAGGCCCAGCGCATCAAGCTGGCCCGCGAGCTGTGCCGCCGCAGCACCGGCCGGACCCTGTACATCCTCGACGAACCGACAACCGGTTTGCACTTTGACGACATCGCCAAGCTGCTCCAGGTGCTGCACGGCTTCGTGGACGCCGGCAACACCGTCGTGGTTATCGAGCATAATCTGGACGTGATCAAGACAGCCGACTGGATCATTGACCTGGGGCCTGAAGGAGGTGCCGGCGGCGGCGAGGTGGTGTGCGTCGGGACGCCGGAAGAGGTCGCCGCCTGCGAACGGTCCTACACGGGGCAGGCGCTGCGGCCTGTGCTGATGAGGCAGGCTCCCAGCCCACGGGTTACAACCGGTGGGCTTCGCCGGCCCCACCCCGAAGCGGGAGATCATGAACCGATCACTCACCTGACGGTCCAGGGCGCCCAGCAGCACAACCTGAAGAACATCACCGTCGCCCTGCCGCGCGAGCGGATGACCGTCTGCTCGGGGCCGAGCGGCTCGGGCAAGTCGTCGCTCGCTCTGGACACGATCTACGCCGAGGGCCAGCGCCGCTACATCGAATCGCTGTCGGCCTACGCCCGACAATTCCTCGGCCAGATGCAGAAACCGAAGGTCGATCATGTCAGCGGCCTGTCGCCAGCCATTAGCATCGAGCAGAAGACCACCAGCAAGAGCCCGCGCTCGACGGTCGGCACCGTCACCGAGGTCTACGATTACCTGCGCGTCCTCTACGCCCGGCTGGGGCAGCCGTACTGCCCGGCCTGTCAAATCCCGGTCGGCACGCAGACGGCGGATGAGATCATCGACAAGATCATGGCCCAACCGGAGGGGACAAAGCTTTACCTGATGGCCCCGCTGGAGCGGCGCGGCCAGGAGAAGTACGACGCGCTCTGGGATGAGATCCGTAGGGCCGGCTTCGTTCGCCTGCGCGTGGATGGTAAGTCGTACAGCATCGAGGAACCGCCGGCCATCGACCACCGCCGCAAGCACCAGGTGGAGGTGGTCGTCGATCGCGTCGTGGTGCGGGCCGCCCCTTCATCCCTCTCCCCCCGGGGGGGGAAAGGGGTGAGGGGGCGGGTGGCCGACGGCGTGGAGCAGGCACTGGAGTTAGGCCGCGGCGTGCTGCACGTCGCCTTCGTCGATGACAGCCGGCCTGAGCCGGAGTGGAAGGTGGAACGCTACAGCCTCCACTTTGCCTGCGACCGCTGCGGCCGGAGCTTCGAGCCGCTCAACCCGCATCACTTCTCGTTCAACAGCCCGCTCGGCTGGTGCCCGACCTGCGAGGGGCTCGGCATCCAGAAGGGGGCCTCCCCCGCCCTGCTGATTCGCGATGCCAAGCTTTCGCTGCGCGACGGTGCTCTGGCCGCCTGGCCGCCGTTGACCGAGGGCCATCCGTTCCTCCCCTTCGCCGAGGCCCTGGCCCGGCACGTCGGCTTCTCGCTGGACGTTCCCTTCGAGCAACTCGACCCGGCCCACCAGCGCGCCATCCTCCAGGGGACGGGTGAAGCATGGATCGAACTGGAAGAGGCGAGCGGGGGGCGTCAGCCCCCCGGTAAGGCGAGCGGGGGGCGTCAGCCCCCCGGTAGGGCGAGCGGAGAACGTCAGCCCCCCGGTAGGGCGAGCGGAGAGCGTCAGCCCCCCGGTAAAAAGCGTCGCACGGGGGAGCTAACGTCCCCCGCTCGCCCTGTTCGTTTCCAGTACAAGGGCCTCTTCCCAGCCATCGATGAGGCGGCGCGCGTCAGCTTTGCCTACCGGCACAAACTGGACCACCTGGTCAATGACGTCCCCTGCTCCGCCTGCGGCGGCTCGCGGCTGCGCGATGATGCAGCGGCCTGGCGCTTTGCCGGCCTGACGCTCCAGCAACTCTGTGACCAACCGCTGGGTCAGGCGCTTGCCCTGTTCAAGAGCCTGAAACTGACCAAGGCACAGCAGCAGGTGGCCGGTGAGTTGCTGCGCGAGATCACCAATCGGCTGCAATTCCTGGTCGATGTCGGGCTTGATTACCTGACGTTAAGTCGGCCGGCGCCGACCCTCTCCGGCGGTGAGTCGCAACGCATCCGCCTGGCCAGCCAGATCGGCAGCGGCCTGACCGGTGTGCTCTATGTCCTGGACGAGCCGACCATCGGGCTGCATCCCCGCGACAACCGCCGGCTGCTGCAAGCGCTGATGCACCTGCGGGACCTGGGCAATACACTCATTCTCGTGGAGCACGACCGCGAGGTGATTGCCCACGCCGATTACCTGCTCGACTTTGGCCCCGGCGCCGGCGATCAGGGGGGCGAGATCGTCGCTCAGGGGACGCCCAAGCAGGTGATGCGCTCGAAAGCCTCGCTGACCGGGCAGTATCTCTCAGGCAAGAAGGCGATCCCCATCCCCACCAATCGCCGCACGGCCGCTGGCGACGCTAAGCCGCAAGCGGCGTTCTTGACAGTCAAAGGCGCCCGCCACAACAACCTCAAGAACATCAACGTCCGCTTCCCGCTGGGAGCATTCATCGCCGTGACCGGCGTCAGCGGCTCGGGCAAGAGCTCGCTGGTCCACGAGGTGCTGTACAACACTCTGGCCCGCAAACTGCACCGTGCCCGCACCCCTGGGGCCGCCCATGACGACATCCTTGGCCTGGAACACATCGACAAGGTCATCAATGTCGATCAAGCTCCGATCGGCAACTCGCCCAGCTCCAATCCGGCGACGTACACCGGCGTCTTCGATCTGATCCGCCAGCTTTTCGCCCAGCTGCCCGAAGCTAAGGTGCGCGGCTACCACCCTAAGCGCTTCAGCTTCAACAAGCCGGGGGGCCGCTGTGAGGCCTGCGAGGGGAATGGCCAGAAGAAAATCGAGATGCACTTCCTCCCCGATGTCTGGGTCGAGTGCGACGTCTGCCACGGCCGACGTTACAACCCTGAGACGCTGGCCGTCCACTACAAGGGGAAGTCGATTGCCGACGTGCTCGATATGCGCGTTAGCGAGGCGCTGGAGCTGTTCGGCAACATCCCCAAAATTCGTCGATTACTACAGACACTGGCTGACGTGGGGCTCGGCTATCTGTCGCTGGGGCAGCCGGCGCCGACGCTCTCCGGCGGCGAGGCCCAGCGCGTCAAGCTGGCTGCTGAGCTGGGCCGGCCCAATACCGGCCGCACCCTGTACATTCTCGACGAGCCGACCACCGGCCTGCACTTCGACGACATCGCCAAGCTGCTCGACGTGCTCAACCGTTTGGTGGACCTGGGCAACACAGTCATCGTGGTCGAGCATAATCTAGACGTGATCAAGACGGCCGACTGGATTATCGACCTGGGGCCGGAGGCCGGCGACGCGGGCGGCTATCTGGTGGCCGAGGGGACGCCCGAAGACGTGGCCCGGGTCCCGGGATCGCATACGGGGGCAGCCTTGAAGGAAGTATTGGCCGCCGGCCCCTATGCCGAGCGGCCGAGGTATGATCCCTTTGCCGCCGAGAAACCGCGTGAGGGGGATATGGCCCTGGAGGCGGTTGGCCGCGATGCCCGGATGCCATGGGAAACCGACGGCCGACGCTGGCACACTGCCGAGCGCGTTACCAGTGAGGGCAAACCGTGTCGCTGGGAAGGCGCCATCCTCGACTGGCTCGACGAGCGCATCCATGAGTTGGGCCCATTCGCCGACACCAACTGGAACCATCGCACTATTGTCGAGATCGCGGCGGCTGGCGGGACCAACGTGTCGGCCCCGCGCTGGTTCCTGCACGCCATGACCGGACACGAATGGCTGCTGCGGCTGGTTTTCCGCGTCGGCAAGAACACCTTCCGGCAGGCCGACCTGATCGAGCGGCTCGGCATCCGGCCGCTGAACGACACGCCGGACCTGGAGGTCTATGGCGACCGGGAACGCGTCGGGGTCACCAACCACAAGGGGCCGTGGCAGTCGGTCACCATCCTGGTCCACCACCTGGCCGAGATCGACACGCCGGCCTTCCGCGAATTCCTGGCCGAGGCGGTCGTCTCGTTCCAGCAGAAGCTCGCCCAGCTGCGGACCAAGCCGGAGGACGTGATGCCATGGAAGGTCAACGGTGAGCGCTGGCATCTGGGCGAGAAGGGCTTCCCGCCGGGCCGAAAGGTGCAGTGGGATCGCGGCCTCTTACCGCGCTTGCTGGGGCTGGTGCGTGAGGTGGAACCGGCGGTCGAGGTGCGCTGGGATGCGCGTGATGCCATCACGCTCAAGGTGCCAGGCGTCGGCCGGAGCTGGGCCCAGTGGCGGACCAAGGACCCGCACGGGCTGGACTGCCGGTTCCTCGGCAAGAAAGGTCAGTTCAATCTGAGCCAGATCGAATCGTTCGGCGTATCGCCGACGATCAACGGCAGCCGGGCGGACGCCGACGTGCTGCGACTGGTGTTCCAGCACAACGAACACGTCCACGCGCCGGAGTTGAAGGAGCTGCTCGCCGAACACCTGCGCGGCTTCCGTGAGGTGTTCGGCAAGGGTGGCGAGTGAACAGCCAATTCAATCTTTGTCAGGCTTCTGCGGCGACTTGGGCCTGGGCGGAGGTGGAAAGGGCACGTCCGCCGGCCAGAATCGGGGCACATTGGGCCGGCGGGGACGGCGCGTCCTGTCAACTATTCCCCGGGCATGGATAATCCGGCTGCCCCGGTTGTGGGTCTCTACGCGACCCTTGCCGTTAGGTTGAGAGTAGAAAGTGGTCATGTCTGCTCCTCATTCAGATAAACTTCCAGGCGGCGCTGGGCTACCCATTCTCCATCTACCAGAAGAACAAGCTGATACCAACCCGGAGCCGGAAACGACCATTCGTTTATCTCGAACACGATCTGCACTTCGGTCAGTTTGTCCGGAAAGTGGACCTGAATCTGTTCCGAGTGGAGGTCTGCGTCCGAGTCCAGTTGTGTCAGTACCAAGTCTATTGTAGCGTCTCCCTGGCTGCCTGCGAGCGCCACAAAAGCAAAGAACCGCTTGGGCTCGGACGGGAAACTATCCACTCCGAGCTGCGTAAACGTACCGATAAGGGAAATCTTAGCCGTTCCCTCTTCGACGATGATGTAGTCACACAGCGTCAATCCCAGAGCGACGGGTGGTGGAACCATGGCGTTCTCCTTGCCAATGGAGAGGATGCAATCCTGCGCAGCGTTCCCCAATTCCCCATCACACTACCCATCAGCCGCTGGTTTTGCCAGGCTGAACTACGCTGGTTGCCATCGAGCAGCTGGTATTACGACTCTAACAATCGTATGATGACCTCCGGGTTCATACCGCGCCCGCTTCTACGGAGGACCACCATGCGCTCTCGGATTCCCGTGACGCTGCCTCTGCTTCTGCTCGGCCTGACCGCTCCCGCGGCGTGGGGGCACTTCAACATGCTGCTCCCCGACCGGCACTCGGTCAAGCGCGGCGAGACAGTCACCTTCACCTACCAGTGGGGCCATCCCTTCGAGCACCAACTGTTCGATGCACCGGCCCCCCAGGAACTCTGGGCCTTCGCGCCCGACAGCAAACGGATCGACTTACTCACGTCGCTGGAGAAGATCACGGTGCCCGGCGACGAGGGCAAGCAGGTCACCGCCTACCGCTTCCGCTTCACTCCCGAGCAGCGCGGCGATTACATCTTCTTCCTGCGCCCGCCACCCATCTGGATGGAGGAAGACAAGGAGTTCCTTCAGGATACCGTCAAGGTGGTGCTGCACGTGCAGACCCAGAAGGGCTGGGCCCACGGTGTCGGCGGGTTTGAACTCGTCCCCCTCACGCGGCCCTACGGGCTGGAGCCCGGCATGGTGTTTCAGGCACAGGTAACGTTTGCCGACAAGCCCCTGGCCGGGCCTCTGGTCGAGATCGAGCGCTACAACCCAACCCCGCCGAAAGAGCTGCCACCCGACGAACACATCACGCGCGCGGTCAAGGCCGACCCGAACGGCGTCGTGACCTGCACCCTGACCGAACCCGGTTGGTGGGGCTTGACCGCCAACTTTGTCAGCACCACCAAGGAGTACCGGGACGGCAAAGGCTATCCGCTGCGCTATCGCTCCACCCTGTGGGTCTTCGTGGATGAGAAGGTCGCGCCCCGCCCGGAGAAGTAACGTCAGCCGAGGAACCTTTCGCTCTCATGCCGGGCTTCGGTCTCTTCCCTGTCTGGGCCGTTCATATCGCCGACGGCGTGTTGTCCTGGCCGTGGCTGGCCGGCGGCTTCGTCCTCGCCGCCTTGCTGGCGCTTGTCGGGGCCTGGCGCCTCCGGGACGAGGAGGTCCCGCGCGTGGCGGTGCTGGCGTCGGCGTTCTTCATCGCCTCGCTGATCCATGTGCGCGTTGGACCGAGCAGCGTCCACCTGCTGCTCAACGGCCTGGTCGGCGTGGTCCTCGGCCGGCGAGCCGCCCTCGCCATTCCGGTGGGCCTCCTTCTCCAGGCGGTGTTGATCGGCCATGGCGGCTTCACCACGCTGGGGGTCAACAGCTGTTTGATGGTCCTGCCGGCTCTGCTGGCGGGATTACTATTTGCCGGGCTCTGCCGGCTGCCCGGGCTGCGGCGGCCGGCCTTCCGGACTGGATTGATCCTGATCACCGCCCCGCTCTGGGCCCTGAGCCTGGTCTACAGCGCCGCATTGCTTGTCAGCAACCTGCTCCAGGGCCGTCACCTCAGCGCATGGAACACGCTGGACGCGGCGTGGGCCAATCGCATCACGCTGCACCCGGCGATTCTGGCCGCGATTCTGGCTGCGACCGTGGCCGCCGCCCTGCTGGAGCGGCGGCTGGACCACGCTCCGGAGTTCGCGCTGGGGCTGGTGGTCGGCGAATTGACCGTGCTGGCGACGGTCCTGCTCAATGCCGTCGTCCTCTGGTTCGGCAGCCTGGAGCCGGAGACAGGGCCGTCCCTGGCGCTGATCCTTTGCGTGCTCCACCTGCCCATCGTCGCGGTCGAAGGAGTGATCCTGGGGTTCACAGTCAGCTTCCTGGCCCGGGTGAAACCGGCGATGCTAGGCTGGGAGACGGCTGCCGTTGCACGCCATCGGCCGGTCATGGAAAAAGAATGAGCCCCGCGGACACGGGGACACAGGGGGATCGAGTTCGGAAACCGTGGAAACTCGGGATGGGAGTTGGTTGGCCCCTGGAAGAAGGGACTTCCTCCGGGGCAACCACTGTGTCCCCGTGCCCGGAGGGCAAATCATCGCGGCAGCGCCCAGAAACGCACCGTCTTGTCCTGCCCCCCGGAGGCGGCATACCGGCCGTCGGGGGAGACGGCGACGCTGTGGACCCAGCCGGTGTGGCCCTCGTAGCAATACTCCTGTCGGCCGCTGACCACATCCCAGAGACGGACTGTGCCGTCATCGCTGCCGGACAGGACGGACAGGCCGTCCGGCGTGAAGACCGCGCAGTTGACCGGCTGGGTGTGTCCCTTGAAGCAGCGCAGCTCCTCGCCTGTCTCCAGGTCCCACAGCCGGACCGTCTTGTCTTCGCTGGCTGACAGGGCGAATCGGCCGTCCGGGGAGAAGGCCACGCTCCTCACTTCTTTCCGATGGCCGCGGCAGCGGCGCAGCTCCGCGCCCGTTTCCAGGTCCCATAGGCGGACCGTCTTGTCAAGGCTGCCCGACAGGGCCTGCCGACCATCGGCCGAGAAGGCCACGCAGTTGACCCAGAGGAAATGTCCTTGGAAGCAGCGCAGCTCCTTGCCGGTGATCAGGTCCCAGAGCCGGAGCGTGTGGTCATCGCTGCCGGACAGGGCCAGGTCGTTGTGGGGCGAGAAGGCTGCACTGAGGACATCCGCCTTGTGCCCTGCCAGGCGGCGTAGCTCGGACGCCGTCTCCAGGTCCCACAATCCGAAGTCCCCCTCGTCGGTGCCGCACAGGGCGCGAAGGCCGGCCGGTGAGAAAGTCACGGCATGGACCGGGGCCAGGCCCACGCGGAAGCGGCGCAGCTCCTGGCCGGTCTCCACGTCCCAGAGCCGGACCGTCCGGCCGTAGCCGCAGGACAGCGCCCGTCGGCCGTCGGGAGAAAACGTTACCCGATAGACCCAGTCGGTATGCCCCTTCAGGCAGCACACCTCTCCCGCCGGCACCGAGTCGTTCCCTGGCCCTGCCCCAAGGAGAACCAGCACGGCGGTCAGGCCACCGAGCGCTGCCGTCCCGGCCCCCAGGATGAGCCAACCCCGTCGGCCCCCCGGCAGCCGCGGCCGGAACAGGGCATGCCCCGCAGGTGCCGGCCGATAGAGAAGAAGGCCCACACAGAAGAAGACCGATGCCAACAGGAAGACATAGGCTCCCTCGGCGGCCACGTGAAGGACGCGCTCGGCCGTCTCGATCCGCTGAAAGACGATGAATGCCCCGGTCAGGGCGGCGGCCGCCAGCGCGCAGGGGACGGCGACAGCCTTGCGGATCGGCCGACGACAGAAGAGTTGGATCAGCGGATAGAGGTAAGGCACCAGCAGAACGAAAGCCCATACCCCGAAACCACTGACCGATATCACCCCGTTGTCAACCCAGTTCAGGAAGAAGGACCCGCCAGCCGCTGCTGCCGCCAGCAGCATGACGGCCCGGCCCACAGCCCCTCGAATGCGGCCGGCGCGCGGCAACCTCACGGGGCGGGCCGGGACCGAACCGGGCAGCCGGTTAACCGGGATGACCTCGGGGGGCGGCCAGGAAGAGGCCAATGGGTCGGCGTCGGGCGCTGGGGCAACCCGGACCATGGTCGGCAACTCTGCCCGCAAGGCGCGGGTTCGCTCCCTGGGATTGCCAGCGGAAACCAGGGCGAGCGGTCCATTCATCGGAAGTCGGCACGAGGGACAACGGGCCGCTTCGTCGGGCGAAGGGTCAGGAAATTCCAGAGCCAACTCACACCGCGGACAGGCGAACAGGGCCATTAGACCATCCCGGGTTGGAGTGGCAGCGTTGCTTCGTCTCTGTTCTTTTTCCAATCCCTACCGGTCCGGCGAACCGGTGCAGCCTAGATGAGCGCGCACAACGGACGGTGTCGGGAGGCGGCATTCTCGACAACAGAGATATCACGGGGATCGTCAGGTAGTCAGAGAAGCAACGGCTGTGCCAGCGCCAGCGCCAGTTGGCAGGAGCGGCGCAACCATTGGCGAGATAATGAGTAACGGAAGATTATCCCTCCCTGGCTGGACGGGTTCGACAAAGGGGGTTCGGCCGACGATGGCGAAGAATCGTCCACGAGGGACAATTCTTCGCCAAGAACTGGGAGAGTCGAGGAGACGGCTTTAACCTTTGGGGCCCCCTCTTTCTTAGCGGCTTCCGGAATCCCCCAGGAGCTCCCGCACCGGTTCCCGGTCATCCAGCACATGCATCGGCCGCCGGACATGGTCGGGGATCGTGATGGCTGGGTCGATCCCCAAGTGGCGGTACAGGCATGCCAGGACGTTGCTCGGGGTGTACGGTTTTCCCTTGGCCCGGCCCCCCTGGGCGTCGGTCTCACCGATCACCTGGCCGACCTTGAACCCGCCGCCGGCGACCACGGCGGCCCCTGCCTCGGGCCAGTGATCGCGGCCGTCGCCCCGCGTGATCTTCGGGGCCCGTCCGAACTCGCCCCACATCACTACCGCCACGTCCTTCTCCAGCCCGCGGTCGTACAGGTCGGTGATCAGGGCGTGGAACCCCTGGTCGAGCTGCGGCAGCTGCTCTCGCATGTCGCGGAAGTTCTTCTCGTGGGTGTCCCAGTCGCCGAGCTTCAACGTCACCACCGAGATGCCGGCCTCGACCAACCGCCGGGCCATCAGCAGATGCTCACAGAACTTCCCGTACCGCTCCCGCTCTCGTGCCGGCTCCTTCGACAGGTCGAACGCCTCGCGCACCCGGGGCGACGTGATCATCTCCAGGGCCCGCTGCGTGTACGCGTCCATCCCCGCCATGCCTCCGGTCTGATCGACTTCACGGCTGAGGGTGTCGAACGCTTGCAGCAGCTGGCGGCGGTCGCGCAGGCGGTCGAGAGAGACGCCCTTGGCCAGCTTCAGGTTTGCCAGCCCCTCGGCCTTGGGCACAAACGGCCGGTGAGCCGGGCCGGTGTAGGTCGGGCTTTCGTAGTCGTACAGCCCGGGCTCCTTGTACATCAGACTGACGTAAGGGGGTAGGCCGTCGGTCCGCGGCCGCAAGTAGCTGACGATCGACCCAAAGGCAGGGCGTTTGCCGCGGTCGGGGAAGCCGGTGATGATGTAGTGCGGCGTGTGGTCGCCCAGGTCGTTGGACTGGATGCCGCGCAGGATGGCCAGCTTGTCCATGATCTGGGCCTGCCGGGGCAGGTGCTCGCAGATCTGGATACCGGGCACGTTCGTCGGGATCGGCCGGAACTCGCCGCGGATCTCAGCCGGGGCCTGCGGCTTCATGTCGTAGCTGTCGATGTGGGACGGCCCCCCGCGCAGCCAGATCATGATCACCGACTTGTTCCGGCCGGCGCCCGGGGCGGCGGCGCCGCGGAGCCGCAGGACATCGGCCAGCGTGAGACCGGCGAACGCCAGACCGCCGACACGCAGCAGCTCCCGGCGGGTGATTCCGTCACACAACTTGCTTGCCCGGCCCAGAATGCTTAACACGGTAATCCCCCTTTCCGGTCAGGCCCTCACCCGCACCTAGAGGAGGGCGGGGAGGAAAGGCCAACTGGTGGTATGGTTCGCTGGCGCCATCTGCCCAAGAATCGATCGCTTCAGGCGTCGGCTGAACCAGAGAACAATCTTATAGAAGTTCGACGGAGAAGCGACCGGCGGTGTCGCACTATCGAACAGGGGTGTTCAAAAACCTCACATTCGAGCCGCAAGGCGGCAGCTAACCTCTTCTGGCGGCGCAGGCATAAAAACAATTACATGGAAACGACTTTAGTCATGCTGGCCGGAAGAGCGAAAGTTTGCGGCCGGTTGGCACCCCATTCGCTTCTCCTCACACCCGCCTGTTCCTCCTTCTATTCCGGAGCAGAGAGGAGCCGGCAACTTTCGGCAGCAGCGAGCAGGGCCGGCGGCTCCTGGTCGGGCTTTCCTTCCCGGTGACGCGGCCCTGCCCGCCCCTTCTTCGCCGAAGTTTTCCTGGGGGACCTCAAGTCCATTGGATCTCCGGATCGCAAGGGCAATGCCATGCTTGCCGCCTCCGCTCTTCGCTCGACTGATCGCCGTTCCTTCAATCTCGTCGGTGCATCGCCCGGCTCGTCTGCTCGGTTGACCCTCGACCTCTGTGTTCGCACGGTCCGCCCGTCGCTATTGGATCTGCGCTTCTCAGGTGATCCCTGGATCGTGGACCGAGGCGCCGGCCCTTACGCGCTTTGCCTGGGCAACTATCCGCTGGCCTGGATCGAGAAATTGTCGCTGGATCTCCCCTCGTTGAACCGGCTCTTCCACTCTCTGCGGCACCGCCGGCCCCGGCGCCCCCGCCCCAGCAGCGTCCGCTTCGAGAACGTGGCGCAGCCGACCCCGGCCCGCTGAGACGACATCACCTGCGCCGCTCGAAATCCCAGGAGTATGACCGGGGCTTCACTGCGCTCAGCCCCGGCTACCCCGGATGCGCAGAATCGCAACCGAGCGACTCGTTATTTCAGTAGGTAGCCGACCACCAACCCGGCGCCGAAGGCGAAGGCCACAGCCAGGATGGCGGCCACGGCAAGCAGGGTGGCCTTGAGAGGGGTCAGGACAAGGGCCGGCGGCGCGGCGGTCTGCGATGCTGCCGGCGCAGCCGGGAAGGGTTCGAGGCGGTCAATCTCAAAGGCCGGCTCGGCGTGGGTGCCCCAGGCACCGGCGGGCGGCGGCTCGACTGCGGCCGGGCCCAGCGGGGCCTGGGCCAGCGCCGGCTGGTGCGGCTCGGCCGACCCTTTGAACAGTTGGTCAAAGTCGCTGCGCTCGAAGACGGGCTGGTTGGGCGCGGGTGGCGCAGGGGCAACGGCCGGCTCCGGGTTGGGAACCACAACCTGGCCGGCGCACGTCGGACAGCGAACTACCGTCCCCGCCTTGCGCCGGGCGATGCCCAGGAGCTGATTGCAGTAGACGCAACGAAACCGGATCGGCATGGAGCGACCCCTGATTCCTGACTCCTGCTATTCTCTCGCTTTTCCACCCGCTGTTCAACCGTTACTTGACGACTCCGGTCCAGAAGGGACAATACAAGAACCACCCCTCTCCTCCAGGGGAAGAGGCCGAACCCGGCCCCGCAGGGTAGTCGGTGCTTCTGCGAACGCCAAAGGAGCATGTCCATGCCAGGCCGCCGAGTCCCCTCTACCTGCCGCCCTGGACAACTTGTTCCGGCTCGCCGCCGGCGCTTTACGGTGCTCAGGCCCGGGTGCGCAGGATTGGGACGGAACCGTTTCTTACCGCTGTGCCTGCTGGCCGGGACGATCGGGCTCCTGGCGGCGGCCGACACTCGCGGCGACCTGATCTTCCTCAAGGACGGCACCGTCCTGCAAGGCAAGGTCAGCCGCGAGGGCAAGACCATCGCCGACCCGCACAGCGGCCAGGCCGTCTGGATGCCGCAGGGCTTCTTCTGGGTGGACGACGGCGCCCGCCGGGTCGCCTTCAGCCCCGGCCAGGTACAGGAGGTCCAGGGACGCGAGTACAATGCCGAACACGACATCCACTCACCGCGTGTCGTCGTCGGCCGAAAGTGGCTGCCGGCCCTGGTCGAAATTGTCAGCGTCGGCCCTTTCGATGAGAAGTGGGACCGCAAGGTCGTCGTCCGCTGCACCGACGGCAAGGTCAATGCCGAGATCGCCCTCCCCACCCAGCATCTCTCCACCCTGACGCCGCACTACGCCCGCCTTGACCTATCGGGTTACGGCTACCGTTGGACCTGTTGCTACCTGACGCAGGAACTTGGCCCTGAGCAGGTGCGGGCGCTGATCGCCTCGCACCCGGAGTTCAAGGAGGAGCCGGGCATGCCTGAGGGCGTGATCGCCGCCAAGCGCTTCCGAGTGTTCCACTTCCTGGTTCAGGCCGGCTGGTACGACCACGCAGAAAAGGAACTCGAAGGCATCCTCAAGGACCTGCCCGGCGAGAAGGAAAAAGTCGAGACGGCGCGGGAGGGTTTGAAGCGGCTTCGCGCCCAACAGCGGGTGGACGACATCCGCCGCGCCCAGGGGGCCGGCCAGCATCGCCTGGCGCAGAAACTGCTAGCCACGCTGCCCGAAGAAGGAGTCCCTGAGAAGACACTGGCCGAGGTCCGCGCGCTGCGGGACCAATACGAGAAGACCACCGAGAACCTGAAGCAGGCCCGGCGCTTCCTGGAGGAGCTGTCGAAGGGAGTCAGCGAGTCATCCTCGCGCGAGTTGTTCGCAGCCGCCGTCCGGGCCATCAGCGAGGAGCTTGACCACGACAACGTCGGCCGGCTGGAGCCGTTCCTTAGCCAGGCGGCCCAGGCCGAGCGGCAGCGCCGCCAGGGGACCGAGCCGGATCACGACCCGGCCGAACTGCTGTCGTTGGCGGTGTCGGGCTGGCTGCTGGGCGGCACGCTGGCGGAAGCCAAGGTGCCGGTGGCCGAGCGGCTGTGGCGGGCCCGCGAGTTCGTGTTGAAATACCAAACCACCACCGACCGTGATGACCGCCGGCGGATGCTTGGTGAATACCTCAAGGGCGAGCCGATCGGCGTCGATGAGATGGCCCAGCTGATCACCACCCTGCCGCCGCCCGAACCGGAAGAGAAGGTCGAGCCCACCCCTGTCAAGCTGCATCCCCGGGAGAGCGGCACCGGAAGAGGGGCGGCCTATTACGTGCAGCCGCCACCCGAGTACCACCACGGCCGACCGTTCCCCGTGCTGATGGTGCTGCACCAGGGAGGTGAGAGCGCCCGCGCCATGCTTGACCGCTGGAGCGCCCACGCTGCCCGGAACGGTTACCTTCTCGTCGCCCCGGAGTGGGGACAGGGCCTGAAGACAACCTACAGCTATACCTCCCAGGAGCATGCCGTCGTGCTCGACACGCTGCGCGATCTGCGGCGGCGGTACAATGTCGATTCGGACCGGGTCTTCCTGCACGGCTGGGGCGAGGGGGGGACGATGGCCTACGACATCGGCCTGGCGCATCCCGACCTGTTCGCCGGCGTGGTGCCGATGGGCGGCCGGCCGGTCTACTACGCCCAGCGCTACCGCCGCAATGCCCAGTACCTCCCCTTCTACGTGATCAGCGGTGATCACTCGGGCCTGCCCCACGCCGAGAACCGGCAGCAGTTCGAAGACTGGGTGCCCAAGGGACACCCGGCGATCCTGGTTGAGTACCGCGGCCGCGGCCGGGAGTTCTTCGCCGCCGAGCTCCCCTTGGTGTTCGAGTGGATGAAGCACAAGAAGCGGGCCATGCCGGTCGCCGAGTTGGGCGGCTATGGCCGCGAGTTCCAGACAATGCGCTCGACCGACAACATGTTCTATTGGGTCAGCACCGACTCGATCAACCCGGGCAACCTGAACGACGGCCGGTGGGACTCGCGGGTGCTGGCCGCCACGCTCTGGGGTTACGTCAACCGCGAGAACAATGCCATCCATCTCCGCACCGTCGGCCTGCGGCAACTGTCGGTCTGGCTGGGGCGCGACAGCAAGGGGGTCGGCATGATCGACTTCGGCGCCCCGGTGACAGTAGTCATCAACGGGCAAACGCGGATGATAGCCCGGGTGACGCCGAGCATGGAGACACTACTGGAGGACCTGTACCATCGCAGCGACCGACAGCGGGTGTTCTTGGTCCGCCTCGATTTCAACAAGGTGTGAGGTGAGGGAGGGGTGAGTGGTGCATACTCGGCATTCCGCGGCTGACGGGTGACAGGTATTCCTCGCACTACTCACCCCTCACCCAACGGAGGAATTCCCGGTGGCCGATCCGATCGTCACGCAGGTGCAGTCGAAGTACGCCGCTGTCGCCGCCAGCGGACTGTCGAGTGAGCAGGCCGGCGTCCGGGCGGTGGCGGAGGCGTTCGGCTACAGCCCGGAGGAGTTGGCCGCGCTGCCGCCGGGGGCCAACATGGGACTGTCGTGCGGCAACCCCACCGCCTTCGCCGGCCTGCGCCCCGGCGAGACGGTTGTGGACCTCGGCTGCGGCGGCGGACTTGACGTGCTGCTGGCGGCCGTCAAGGTCGGCCCGACCGGCAAAGCCGTCGGCATCGACATGACCCCCGAGATGATCGAACGAGCACGCCGCAACGCCCGTCAGCCGGTCAACGGCCAGGTCCTGAGCAACGTCGAGTTCCACCTGGCCACCATCGACCGGCTGCCGCTGCCGGACAGCTTGGTCGATTGTCTGATTAGCAACTGCGTGATCAACCTGGCGCCCGACAAGCGGGCCGTCTTCCGCGAGATGTACCGGGTGCTCAAGCCGGGCGGGCGGGTAGCGGTCAGCGACATCGCCCTGAAGAAGCCGCTGCCGGCGGAGATTCGCACCAATGTGCTCGCCTACGTCGGTTGCATCGCCGGGGCCATCCTTATCGAGGAGTACGAGCACGGCCTGCGCGAGGCCGGCTTCGAGGCGGTCCAGGTTGTGGACACGGGTAAAGACCTGCGGGCTTATGCGCTGGTGGAGGGCCAGCAGGGCTGCTGTGCGCCGGCGGCCTCTGCTGGCGGACTGCCGATGGTGGAGTCGTGCTCCGTGCCGGCGGAAGGTGACGCTTCGGCCGTCCATGAGGGACTGGCCGAGTTGTTCCGGAAGTACGACGTGAATGAGTACGCCGCCAGCGTTCAGGTCTATGCGCTCAAGCCGCGCTAATCAGAACATAGGGCAGGTTACAGATCGTCCTCCGTCAGCCCGGCTGCCTTCATGATGCTGCGTTGGGTACGGGGTTTAAGCATCTTGTTCCCATGCACAGGAACAGTGATGGGCTGCTGTCCCGGCTTCTCGTAACGGCGATGGCTTCCCCTTGTCCGCGTCCGAACCCACCCCTGACGCTCCAGCGCCTTGCACATTTGCTTGCCAGAGACCGGCTTCATACCTCGACTTCCCTGACTATGGCCTCCGGTGGCAGAGAAGACGGCGCCGGCTCGTCCAGGTGGCACTCGATGGCCTCCTTGATGTTGGCCAGGGCCTCTTCCAGAGAATCCCCCTGAGAAAAACAGCCTGGCAAGGCGGGCACTTCCACCGAATAGCCGCCGTCGTCTTCCTTGTAAAGAACCACTTTGAGCTTCATGGCAAGACTCCTCCCCCGACAGATCTTATTGGTGGATCGGATGATCCCCCGCTGCATTTTACACCTTGCGCCCCTTGTACAGCTGCCGCCCCAGCACCGGATCGCGGGCCGTGAACGGGCCGTCCTCTAGGTCGCGGCTCAGGCAGCGCACGTACATTTCCAGCTTGGCGTCCAGGTCGTCGGCGTGGTGGATAATCAGCGCCTCGGGGATGAGCGGCAGCCGGGGCGATCCCCATTCGGGCAAGTTCAGGTGGGAAATGATGATGTGTTCCAGGAGTTCGAGCAGTTCGCGGTTGACGGTGCCGATCTCACGGGCGGCGTCGCGGACCAGGTCGCGCCCCAGGAAGAGATGGCCGAAGAGCCGGCCCGGCACGGTCGGCTGGACCGCTACCGCGTCGTCGCCGAACTCCGCCACCCGGCCAATGTCGTGCAGGATGGCGCCGGCCGTCACCAGGTCGCGATTGAGCGGCGGCTGTAGCCCCGGATAGTGGGCGGCGTAGCGCTCCGCCAGCTGCACACAGATCCGCGTCACCGCCAGCGTGTGCTCCAGCAGCCCGCCCATGAACGGATAGAACTTTCCCTGCGTCGCCGGCAGTTTCTTGAGCGGCTCCGCGTGGCGATCGAGCACCTTCAGCACCAACTCCCGCAGCGGCCCATCGGCGATGTGCGTCTCGGCCAGGCCCCTTAGCTCGGCGAACATCTGGTCCGGGTTGTAGCGTGAGTGCTCGACGAAGTCGGCCGGGTTGAAGCCCTCCGCCTCGTCCTCCTCCTTGACCGGCCGGATTTTCTGGATCTCGATCTGGGCCCCATAGCGCTCGTGCTCGGTGTACCGCCCGCGGACCTTGTAGAACTGCCCCTCCTGCCACTGCTGCTCGCACTCGTCGTACCAGGGGCTGTCGGCCCAGACCATGCTGGCGACGGTACGCACGGCATCACGGAAACGGCAAGTGTAATAAGGCTTGCCGTCGCGCGTCATCCCCTTGGTGCGTTCAATAAGCAGGGCGAAGAAGTCGCCCGCTTGGCCGGGCGTCAGCTCGCTCAGGCGGACGACGGCGGGTTTCTCGCGCGCCACGGCTGCCTCTCCGAGTGACACGATGACAGGGTGAAGAGGCGGTGCTGCGGGGCCTGCCCTGTCACCTTGTTACCGTGTCATCTTCATCAGGCGCTCTTCTTGTCGGTGGAGGGGGTGCCGAACAGCGGCAGTTCGCCGCGGACGACCGACTCGGTGACGACGTACTTGCCCTTGGGTTCGATGTCGGGCAGCTCGAACATGATGTCGGTCATGATCTCTTCGACAATGCTGCGCAGGCCGCGGGCCCCGGTGTCGCGCTCCTTGGCCCGACGGGCGATCTCTCTTAGCGCCGCTTCGTCGAACTCCAACTCCGCCCCTTCCATCTCGAACAGTTTCTGGTACTGCCGGACCAGGGCATTGCGCGGCTCGGTCAGGATGCGGATCAGTGCCTCCTCGTCGAGTGGATCGAGCGGGGCCACCACCGGCAGCCGGCCGATGAACTCGGGGATCATGCCGAACTCGATCAGATCGTCGCTGGTGACTTTGCTCAGCAGCTCGCCCAGATGGCTCTCGCGCTGCTCGGGATTGCTGCCGAAGCCGATGGTCTTGCGGCCGATGCGGCGGGCGATGATGTTTTCCAGGCCAACGAAGGTGCCGCCGCAGATGAACAAGATGTTGGTGGTGTCCACCTGGATGTACTGCTGCTCGGGGTGTTTGCGGCCCCCTTGCGGCGGCACGTTACTGATCGTCCCCTCCAGCATCTTCAGCAAGGCCTGCTGCACCCCCTCGCCGGAGACATCGCGGGTGATGCTGACGTTCTGGTGGGTCTTGGCAATCTTGTCCACCTCGTCGATGTAGACGATGCCGCGCTGGGCTGCCTCGATGTCGAAGTCGGCGGCGTGCAGCAGCTTGAGCAGCAGGTTCTCGACGTCTTCACCGACGTAGCCGGCCTCGGTCAAGGTGGTGGCGTCGCCGATGGCGAAGGGGACATCAAGGATCTTGGCCAGTGTCCGGGCCAACAGCGTCTTGCCGCTGCCGGTCGGGCCGATGAGCAGGATGTTGCTCTTGTCCACCTCAACGTCGCTGCGTCCCTGGTCGCCGAGACTGAGGCGCTTGTAGTGGTTGTGGACGGCGACAGCAAGGACCTTCTTGGCCCGCTGCTGGCCAATGACATACTGGTCGAGCCGTTCCTTGATGGAGCGGGGCGAGGGGATGTGGGTAAAGAGCATCCGGGAGCTGCCGCGCCGCCGCTTCTCCTGGTCGATGATCGACTGGCACAGCTCGATGCACTCGCCGCAGATGTAGACATCGCCCGGGCCTTCGACCAGGGGGCCCACTTCGCGGTAACTCTTGCGGCAGAAGGAGCAGTAGGCGTTTCGGGTCCGCCCCGGGTTGCTGCTGGTCGGCCGGCGCCCCCCTCCTCCTGCGCCCGAGTCTTTCGTCGGCATGCGATCTCCTTCGTGTCAACGGCCCGAACTGGCAAGAGGTCGGGATGGTTCAGTCGTTCGGCGGTCAGCGGTCCGAAGTCTTTGGTCGGATAGTTTGAAGTGACGGTTACCCAGCGGTTTTCGTCGCCCCTGAGGGGATTGTACGCGGTGGCGAAAACCCAAGCAAGCGATTTCAGCCAGGCCCCGGCGGGCGGGGGGCGTCCGGCGGGGGGGATGGCGCCGGCTGCGGCGGGCTTGCCGGCCCGACCCGCTGGTCCGGGACAGACGACTGTCCTTCCATTTCTCGTTTCATCCGTTCCCCCAGCAAGGCGCGCAGCCGTTCGAATTCTTCCTGGCTGAGCTGGCCCTGTTCATACAGTTTGCGGAACTGGGAGAGCTGCTCGCTAGCGCTGAGGCGGTCCGGGCCCTTGCGCCGCCACCAGCGCATGAAGCCGTAGACCGCCAGGACAGCGACCAAGGCGACACCGAGCAGGACGACATAATGCCACCACAGCCCCAACCAGTCGTCGCTGGAAATCGACCGGCCGCGGCGCGGCTCGGTGGTCTGAGCCAGGAGCCCGGCGAAATGCCGCAGCGCGAGTTCCGTCGCCAGCCAGGGAAGCGCCATTCGCTCCTCGTGTGCTCGGCCTTCCTCCCGTGTCCCGGGGGCCCCGAGGGTGCCTGCCTGTGCTCTATTATAGCGCCGGCGGAAGGAGCCGGGTCAAAATCCTGGCTGCTGGCCGCGGCCGCCGCTAGGACGATCGCCACAAAGGACGTACATTGGGCAAGGACGAAGCACGACGTACAAAGGACAAAGGGAGAACGCCGCTTCCCGGCTTCGCCGCCCGTATCTGGATTACCTTGCATCCCGGCCCCTGGTGGTTGCGAACATGACGCGCATCTTTCTGAGCCTGGCCGTGCTGGACGCCTTGGCCCTGGCCGCTGCCTATGTCGTTGGCTGGATTTCCCGCTTGCGTCAGGGCGTCCTGCATCCTGAAGACCCAGTCTACCTCGTCCATTTCAGCCTAGGGCTGTCCGCGGCCATCCTGACGCTGCTGGTCCACTGCCTGATCTTCACTTACTTCCTCGGCACGGGTCGGTGGGTCAAGGAAGTGGGGCTGGCCTACGACCTGCCTGACGTGCCGCTGCCACGGCTGACGCGCGAGCTGAAGCGGCGGACGTTCCCGATGGCGCTGGCGGCCATGCTGGCAGCCATTGCCACGGCGGGGGCCGGCGCCGGCGCCCAGCTGCAAGAGTGGCCCTGGTATGTCCATGCGGCCCTGGCGACACTCACTCTGCTGGTCAACGGCTGGGCCTTCGTGATCGAGTATCGCAATGTTCGGATCAATGCGGGGGTGATCGAGGAGGTGATGCGCGAGGTGGATCGGATCCGGGCAGAGCGCGGGTTGCCCCCTAATGCCGTCGCGCTGGAGCAGGAGTAACCCTGAACTGTCGTGAGGACTCCGGTTTGCCAGAACGCTAAGCCGCAAAGCGGCCGCGAACGACGCTAAACCGCAAAGCGGCAACGATGGGGCCCCATCCCGGGTTTGTCGATTGCAGCTCGCGCGGACGAGGGGTAAATTGGAGCAGTCAACTCGTTCCCCTCGCCCTGGGGCCTGATCCCATGAACGCACTGTTTACGCTCACTCTCGCCCTGCTCCTGTTCGGGGCGCCCCCGGAAGTGAAATCGCCGCGCCAACCGCATCCGCTGGCCCCCAGTCTGCCGCAGCTGACCGACGAGGAAGAAGAAGAACTCGACCGGATCATTGACCGCTTCATCCAGGCCGACATCGGCCTGCTCCGCGGCACCGAGGCGCAGAAGGCCCGGGCCGACTTCGAGAAGCTGGGTCCGGAGGCTACCTTCGCTCTGATTCGCGGCCTGAATCGGGCGGCCAAGATCGAGCACAGCTGCCCCGCCGTGCTCATCGCCAAGAAGCTGGGCCGCATCCTCGGTTCCACCACCGATGTGGAACTGCTCGACTTCGCCCGTGAGAATATCGGCCTGGGGGTCGGCCGCTCACGTCACGAGGGGGTCCTTCGGGAGCTGCGTCTGGCCTGTTCGCTGCGGCGAGGCAGAATCGCTGCGAGCGCCGGAGGCGGGGCTGCCGTGGGGCCGAAACCGCCGCGTGCCATGACGGTCACCGAGTTGGCCGAGGCAGCCGGCAGCGAGCGCGGCCAGCGCCTCAAGGAAGTGCTCATCGAGCTGGAACAGCGCCGCGGCGACGAGGTCATCGCCGCCCTGGGCACGGCCGCCGCCAGCTATGAGGGGGACATCCGCCAGCTCGCCCGCGATCTGCTCACCCGTCACCTGGCACGTCAGCCGGCCGCCGTCCTGAAAGAGAAGCTCAAAGATGACCGGGCCGAGGTGCGCCGGGCCGCGGCCCTGATCATCGGCGTCCGCGAGCCGCGCCTGGCAGGCGACTTGATCGAGCTGCTTGCCGATAGCGAGGAAAGTGTCCGCGCCGCCGCTCACCAGGCGCTGGTCCGGCTGAGCCGCGGCGTCGATTTCGGTCCCCGGCCGAACGCCGGCACCGCGGAGCAGGAGGCGGCCATCAAGAAGTGGCGCGAGTGGTGGGCCCGGCAAGCTGGTCGGTGACATGCGAGGCACACGCTGGCCATCTCTGGTCCTTCTGCTGGCCCTGCTCGCCGCCGCGGGGATCATCGCCAACCGATGGTTCACGGCCGGTCCGCGCCCCGATCCGACCCGCGGATTCATCCCTTCCCGCATCCCCGGCGAACTCGGGCCGATCATGGGAGAAGTCATGGACGGCGACACCCCTGTAGCCGGCGCCCGTGTCCGCTTCAAGGGCGACCTCCAATCCGTTCTGACCGATGCCCAGGGCCGGTTTCGCCTGCCGCCCCCGCCGACCCCTTCCTCGCGCGTGACTGCCTGGAAAGAGGGTTATTTGATTGCCGGGGCGCGGGCCGACTCGGTCCCGCTCCGGATCAACCTGAGGCGCTTGCCGGCGGAGGACTGTGAGCGCTACGCCTGGGTTGACCCGACGCCCGACCCAGCGGCCCGACAAAACTGCGGCAACTGTCACGGCGAGATCTACCGCGAATGGGCACAGAGCGGCCACGCCCGCGCGGCGACCGGCCGACACTTCCGCAACCTTTACGACGGCACCGACTGGGACGGCAGACCCGGGGCCGGCTGGAGCCTGCTCGATCAGCACCCCGACGGCGCCGGCGTCTGCACCGCTTGCCATGCACCAACGGTTCCCTTTGATGACCCCGCTTACTACGACCTGCGTCAGGTCCGGGGAGTGGCCGCCCTTGGCGTGCATTGCGATTACTGCCACAAGGTAGCGGACGCCGGCGGCGGCACCATCGGCCTGACGCACGGTCGGTTCGGAATGAAGCTGCTGCGGCCCCCCCTCACCCCTACCCCTCTCCCCTCCGAAAGGGAGAGGGGAAAGACTGCTTCTCTCCTCTCCCCCGCTTCGGGGGAGAGGGGTAGGGGTGAGGGGGCACAGCTTTTCTTCGGTCCACTTGACGATGTGGACCGCGGAGAGGACGCTTACTCGCCGCTGTACCGTGACAGCCGATACTGCGCCTCCTGCCACGAGGGGACGATTTTCGGCGTCCACGTCTATGGCACCTACTCCGAGTGGCTGGAAAGTCCCGCCCGCCGCGCCGGCCAGCACTGCCAGCATTGCCACATGGCGCCGACCGGCCGACTCACCAACCTCGCCCCCGGCAAGGGAGGCATCGAGCGCGACCCCGGGACGCTGGGCAACCATCTCTTCTTCGATGTCGGCCTGCGCGAGATGCTGCGCGACTGTCTCCAGGTGGCGGTGGAGTTGACAACGGTGGCCGGTGGCGTGCGAGCGGACGTCGAGGTGCGGGCGGAGCGCGTCGGCCACCGGGTGCCGACCGGGTTCATTGACCGCCACCTACTTCTGGTGGTGCAGGGAGTTGGTCCGGACGGCCGGCTGCTCCCCGCCCGGGATGGCCCCACGCTGCCCGAGGCCGCGGGCCGGGAGTTGAGTGGCCAGCCCGGCCGGCTGTATGCCAAACTCCTGAAGGATTTCGAGGGCCGCTCCCCCGCCCCGTTCTGGAAGGCCGATCCTTCCTTCGTTGACACCCGGCTGCACCCCGCTCAGCCCGACCGCTCGGCATTCACCTTCCCGGCCGGGCTGGACCATGTCCGCGTCCGCCTGATCTACCGGCGCTTCTGGCAGGAGGTGGTCCAGGTCAAGCGCTGGCCCGACAATGAGATCATCCTCCTTGACCGGATCGTGAGCGTTCGGCAGAAGCGGTGGTCTGCGGCTCTCCGCTGAGCGAAGCGCTTCGCTCACACATCCAATTCCTCGACCACCGCCAGGGCGGCCGAGTCCATGATGAAGCGGTAGCGCTGGGCCGGATCCTTGCCGAGCAGCTCAACGAATGTCTTGTCCGCCTCCAGATTGGAGTCGATGTTGACCCGCAAGAGGGTGCGGTTGCGCGGATCAAGGGTCGTCGCGGCCAGCGTTGCCGGCGGCATCTCACCCAGTCCCTTGAAGCGGGTGATCTCCGGCTTGGCGTTGGCCCGCAGCGAGGCGAGGATCTCTTCCTTGTGGGCATCATCGCGAGCCCAGTAGGTCTCCTTGCCCACATCGATGCGGTACAACGGCGGCTGCGCCAGGTAGACGTGTCCCTTGCGGATCAGATCGGTCATGTGCCGGAAAAAGAAGGCCAGCAGCAGTGTGGTGATGTGGTGGCCGTCGGCGTCGGCGTCCATCAGGAGAATGATCTTGCCGTAGCGCAGCCCCTGGAGGTTGAACTTTTCGCCGGCACCGGTGCCGATGGCGGAGACCAGGTCGGCCAACTCGGCGTTGGCCAGCACCTTGTTCAGCGCCAGCCCCTCGGCGTTAAGGATCTTGCCGCGCAGGGGGAGCACGGCCTGCGTCTTGTTATTGCGGCCCTGCTTGGCCGAGCCGCCTGCGCTGTCTCCTTCGACGATGAACAATTCCGACTCATCCAGGTCGGTGGAGCGGCAGTCGGCCAGCTTGCCGGGCAGGTTGAGGCGGCGGGCGGTGACCGACTTGCGCTTGACCTCGACGGCCGCCTCGCGCGACGCCAGCCGGGCCTTGGCCGCCAGGACGATCCGGCCAACGATCTGGTCGGCGGCGGTTTTGTTGGCATTCAGCCACGCCTCCAGCGCCGGTCCGACGAAGTTGCTGACCGCGGCCGTCATCTCGGGATTATTGAGTTTCTCCTTGGTCTGCCCCTGGAACATCGGCTCGCGCACGAAGACCGACAGGATGCCGACGATCCCCTCGCGGATATCCTCGGCGGTGATCTCCAGGCCCTTAGTCTTGACATCATGCGTCTCCATGTAGTTGCGGATGGCCTTGGCGATGCCCCCCTTGAAGCCGCTCTCGTGCGTGCCGCCGGCCGCGGTGCGGATGCCGTTGACGTAGGAGCGGATCACCTCATCGGTCGATTCGGTCCACTGCAGGGCCACCTCCATCCTGTCGTCGTTTTGCCGGGCCAGCAGGAAGGGGGCCTCATGGACAGCCGGCTTCTGCCCCTCGGCCACCAGCTTGCTCAGGAACTCCGGGAGGCCGCCGGTATGGGTCAGGTCAAGCGTTTCCTTGGTGATCTCGTTCTTGAAGGTGATCTTCAGGCCATTGTGGATATACGACATATCCTCTAAGTGCTGGCGGATCAGCTGGGGGTCGAAATGGGTGGTCTTGAAGATCTCGGGGTCGGGCTCAAAGTAGATGGTGGTGCCGTGGCCGCGAAACGGACCAAGCTTCTCGAGTTTGGTGATGGCCTTGCCGCGCTTGAAGGTCTGCTGCCACTCGAAGCCGTCACGACGGACGGTGGCCACCAGCTTGCGCGACAGGGCATTGACCACCGATGAGCCCACGCCGTGCAGCCCGCCGGAGTGGATGTAGTTGCCCCCCTCGCCGAACTTGGCCCCCGAGTGGAGCGTGGTCAGGATCAACTCCAGGGCCGGCTTCTTGTACTTGGGGTGAGGGTCAACGGGAATGCCGCGGCCGTTGTCGATGACGGTGACGGCATCGCCGGATTTGTGCAGGACAACGGTGATCGAATCGGCGTAGCCGTTGAGGTACTCGTCCACCGCGTTATCAACGATCTCCCAGAGGAGATGGTGCAGCCCCTTGCTATCCACGCCGCCGATGTACATCGACGGCCGCTTGCGCACCGGCTCCAGGCCTTCCAGGACGGTGATGTCTTTGGCCGTGTAAGTTGAAACAGTGCTCATGGATGACTCGTTGCTCTCTTACTGTTCGTATCGCTTGGACAGGATCGCGCCTGTCTGGGCATCAATAACGTAATGCGGCCCGCCCCCCGCCACGCCGGGTTTGGTCAGGTCGTAGTCGATGTGCCAGCCATCATCCCGGAGGACAATCGTGATGCGGTAGCCGGAGAGGTCACGGTAAACCCTTTCCGCATCGGCCTGGGCGATGGC
>DATLYH010000129.1:0-19582 GCA_035575035.1 Gemmataceae bacterium
GGCCGATCCCGCCGCACTTCGATTATGCCGCCGTGCCGCAGCTGCGGGCCGAGGCGAAGGAGAAACTGTCGCGCATCCGTCCCGGCAGCATCGGTCAGGCCAGCCGGATCAGCGGCATCAGCCCCGCCGACCTGGCCGTGCTTCTGTTTTATCTCGGCTCGCCGCCGGCCGAGGGCGCCGCCAGCGACAACGAGGTTGTTTAACCGACAATAAGCGTCGGGCCCATCTGGTAAGATAAATGGAAGAGCCTCGTTGACCGGGCGGCCGGTGGCGGAACGGCGTTAGTGCCGCGGACGGTTTCAATCCAAAGTATGCAGATTGGTGAATGAGCTTTTGCGATGTTCGTTGATCGCGTCACCATCTACGTCAAGGGGGGCGACGGCGGCCCCGGCTGCGTCAGTTTCCGCCGGGAGAAGTACGTGCCGCGCGGCGGACCGGACGGCGGTGACGGCGGCCACGGCGGTGACGTCATCGTCCGCGCTGTGGCCGGCGCCGACAACCTGGCCGAGATCGTCCATCGCAAGCACTGGCGCGCCCCCAAAGGCGGGGCCGGCCGCGGCGACAACCGTCATGGCCGCAATGGGCCCGACCTGATCATCCCTGTGCCGCCCGGCACCCTGGTCATCGACCGCGACCGTGGCCACATCCTGCGCGACCTGACCGAGCCCGGCCAAGAAGTCGTCGTTGCTCGCGGCGGTCGGGGCGGGCGCGGCAACAAGTTCTTTGCCTCTCCCACCAACCGGGCCCCGCGCCAGGCCGAGTCCGGCACGCCCGGCGAGGAGCGCTGGCTCATCCTGGAGCTGAAGATCATCGCCGATGCCGGACTAATCGGCTTGCCCAACGCCGGCAAATCGACCTTGCTCAGCCGGTTGTCCCAGGCCCAGCCCGAGATCGCCGACTATCCCTTCACCACCAAGCACCCCAACCTCGGCGTGGTGACCGTCGGCGGCGAGCGCGTCTTCGTGCTCGCCGACCTGCCCGGGCTGATCGAGGGAGCGCACGCGGGCATCGGTCTGGGCCATGAGTTTCTCCGCCACGTCGAACGGACGCGCGTCCTGGTCCATCTGGTCGAACCGTTCCCTCCCGACAGCAGCGATCCCCTGCACAATTATCAGGTCATCCGCCGTGAGCTGGAGCTGCACAGTCAGGAGCTGGCACGGAAGCCGGAGATCGTTGCCGTCAGCAAGGCAGAGTTGACCGGTGCCGCGGAGGTGCAGACCCGGCTGGAGCGCGAGCTGGGCCGCGAGGTACTGGCCGTCTCGGCGGTAACCGGCCAGGGGCTGTCGCACCTGGTCGGGGCCGTGGTCGAACAGTTGACGGCGGTGGCAGACGCCGCCAGCACCGGGGGCAGGCATGGTTGATATTGTCGTCGATATTGGCAACAGCCGGATCAAGTGGGGCCGCATTGCGGATCGAGCGGTCGCCGCGTCAGCTTCGTTGCCGCCCGATGCCCCCGCCGCCTGGGAAAAGCAGCTGGCCCAGTGGCGGCTGATCGGCCCGTTGCGCTGGGTGGTGGCCTGCGTCTGCCCGCCGTGTCTGGTCGGTTTCCTCGCCTGGCTCCGCGCCCGCGGCGACACGGTGCGCCTCATCGAGCACGCGGCCGAGCTGCCGCTTGTGGTCAAGGTGCCCGAGCCGGACAAGGTCGGCATCGACCGGCTGCTGGCCGCGGTGGGGGCTAACGCCCGCCGGGCAGCGGCGGCCTCTTGTCCCGACCAGGGCGCCATCGTGGTCGGGGTCGGTACTGCCATCACGGTGGACCTGCTCGACCCGGCCGGGGCCTTCCTCGGCGGCGCCATCCTGCCTGGACCGCGGCTGATGGCGCAGGCCCTGCATGACCATGCCGCCCTGCTCCCTCTGGTGGAAACGATCCCGTCCTGCCCGACCGCCCCGGCGACGGCGACCCGGCCGGCGATCGAGCTTGGCATCCACTGGGCGATGGTCGGCGGCATCAACGGCTTGATCGCAGAGATGGGCCGGGGCGTGGCCCGCGAGCCGGGCGCTGTGGATGTCTTCGTGACCGGCGGCGGCGCCCCGCTGGTACTCGACCGACTCCTCGGCAAGACCCGCCATTGTCCGGAACTGATCCTGGAAGGTATCTGCCTGACCGCCGAGGCCCTGTCATGAGCCGCCCCACGCCGGAATCCGTAACCTGGGTCGCCTGTCTGACGCCGCCCGGCTCGGCCGCCATCGCCACCCTGGCGCTGTTCGGCCCCGATGCCTGGAACGTGGCCCAGCAGCTATTCCGCCCCGCGTCCCGGTCGGGGGCCGGGCTTCCCGCCGAGCCCGAGGAGGGCCGATTCTGGTTCGGGCGTTTCGGCGAGGGGTTGGCCGACGAAGTGGTGCTGGCGGTCAAGCGCGGCGGGCCGGTGCCGTGGCTGGAGCTGCACTGTCATGGCGGCCGTGAGGTGCTGCGGCTGCTGGGGGACCTGCTGGCGGCGCGAGGGGTGCGGTCCTGTTCCTGGCAGGAGTTCGAGCGTCGGGCCACCGGCGATGCCCTGCGGGCGGCGGCGGCCGGCGCCCTGGCCGAAGCCCCGACCAGCCGAACTGCTGCCATCTTGCTGGATCAATATCAGGGGGCCTTCCATCGCGCCGTGACGGCCGTGCTCGCCGCCCTGGAGCGCGGCGACCTCGGCGAGGCGGACCGGCAACTGACCGCGCTGGCCCGGCATGCGGACCTCGGCCGGCACTTGACCGCCGGCTGGCGCGTGGTCGTGGCAGGGGCGGCCAACGTCGGCAAGAGCAGCCTGGTCAATGCCCTGGCCGGCTATCAGCGCAGCATCGTGTCAGCGACGCCCGGCACCACACGCGATGTGGTCACCACGCGCATCGCTGTGGACGGCTGGCCGATCGAGCTGGCGGATACCGCCGGCCTGCGGGCAGAGGCGGCGGCGCTGGAGGGACAAGGGATCGAGCGGGCCCGGGCGGCGGCGGCGGCGGCCGACCTGTGCCTGTGGGTGCTGGATGCGGCCGGCGTGCCGGTCTGGCCCGGCGCGGAAGCGGGGCCGGCTCCCGCCGGCAAGACGCGCCTCCTCATCAACAAGATCGACCTGCCGCCCGCGTGGGACCTGGATCAGGCGAAAGACGCCGTGCGCGTCTCGGCGCGCACGGGCGCGGGATTGGCGGAGCTCTGCGAGGCGCTGGCGCGCTGGCTGGTGCCCGACCCGCCACCACCCGGTGCCGCCGTACCGTTCACCACACGGCTCGCCACGCGGATCGAAGAAGCCCGCCGCCAGCTAGCCGCAGGCCGGGCCGAGGAAGCACGCCAAATCCTGAAGATGGTGGCCGAGGATGGACCGGCCCGTTAGTGCGCGTCGGTCGATTCCGCCGCCGCGGAAGGCTGCGAGCCGGCCTGAAGCAGCGCCTGGAGGTCCTCGTTGTCGATCCGACGGAGGAACTCACAGCCGATCAGCCAGGTAGCGTCTTCCTGCCGCACCACCCGGGCCACGCGGGCCAGCAAGATCCGCTCGCCACTGCCCTCCTCATTCGGCACCTGAACGTCAAGGATGGTGCCCGGCTCAAAACGGCGGCGGGTGATCAGGGCGAGGCCGCCAATGGACATGTCGCAGATCTCGGCCTGCCACCAGAGGTCGTCACCCGGCTGCGGGGCCGGTTGGAAGAAGGCGGGCTGGCTGCACGAGTGGCGCACGTGAGCGCGGCGCTCCCCCGGAGCACCTTGTTGCGGCGAGCGGTCGGCGGATGCAGGCATGATGACCTCAACGGGAAGACATTCGGACTTCCTTTCAAACGTAGATCGCGCCGCCGCCCGGGTCAAACGGGGCAGCCGGTCCTCCCGCCTTTGGCCGGGGCTGAAAACGCCCGCCGAACCTCGCCGCTTGCGGTTTCGTGCATTGCTCCCCGAAGAAGACGCTCCACCGCAAGCGGTCCAGGGAGACTGTCCCAGTGGTCCGGGATTACTTGCTCTTCTTCTTGCCGGTCTTCTTCTTCACTCCGGTCCCCTTGGCCTTCCCGGAGGCGTTGCTCTTGGCGCCGCTCTTTTTCTTGGGCGCGGCGGCCTTCTTCTTACCGAAGATGGCCTCCCACCCTTCGGCGAACTTCGCGGTCTCCGACAGCCCCACACGAACGATACTCACGGAGATTCCTCCTTTTTCGTCTTACCCGCCGGTACCTGGTTGAGGAAAAGGCGCCGCGGACCGGGCGGCCGCCACCGGACGTGTTGATAGTGTATAGCGATGGCGGGGCGCTTGTCACGAGCCAAGGGGGTGGCCGGCAAAAAGTTCGCCCGGCAAGGGGGCGTGGCTTGGGCCCTTCGTCGGACGGGTTGGCATGATCCGCGAAGGACCCCGAAGTGATTCCCCGCTTGCCGAGCGAAACGACGGGCAACGGCCCTCTGCAAGAGGGCTGGGGAGCACAGGGTGTGCATCCCTGGTTGACTCTACCCGATGACAGTGGACTGTCAATCTGCGGGGCAGGAATGCGACCAGCGAATTTGCGAAATGGCTGCCGCCCGTAGGCATAAGAGGGAAGGAACCGAACGTAGGAGTTATCCATACTGACAGGCCAGGCGGTAAAGGATCTCGCTGGCCTGTTCGACCTCGTCAAGCGGCACCCACTCGTCGCAGGTATGGGCGCGGGCAATATCGCCGGGGCCGAACACCACCGCCGGAATGCCCGCCTCGGCCAGGGTGGCAGCATCGGTCCCGTAGGGGACGGCGATGACGCGGTGCGTACCCTTGACCGAGTCAATGGCAGCGCCCAGCTGGGCCACCAGGTCTTCCGAACCTGCGGGGCTTAGCGCCCCCTTGGTCATCCACGGCTCCGCGCACTCGAAGGGGAAATCGATGCCCGCCTCCTCTTTCAGAAACGCCGCCAGCTGGCCGGGGGCCGCGCTCGGGTCCTCTCCGGGAACGATGCGGCGGTCGATCTCGATACGGCAGAAATCGGGGACGGTGTTGACGCTGGTGCCCCCCTCGATCCGGCCGACACTCAGCGTGGGCGGCCCCAGGAGCGGGTCGGAGCGCGAGGCCCGCAGCCGCTCGGCGTACTGCTCAATGGCGGTCAGCACCCGCCCCATGCGGTAGATGGCATTGATCCCCTGCTCGGGGGCGGAGCTATGGCACGACCGGCCGCGCGTGTACAGATGCCAGCGGGTGATTCCCTTGTGAGCATGGACAATGTCGAGCCGCGTCGGCTCGGCCACCACTGCCCCGTCAGCCTTCAGGCCGTCGCGGACCAACCGGCGGACGCCGAGCATGGTGTGTTCTTCGTCCACGGTGCAGGCCAGGATGACGTTGCAGCTGCGTGGCTTGTCGCGCACGAGCCGGGCAAACGCCGCCAGCATCGCCGCCAGGCCCCCCTTGATGTCGCAGGCACCGCGGCCGTAGAGCCGGCCATTCTCGATGCGGGCCGCGAACGGGTCGATGGTCATGTTATCGACGGGCACGGTGTCCTGGTGGGCCTCCAGCACCAGGGTGCGGCGGGCGCCCGGCCGTTCGCAGCGGGCAAGGATGTTATCGCGCAGCGGGGCGACGCTCTGCCGCTCATACGGCACACCGAGACCGCGGAAGAACTCCTCCAGGTAGGCGGTGACGCGGTGCTCGTAGACCTCCGGCCCTTGCAACGGCCGGCCCATCGGGTTGATGCTGGGAAGGGCGACCAGGTCCCGCAGCAGACGGGTGGTTTCGGTGTGCTCAACGCCTGACGACATCATGGCAGGAATCTCCCGATCAACTTCCCAGGGCCAGCCTCAGCGGTTGCCTAACCTAGCAGCTGAGGGACCGTTCTGCAAAGGCAAAGCGGCTTGCTTTGTCCGCGAATCAGTGGAACGAGCCGGCACGGCTCGCTACAGTACAGGCTAGCCACCATCCGGCCCCTGAGCGACAGGAACGCGCCATGCCTGCCAAACCGACGGATATCCGGATCAAGGAAATCACCTACGATTACGAGGACCACCGCTACCGCACTCCGCTCAAGTTCGGCGGCGTGGCCCTGGACCGGGCCACCATCCTGAATGTGCGCGGTGTCGTCGAGACCGTCAGCGGCCGGACGGCCCGCGGTTTCGGCTCGATGCCGATGGGCAATGTCTGGTCGTTTCCGTCGCGCGTGCTGTCTTACGAGGCCACGATGGCCGCGATGAAGGCGCTGGTGGAACGCATCGCCCGCCTCACCGCCGACTGCCGGGAGACGGGCCACCCGATCGACCTGACCTGGACCCTGGAGCCGGCCTACCTGAAGGCCGCCGCGGAGGTGACGCGCGAGCGGAACCTGGCCGAGCCCATCCCCCCCCTGTGTACCCTGGTTGCCGCCAGCGCCTTCGACGCCGCCCTGCACGACGCCTTCGGCAAGGCTCACGGCCTCAGCTGCTATCACACTTACGGTCCCGATTTTATGAGCCATGACCTGGGCCATTATCTCGGTCCGGAGTTTCGCGGCGAGTACCTGGACCGGTATGTCCAGCGCGAGCCCAAACCGCGGATGCCGCTGTATCACCTGGTCGGGGCGCTGGACCCGCTGACCGACGCCGACGTGCGCCAGCGTATCAACGACGGCCTCCCCGAGACGCTGCCGGAGTGGATCCGCTTCAATGGCCTGACGCACTTCAAGATCAAGCTGAACGGCGATGATCTTGCCTGGGACGTGGACCGGGTGGTAAGCGTGGACCAGGTGGCCGCCGCGACGCAGCAACAGCGCGGCGTGGCCCGCTGGTTCTACTCGCTGGACTTCAACGAGCGCTGCGGGAACGTCGGCTATCTGTTGGAGTTCCTGCGGCGTGTCCGGGAGCGGGCGCCGGCCGGCTTCGAGCGCATCCAGTACATCGAGCAGCCGACGGCCCGCGACCTGAAAGCGGACCGGGCCAACGTAATGCACGAGGCATCGCGGCTGCGGCCGGTGGTGATCGACGAGTCGCTGGTTGACCTGGAGAGCCTGCGGCTGGCGCACGAGATGGGCTACACCGGCGCGGCGCTGAAGGCGTGCAAGGGACAGAGCCAGTCGCTCTTGCTGGCCGCGGCGGCACAGAAGATGCGGCTGTTTTTGTGCGTGCAGGACCTGACGTGCCCTGGTGCGTCGCTGATTCACTCGGCGGGGCTGGCGGCCCATATCCCCGGCGTGGCGGCGATCGAGTCCAACGCGCGCCAGTACATGCCCGCGGCCAACAAGCCGTGGGAGGAGCGGTTCCCGGGGCTTTTTTGCGTGAGTGATGGTACGATGAAAACGGGAATCCTGACCGGGCCCGGCCTGGGTGCCGTCGGATGACTCGGCCTGACGGAAAGGAACATGAGGAATACGAAACCATGGACCAGACGACTTATCAGCGCTGGTGGGCGCTGCACCTGCGAGTAGCGCGCGGCGAACGCTTGACGGCAGAGGAACAGGCAATTTACGACGCCGGGTGTAGTGAATTCGATCGGGAAGAACTCTCGAAGTTCAACCTGACGGCCCTGAAGCGGGCTCGTGAAGCCCTGGCTGCCCTGAAGACCGAAGAGGCCCACTTGCGCGAGCAATCCGAACGGCTGGAGGCGGAGATCACTCGGTTGGAGTCGGCGCTATGAGTACAAACCACAGGCGAATCATCATTCCGGACACGCGTCACTACCCCGAGAATCGGAGCAAGGTACCCCCCGAAGAGATGCTGAAGTACGCGGGCGAACACGTGGCCTGGAGCCCCGACGGCACGCGCATCCTGGCCCACGGCCGGGATCAGGACCAGGTCATCGCGGAGCTAGAAGCTGCCGGCGTGCATTTCAGTGAAGTAGTCTGGGAGCATGTGCCGCCACTCGACGCGGAGGATTCCTTGCTGTGAGCCTGCGCTTCTTTTACAGGAAGGTGAACATGGGTCACCCGCTCGTTCCCCTCAACGGCCGCTCCGTCCGCCCCCGCCCTCTGATCCCGGTAACGCTCATCGGGCCGCTTGACAGCTGGACTGACGAAGGTCTGCTTGACACGGGTTCCGATGACACCATCTTCCCCGAAGGGATCGCCCGGCGGATCGGCGTGGACCTTACCAACGCGCCGTCAAGCAGGGGTGCCGCCATCGGCATGGGGGTCGTCCCCCTGCGTTACGCCGAGGTTACCCTCCGCGTCGCGGACAACCGCGAACAACACGAGTGGGTCGGATGGGTCGGCTTCACCCCCGCCAAACTTCGCCACGCCACGCTCGGCTTCGCCGGTTTCCTCCCGTACTTCACCGCCACTTTCCTGGGCGACCGGGAAGAGGTTGAACTTGCCGTGAACAGCCTGTACCCGGGCACTTGATACCACCGGGTCAAGCCCAGGACCCGGCCTCACCCGCTCGTCCGAGAGAAGGCACCGATGAACCGCGTTCGGATCATCTGTCTAATGACAGGATTTACCTGCCTCACCGCCGGCCAAGCCCTCGCTCAAGGTTTCTCCCCCGAGGAGGCGGTCCGGCGCATGACCGTCGCCGACGGTTTTCAGGTCAAGCTGGTCGCCGCCGAGCCGCTCATCCGCCAGCCGGTCACCATGACCTTCGACGACCGCGGCCGGGTCTGGGTCATCCAGTACTTGCAATATCCCCATCCCGCCGGCCTCAAGCCGGTCAAGGTCGATCAGTACTTGCGGACCACCTATGACCGCGTCCCGGAGCCGCCGCCCCGCGGGCCGAAGGGGGCCGACCGAATCACCATCCTCTCGGATCCCGACGCGAACGGCCGCTTCCGTCAGGCGAAGGATTTCGTCACCGGGCTGAACCTGGCCACCGGCCTGGCCCTGGGCCACGGCGGCGCCTTCGTGGTGCAGCCGCCGTACCTCCTCTTTTACCCCGACCGTGACGGCGACGATGTGCCCGACGGCGACCCCGAGGTGCTGTTGACCGGCTTCGGCATGGAGGATTCACACGCCTTTGCCAACTCGCTGCTGTGGGGGCCTGACGGCTGGCTCTACGGGGCCCAGGGGAGCACGGTGACGGCCAACATCCGCGGCATCGAGTTCCAGCAGGGCATCTGGCGCTACCATCCGCTCACGAAACAGTTCGAGCTGTTCGCCGAGGGGGGCGGCAACACCTGGGGCCTCGACTTCGACCAGCATGGCAACGTGATCGCCGGCACCAACTTCGGCGGCAAGACGATGCTCCATCAGGTGCAGGGCGGCTACTACGTCAAGAACTTCGGCAAGCACGGGGCGCTGCATAATCCGCATGCCTACGGCTACTTCGAGCACCTCCCCTACCGCAACTTCAAGGGGGGCCACGTCACCTGCGGCGGCATCGTCTACCAGGGCGGCCTTTTCCCCGCGACCTTCCACCACCAGTACATCGCGGCCAACCTGCTCTCCAATGCCGTCTACTGGCACCGCATCGAGCGCGACGGCTCCAGCTTCAAGGGGGAGTTCGGCGGCGAGCTGCTACTGGCCAACGACACCTGGTTCCGCCCCATCGACTGCCTGACCGGACCCGATGGCGCCGTTTACGTGGTCGATTGGTACGACAAGCGGGCCAACCATGTTGACCCGATCGACAACTGGGACCGCAGCAACGGCCGGATCTACAAGATTGAGCCGCGGCAGCCGGAACGCCCCCTTCCCCCGGTGAGGTTTCCGCTCTCCCGCTTGTCGAGCCGGGAGCTGGTTGATCTGCTGGACCATCCCAACGACTGGTATGCCCGGGAGGCCCGCCGGCTGCTTGCCGAGCGCCGCGACCCCGCCGTCCTCCCCATCCTGCGCCGGCTGGTCCGGGAGGAGCGCGGCCGGCTCGCCCTGCAAGCGCTCTGGGCACTTTACGTCAGCGGCGGCTTCAATGACGAGCTTGCCGCCACCCTGCTCCAGCATGCCAACGAGGATGTGCGAACCTGGACCGTCCGCCTGCTCGGCGACGCGCGCACGGTGAATCCCGCGATCCAGGCGCAGCTCGTGGCCCTTGCCCGGACTGACCCCAGCCCGACCGTGCGCAGCCAGCTGGCCTGCACCAGCAAGCGGCTGCCGGCCCGTGACGGCCTGCCGATTGTGCGCGAGCTGCTGCGGCATGATGAGGATGTCAATGATCCGCACATCCCGCTGCTGCTGTGGTGGGCCATCGAGGACAAGGCCGTCTCGGACCCGGAGTTGGTCCTCGGCCTGCTCGACTCGCCGGCCGCCTGGCGCGCCCCGCTGGTCCGGCAGCACCTGGTCGAGCGCTTGGGGCGGCGCTACCTGGCAGAAGGGACCGAGGCCGGCTACCGCCTCTGCGCCCGGCTGCTGGCGGCGGCGCCCGGTCCAACGGAGGTTGATCTGCTGCTCAGCGGCATGGAGAAGGCGCTGGAGGGCCGACGGCTGCCGCGCGTCCCGGCCGCCCTGGAGAAGCACCTGGCCGAGTTGTGGGCCAAACCGTCCGCCACTCCGGCGCTGGTCCGCCTCGCCCTGCGGCTGGGGAGCGACGAGGCTTATGCCCGCGCGCTGGAACTCGCCGCCGATGGCCGGATTGCCGAGCGCGAGCGCCTTGGCCTGATCGAGGTCCTGGGCCAGGTCGGCAAGCCCGATTGCGTTCCCGTTCTCCTCCGCTTACTGGAACCGACGGAGCGCGAGGCAGTCCGCCGGGCGGCCCTGGCGGCGCTGCAACCGTTCGCTGATCCGCGCATCAGTGAGCGCGTGCTGGCCCTGTACCCGAAGATGTCGGCCGATCTGCGCAGCCGGGCGCAGACCTTGCTGTGCAGCCGGCCCGCTTCAGCCCGGGAGTTCCTCCGGGCGGTGGACGCCGGCCGGGTCGCGCCCAAAGAGGTGCCGCTGGAGCAGCTCCGCCGGCTGGTGCTGTTCAAGGATGACGAGATCAAACGGCTCATCGAGAAGCACTGGGGCCGGGTCGGCGGCCAGGCGACCGGCGAGAAGATCGCCCGCATCCGCGCCATCGGCGTCGCCCTCAGCCGGGGAAAGGGGGACCCGGCCAACGGCCATCTCCTGTTCCAGAAGCACTGCGCCACCTGCCACACCCTCTTCGGCGAGGGGAACAAGGTCGGCCCCGACCTGACCAGCGCCGATCGCAAGAATCGTGACTTCTTGTTGACCAGCATCGTCGATCCCAGCGCGGTCATCCGGCCGGAGTACGGCGCCTTCAACGTGGCAACCAAGGACGGCCGGCTGCTGACCGGCCTGATCGCCGAGTCGTCGCCGCAGGCCATCACCCTGCTGGACGCGAAAAACGAGCGCACCGTCCTCGCCCGCGACCAGATCGAGGTGCTGGAAGCGTCGCCGGTGTCGCTGATGCCGGACAACATCCTCGACCCCTTCGACGACCAGCAGTTGCGCGACCTGTTCAGTTACCTGATGGGAGACGGTCCCTCCTCGCTGTCCGGCGCCGGTTCGTCAAAGCAGCGGTGAATCGCCGCTCCCAAGGAAGCGTCCCCCCGTCCCGGCGGCCGCGAGGAACCGCTGGGACGGCGCGGTAAACAGTAAGGACCGTCCCTGCACTCCGACCGGAGAATGTCATGGCCCTCCCGCGCATGTGGCGGTGCCACGACCTGAAGCCCACCTACGACGTCGTCATCATTGGTGCCGGTGTGCACGGGCTGGCCATCGCCTACTACCTGGCCCAGCGCGGCATTACCGATGTCGCCGTGCTTGACAAGGGCTATCTCGGCGGCGGGGCCAGCGGCCGCAACACCGCCATCATCCGCTCCAACTACCGCACGCCGCAGGGGGTCGCTTTCTACGACGAGAGCGTCAAACTCTACGAGCGTCTGGCCCTGGAGCTGGACTACAACGTCATGTTCTCGCAGCAGGGGCACCTCACCGTCGCCCACACCGACCGCGGCGTTGCCACCCTGCGTGAACGGGCCGAGACCAACCGCCTGCTCGGCGTCGAGAGCCGGCTGGTCGGCCGCGACGAGATCGCCGCGCTGGTGCCCGGCCTCGATGTCAGCGATCGGCCGCACCAGCCGATCCTGGCCGGCCTTTACCATCCGCCCGGCGGCATCATCCGCCACGACGCCGTCGTCTGGGGCTATGCCCGCGGGGCCGACCGGCAGGGGGTCCACCTTCACCCCTTCACCGAGGTCACCGGCATCGAGAAGCGACAGGGCCGCATCGAAGGAGTCATCACCAACCGCGGTCCCATTGCCACGCGCATCGTGGTCAATGCGACGGCCGGCTGGTGCTCGACCATCGCCCACCTGGCCGGCGTCGAGCTGCCGATTGTCACCCATCCGCTGCAAGCGCTGGTGACCGAGCGGCTCAAGCCGTGGCTGCACCACGTCGTCGTGTCCGCGACGTTGCACGTTTATGTCAACCAGACCGATCGCGGCGAGGTGGTCATCGGCGAGGAGATCGACCCCTATGCCAGCTACAGCATGCGCTCGACCCTGCCGTTTTTGGAAAATGCGGCGGCACACACGCTGGAGCTATTCCCCTGCCTGGGACGGGTGAAGGTGCTGCGGCAGTGGGCGGGGCTGTGCGACCTGCCGCCCGACTATGCGCCGATCATCGGCCCCGTGGACGGCGTGGAGGGGTTCATTCTCGATGTGGGCTGGGGGACCTACGGTTTCAAGGCGGGGCCGGCAGCCGGTCGCCGCGTCGCCGAGCTGATCGCCACCGGCCGGACGCCCGACGTGCTCCGGCCGTTTGCTCTGTCGCGCTTCGCCAACCTGCAACTGCTCGGCGAGAAGGCAGCGGCGGCGGTGTCGCACTGACGGGCCGCGCCGACCGGCCCCCCAACGGAGCGAGTGCGGTCCGAGCCGGGAGCGTGAGCGACCGGGTACCCAACGGAGCGGGTGCGGTCCGAGCCGGGAGCGTGAGCGACCGGGTACGGCGCTCTCTTGGACCGCGGGGGTGGAATGGCACTCGATTTGCTCAAACCATTGATCCCGGGTACTTGATGGGTTATAGTTTGAAGTCCGAGGCCAGGAGGGCTCCCTCCTGATGAGAGGGCCTTCAGGGTTGCAGAACTCTGGTTGTCGTTAGAACATTCATAAGTTCGGGCTCTGTGAGATCGCCGGGAATCCCCTCCCCCTGCCGAGCAGGTCTTCTCCCGCATGTGCCGGCCCGGACTCCCCCCTGTGTGGACCTTCCCCGGCCAGGGAGCGGCGGTGGGGTAGGTGTGGCATCACTTCCGGCGGGTCGGTGGCTGCCGGGCTGTTTCGCAACCGCCCTTCGCCCGGGCGTTTCACCCTGCCGTGAGGGAGACATGGCCAAAAAACGGAGCCCCGTGCGAGCCAGCGCCGCCGCGGTGACGGCCCGGCGGGCGCCGCGCCTCTACCGGCTACTGAAACTGCTCGGTAGAGGCCCGCAGACCCGCGCCCGGCTCACTCGCCAACTTGGTCTTGATGTCCGCTCCTTCTACCGCGACCTGAACCTCCTCCGCGACGCCGGCATCGAGGTGATCCTTGACGAGGGCCGTTACGTCCTCCAGGGCAAGACCGCCCAGGCCATCGCCCGGCTCCCCTTCCCCGATCCGCACCTGACCCTGGGCGAGGCGCAGCAGCTGGCCCGGGGCCGCACCGCCGCCCACCGCAAACTCAAAGAGCAAATCAAACAGATCGTGAAGTGAGCCGGCCGCCTTGCCCCTCGTTTCCCTTTCTTTACATGGTTTACCCGGCGCGCTAACCCGCGGAACGCCGCCCCCCGCCGGCCGGCCGATGGCTGCCGTCTTGCCGCGCCGGATCTCTCCCACGCATGGCCGCTTGAGGAAACATGCCCGGGAAGCGGCCCGGCCGTCGCGCTGCGGCATGATTTCTGCTCCCCCCGAGAAGCGCCGGCGGTGAACCGGTCCCCGACTGGGGCGCGGGGGCGAGCGCTTCGGGCGAGGTTGGCGATTGAATCTCGCGCCGATGGGACCGGCCAGCGCGGCGGGCGACGGAGGAAGGATGCCATTGAACTTCGCGCGCCGGGGGGGACCGACCAGCGCGGACCGCCGGGCGCATCGGCCGGAGACCATCCCCTTCGCCGGCCACTTGGGTGGACCCTTCCTGCTCTCTCGCGCGCCCCGGGAGGGCAGGAAGGGAGGGGGGGGCTAACGGCGTCCGGCTCAGGCGCTCTCTTCCAGGGATCGGCGGATACGGATGATGCACGCCTTGGCCTGCTGCTGCAACCAGGGATCGCTGCACTGCACGAACTGCCTTAACGTCGGCAGGGCGGGCTCGGCGGCCGGGCCGACCTTGCCCAGCAACTCGAAGCAGCGCTGCCGCCGCTTGTGGTAATGGCCGGTGACCTTCTCGCGCAGCTTCGCCATCGTGCCCTGCGGCTCGGGCAAGAGAAACTCCTCGACCAGCTGGTTGATCAGCGGCGCCGCTTCGTCTTCCAACGAACGGAGGATGGTGGCCAGCTGGGTGAGGGTATCGTCGTGCAGCTCGGCCAGGCCCTTGATCACGACCGGCAGCACTTCCACTCCCTTGCGGCGGGTGACCGGGGTCAGCTTGACCAGCTTGACCAGGGCCGTCGCCGCCGCCATGCTGACCGCCGGCCGCTTGTCCAGGCAGGCGCGGGCCAACTCGGGGAAGGCCGCCGCGGCCGCTGCCCCGGTCAGCGTCAGGCAGCTGCACGCCTTCACCGCGGTGTCTTCGTCCTCCTCATGCACATGTTCCGCCAGACAGCGGACGGCCACGCGCACTTCCTCGTTGACCGGGGCCGCGCCGCGCTCTTGCAGGGCAGCGGCCAGCGCTGTCACGGCCTGGGCGCGGACGTGGGGATATTTGTTGCCCAGGTCCTGAATGGCCTTCAGCAACGGTGATGGACCGGACATGGCCAGCCCTCAGAAAGGAACCTCCGCCGCCACGGCGGGGCCGTGGGTGTACTGGTGCAGCGGCCGGACCAGCTCCCGGAAGGCGGCGCTGGGGAGGCTGACCGTCCCCCAGCGGCGGCTGCGGATACGCAGATGACGGCGGTAGTCGCCGACCGGGATGGCCCGCAGCAGGTAGCGCCGGCCGCGCCAGGTCCACAGATCGTCGGTATCTTCCGGCAGGGCGATCGCCGGCTGAATGTGATAGGCGAAGACGAGCAAGCCCTGCCAGCCGGGGCCGAACAGCTGTTGCCAGCGCTGCAGGCCGTCGATGTCCGCCAGCGTGGACCAGCACTCCCAGACGCGCCGCGGCCGCTCCGGAGGACCGGTGGGGAAGCGCCGCCCCTTGACATCCACTAACAGCCGGCCGCCCCCCTCCCCGTGGACGATGAAGTCGAGGCTCTTGACGCGGCCCTCGCCCAGCGTGGCCCGGCGAGTCTCATCCACGGCCACATAGCAGAGGCGGTGCCACTGCAGATAAGCCTCGAAGGCCGCTTCGTAATGGTTGCTGCGGTCCATCGCCGTGCCTGCCTGGAAGGATGAAGGATGAAGGACGAAAACAGACGGCGGCTTGGGCTTGCTTCCTCCTTATTCGTCATCCTTTCAGAATGCGGTTGATCTCGGCCGCCACTTGGGCGGTGGGGATGTCTACGCCCTTCCCCTCGCGCAAGGCCAGGTCCTTGACCTTCCAGACGCCGCGCTCGAATTCCTCCGGGCCGGCGATCAGGGCCACCCGGAAGCCGCGCCGCTCGGCGTATTGCAACTGCTGCCCCACCTTTTTCGGATCGGGATAGACTTCAACGCCGATCCCCTCGGCGCGAAGCCGACGAGCCATCTTCTGGTAGTCGCCGAGCCGGTCGGCGCTGAACTGCACCAGCAGCACCGGGGCGGGCGGCTCGGCACGGAGCAGCCCCAATTTTTCCATCGCCGCCAGCAGCCGGTCGAGGCCCAGCGACGCGCCGACGCCGGGGAGCACCTGTTTGGTGTACAGGCTGGCCAGGTTGTCGTAGCGGCCGCCGGAGCAGACGCTGCCAATGCCGGGCAGGTCGTCCAGGAACGTCTCGTAAACGGTACCGGTATAGTAGTCGAGACCGCGTGCGATGGAAACATCCAGCTTCAACCGGTCGTCGGGCACGCCGGCCTGCTCGGCCACCGCCAGCAGCTCACGCAGCCGGCTGATGCCTTCCGCCGCCTTCGGGTTGCCGCCGAAGTCCCGCCGCAGCCGGTCGAGGATCTCGGCGTTGGTCCCCTCCGTCTGGGCCAGATCAAGGATGCGGTCGGCCTGCGCCGGACGGACGCCGGTCTTCTCGATCATCTCGGCCCGCACCGCCTCGCGGCCAGTCTTGGGAAGCTTGTCCAGGGCGCGCAGCAAGGGGGCCGTCTGCCCGGCCAGGCCGAGTTCCTCCAGCAGGCCGTTGAGGACCAGCCGGTTGTTGATATGGATACGGAAGCGCTCGAACCCCAGCGCCAGCATCAGGTCGTTGATGACCAGGACCACCTCAATATCGGCGGCGTTGGACGTGGTGCCGATGGTGTCGAAATCGCACTGCCAGAACTCGCGGAATCGCCCCTGCCCGGTGTTCTCGCCGCGCCAGACCGGCCCCAGGTGGTAGCGCTTGAAGGGGGTGCCCAACGTGGGGATGTGCTCGGCGGCAAAGCGGGCAAACGGCACCGTCAGGTCGAAGCGGAGGGCGACATCACGGCCGCCGTGGTCGGTGAAGCGGTAGATGATCTTGTCCGACTCCTCGCCCGCCTTGCCGAGGAGGATCTCGGCATATTCCAAGGCGGGGGTGTCGATCGGCAGGAAGCCGTAGGAGCGGTAGACCCGCCGCACCTGTTCCAGCAGATGCTCGCGGGGGATCATCAAGTCCGGTGGGTAGTCGCGGAAACCCTTGAGCGTTCGCGGTTCGATCAGGTCGGCCATTGCCAAAGCCCATAGTCCGTAGTCCGTAGTCCATAGTCCCCCAGCTACGGCCTACGGCCTACGGCCTACTGTCGGTTGCGATAACGGTCGCTGACGCGCTTGAGGAAGCGGCGTTCCTCGTCGGTCAGGGAGGTCAGCCCCTCGCGCTGGACCTTCTCCAGCAGTTCGTCCATGCGGCGTTCCTCGGCCTCGCGCTGTTCCTGCTCGCGCTGCATCCGGCGCGTAGCGCGGCGCTGCATCCAGCGCTGGAACCAACTCTGTCGGCGGCGCGGCGGGGGCGGCTGGTCGCGCTCCAGGCTGGTGTAGCCCTGCGAGAAGTCGTAGCCGAACAGCGACTCCTCGCCCCCCGTCTCCAGCAAAATCCACTGCTGCTTGCAGGCAATACAGATCACCACCAGCAGGAAGATGGGAACGAGTTCGTTGACGACAATGGCGAACAGGCCGACCACCAACGCCGTCACAAAACCGGCGTAGACCGCCATCAGGGTCGCCTGCCGGTAGCCGATGTATCGCCACAGGATACTCTGGAAGATGCGGCCGCCGTCGAGCGGATAGCCGGGCAGCAGGTTGATCAGGAACAAGATCCAGTTGACCCAGAAGAACCGGGCCAGCAGCAGCACGAGCCCATTGGTTTCCTGCACTGCCGGGCCCCCACCCCAGGGAAAGAGAAGGACGGCGCCGGCATCATTGATCCGACTGATGGCGCCGAGGTTGAACGGGTCGAGCGGCGGCCACAAGCCGAAGCCCAGGATCAGGGCCGCCGCGCTGCCCAGACCGAGGACCAGGTTGACGGCCGGGCCGGCAGCGGCCGTGAGGAGGTTGGCCCGGGGCGTGTGCGGCACATCGACGTAGGCCAGACCGCCCAGCGGCCAGAGCAGGATTTCCTGGGCGTCGCCATCCAGCCGACGAGCCGCGAAGCAGTGGCCGTATTCATGCAGCAACACGGCGACGAAGAGCAAGGCGAAGACCGCCCCCACATCGACCCAGGTACCGGCCGGCACCTTCGCGAAGGCAAACCGCAGGATCAGCCCCAGCGCCACCAGCGGGAACAGAATGTGAACGCGCACGGTGATGCCGTTGAGCCGCCACAACGGCAACGACCAGGTCAAGGGATCACGCATCGCAGCAACTCGTTAGTCCGGCCAAGCGTTGCAACGCCGACAGGAAAATTTTACCATCGGGCCTCCGAGCAAGCAATCACCCCCCGAGCCGCCCAGCCGAGGACCGGCGTTATCATCCATCGAAGGGAAGGCCATGTCCCGCCAAGTCGTTTTCCGCGGCCGCAAGATCCCGGCCGCCCCGAACGTGACCGTTCTGCCGGATGGACCGATGGTACAGCGCGGGGTGGCAATGCGCCCCGTCGCTAACGCTCCGGGCTCAGAGGACCCGGCGCTAACGCTCCGGGCTCAGAGGACCCGGCGCTAACGCTCCGGGCTCAGAGCACGGATCATCCTCAGGGGCGAGGGCGGCCGCGGCCACGCCGGAGCCACTGTTCGATGGCCTCGACCAGATCGGTTGGGCCGGCCGACCGGGCCAGTGTCAGGGCCTGCTCGGCCAGGTGGACGGCCTCGTCGGGGTGTCCCTGGGCATGGAGGGCCCGGGCCAGGTTGAAGCGATACTCGGCCGATCCGGGAAGGAGGTTGCTCGCGATCTGGAAGCACTGGCCGGCCTCGCGCCACTTGCCTTGGCCGCCCAGCGCCAGCCCCAGCTGGTTGACCGCCGCGGCCGTACCGGGATCAAGACGGGCGGCGCGAGCGAAGTGACCGGCCGCTTCGTCCGGCTTCCCCTGACGCAGACAAATGACCCCGAGCTTGAAGTGGGCGTCTGCCCAGTGAGGCCGGAGCTGGGCCGCCCGGGCGAAGTGGCGGGCCGCCTCGTCCAGCCGCTCTTGCCGGAGCAGCAGCGCCGCCAGCAGGAATTGCGTCTCGGCCACGCCGGGATCAAGCTGCACCGACCGCTCCAGATGCTCGACTGCTTCATCAACCCGGCCCTGATCGAACAGGAGACTCCCCAGGTTGGCATGGGCGCGGGGATTGTCGGGGTCCACCCGGATGGCGTGCTCCCAGAGGGTCAGGCTGTTGCGCCAGTGCCGTACTTGAAGCCAGGTGCCGACCGTGCAGCCGGCCAGCACCGCCGCGGCCAGGGCTGCCTGCACCGGTCGGGGCCAACGGGCCAGCAGCTCGGCACTCCCCCAGACAAGCAGGATGAACAGGCCGATGTGCGGCACATAGGTGAAGCGGTCGGCGCGGCCCTGCTCCCCCGCCTGAATAAGTCCGATGACCGGAACCAACGTCCCGAGGAACCAGAACCAGCCAACGACCAGGTACGGCCGCTGCCGGGCCTGGCGCAGCACCAGCACCGTCACCATGCCCAGCAGCAGTGCCGAGCCTGCCGCCGGCCAGGAGGAAAGCTCGTGGAACGGGTGCGGATAGAAGATGCTCAGCCCCTGCGGCCAGAAGGTCTGCCTCAGGTACTGCACGTAGGACACCAGGGCATTGCCCAGACGCACCGGCAGCGGAATCGGCTCCGTCGGCAGGACCGCACCGACCTGTTTCTGAGCATGGACCGTCACCAGGCTGGCCAGCAGCACCAGGATCAACAGCGGCACTTTCTCCGCCACCAGCAGCCCGGGCCGGGCCGGCACGAACCGGGGGGCAGGGACCGCACCTTCCCCGGCCCCGTCGGCGGGGCCTGCAAGGCGAAACCGCCTCAGCGGCCAGTAGTCGAGCAGGAGCAAGACGCACGGCAGCGTGACCAGCATCGGCTTGGCCAGCAAGCCCAACGTCAGGGTCCACACCACCACCAGATAACGCCCCACCGAAGGCCATGCCGCATAGCGGGCATAAGCCGCCAGCGTGAGCAAACCCCCCAACGTGCTCAGGACATCCTTCCGCTCCGCCACCCAGGCCACCGACTCCACATGCAACGGATGCACCGCGAACAACGCCGCCACTACCGCGCTCCGCCCAACCGCCCCGGTCATCCCCCGCAACACCCCGAAGAGG
>DATLYH010000130.1:0-21939 GCA_035575035.1 Gemmataceae bacterium
GACCAGGCGGCGGTCGAGGTGGAGTTCCATGTTGCCGGTCCCCTTGAACTCCTCAAAGATCACCTCGTCCATCCGCGAGCCGGTGTCGATCAGGGCGGTGGCCAGGATGGTCAGCGACCCCCCCTCCTCGATGTTGCGGGCGGCGCCGAAGAAGCGTTTGGGCTTTTGCATGGCGTTGGAATCGAGGCCGCCGGAGAGGAGCTTGCCGCCGGAGGGGGCCTCGGTGTTGTGGGCCCGGGCCAGGCGGGTGATCGAATCAAGCAGGATGACCACGTCCCGGCCGTCCTCGACCATGCGTTTGGCCTTCTCCAGGGCGATCTCGCTGACGTGGACGTGCTCGGAAGCCGGCTCGTCGAACGTGCTGGCGACCACCTCGACGGTGGGGCCGGCCACGGTACGAAGCATGTCCGTGACCTCCTCGGGCCGTTCGTCAATCAGCAGCACGATGACGTAGCACTCGGGGTGATTGCGCTTAATCGCCAGGGCGATCTTCTGGAGCAGGACGGTCTTGCCGGCCCGCGGCGGCGAGACAATCAGGCCGCGCTGCCCCTTGCCGATCGGCGTGACCAGGTCCACCACGCGGGTGGACAGCTCGTCGGGGTCGGTCTCCAGAACCAGCCGGCTGCTGGGGTGAAGCGGGGTCAGGTCCTCGAAGACGGTGGCCCGGCCCTTCTCCTCGGGCGGCCGGCCGTTGACCAATTCGACTTGCATCAGGGCGAAGTTTTCCTGTCCCTCGATGGGCAGGCGGATCGGCCCTTCGATGACCAGGCCGGTCCGCAGGCCGAGTCGGCGGATCTGGCTGGGCGAGACGTAAATGTCCTCGGGGGAAGCGAGGTAATTGTGGGCGGCGCTGCGCAGAAACCCGTACCCGTCAGGGAGGACCTCGAGGGTGCCGGACCCGCGCACTACCTCGCCGCGCTCGATCTGACGGCGAACAATGCTGACGATCAGCTGGGCGCGGTTCATGCCGGTGTGCTCGACGATCCCCTCCCGCTCGGCCAAGGCGATCAGTTTGGGCACGGGCAGGCGGTACAGGTCATCGAGCCGGACAGCCCCACTGGGCAATTCGGTAGTGTCGGTGGCGGACCGGCGGGGGGTCCGCTTGCGAGTCACATTGCTGGACCCGTCGTCGCTGCGGGCGACGGCCATGATTCTTTCCTCCCGGTGATTAAGAGTGAGGTTGTTGTTAAACAATTGCCTCTGCAGTGGTTAGCGGGCCGGACCTGACCCGCCGACCCTTCCCGGCGCGCACCGAGCCAGGAAGGGAAGTTTCTTCCAGGTTTCGTTCCCAAGGGCATGCGCCACGGGGAGATATAGCGTCCCGCCTGGGAAACCGACGGTGGGGCGTCCGCAGAGTAGGCACAGCGGCCTGTGGTTCGTTGCGGGATTGCTTTCCCCGAGGGTCGCGCCGGAAAGCACCAGGTGCGCGTAAAAGTGAAACCAACAGGTAGGCCCTTCTTCTTCGGAAGGGCACTCCCCGCTGTTTCATTCTACCATATAGCAACGCCGTTTCTAGGGGGGAGAGTACCCAGGAACATGGAAAAAGTCAAAAAAGATTAGGCGACCGGCCGGTGCGGGCAATCGGCGCTGGATTTTGCCAGATAGATTGAGGCGGCAGCTTTCTCTCAGAGCAGCAGAGGAGTAAAATAAAGATGGACGGCCTTATCCGTCCCGATGATTCGTGCTAGACGGTAGGTCGATAAAGAATCTGTGTCGTGGGAGGGTCACGCCGAAGTGCTGAGCGGCTGCTCCGTCTCGTCCCGTGGAAGGGTGTCTGCGCGAACGCGGCCCCGGGCCGGGAATAACTATCGTGGCCGGAACACGACCCAAACGGAGGTTTGCCATGTTCCTCTCCCGCATCCGCCTGCTCCACGGGGGCGGGTTGGCTGCCGTGGCGGCCCTGCTACTGCTCGCTCGACCGGCCGCGGCCCAAGACTATCCCCGAATACCCCCCGACGCCAAGGGGTATCAAATCGTCCAGATCATGCAGCAGAACGCCCGGCAAGCCCAGCGGCCCGCGGCGACTGTTGTTGCCGTACCGCGGCGCGGCATGCCGGCGACGTATGAAGTCGCCGTGCCGTCGGAACCTTCCCTGCCCCGCGTTGTCACCTTGCAGGCGCCCGATGGGACGCTCCGCACCTTTGTCCTGGAAGGGAGCATCCGCACCGCCGAGCCCCGACAGGTGTTGGTGCGCCTGATTTCCAAGTAGCGCCTGGGTAGGGAATTACTTCCGGGTCCGGAAATGGACCTTCAGGACGGTCTTGCCGTCCGCTGCCACTTCCAGTTGCACGATGGCCGCACCGTCAGGAACGTCATCGTAGCGGCACGGCCGACCGTCCAGCAGCACTTCGGTCTGCGCGGTAATGACGAAGCCATCTGGCTGCTGCCGCGCTACCGCCTGGGGTGCCGGTTTTTCCGCAAGCCGGACAATCCGCTCTAGAGGGAGTTTCTCGCCGAGGGAGATGGTCCGGCTTTCGGGCCGCGCCAGGCTGAGCGAGGGGCACAACAGCAGCAGACCAACGACAGACGTCATTGTCAGCCGAGTCATCCGGCAGTCCTCCACATTTTGTGACGGCCTCGTCTCCTCGCGATGGCTCTCCCCCCAACGCAACTGAAATGCCGATCTGCAAGCGCGGGGGCACTTCTTGCCCAAGCCCTTTGCAATCAACAACTTTGGCGATCAACAGGTGAAGCAGGGAGATCGGTCGGGACAGGGCCGCTTGCCTAATCCGTGGGCAGCGAGTGACGGAACGTAGGCAGAGGAATGATGACTACGACGACAAGCCCCGGAGCGTTAGCGACGGGATCTTCCGAGCCCGGAGCGTTAGCGACGGGGTCTTCTGAGCCCGGAGCGTTAGCGACGGGGTCTTCTGAGCCCGGAGCGTTAGCGACGGGGTCTTCTGAGCCCGGAGCGTTAGCGACGGGATCTTCCATCGGGGCGGATGTGCGACTCGCTTGGTTCAGCCTCTTCAGCGGCGAAGTCTCCCTTCGCTTCTGCGGCGGCGGGTTCACCGGGAACCGCGTCCGATGGGCCGGTTCCCTCCGACGAGACTGCGGGCGGCGTCTCCTCAGCGGCTGGGGCCTTTGGTTGGCCAAAGAGCATCTGGTGAATCCATAAGCCGCCCGCTGCCCCGAACATGCCGCCAAGCAGGCCGCTCGTCACCCGGGCACTGCTGACCTCCCCCACCGGTCCGGGAGCCTGGTCCCTGCTGCGGAGCAGGCCGACGACCACCCACACCGCCAGCACAGCGCCGATGATCCCAAGCACCCACGGCCAGACCATCGGCCGGCCCGCCGCGTCCAGGGTTTCATGGACGAAACTGACGGCGCGGAGCAACTCGCGGTCGGGCTGCTTCTCGAAGCGCCGGCCGGTGAGTCGGTCGCGAAGCTGCTCGGCGTCCTTCGGGGTGAATCGGTCCTCAGCCACCTCCGGACCCAAAACCACCTCGGCCCGTGGAGGAGACTTCGAAATCCAGACGTAGATGCCCTTGGCGCCCGCTTCCCGAGCCTGCTTCTGGGCCAGGTCGGCGAAGAAGCGGCCTCGGGCCACGGAGTCCATGCCCTTGAGCTGTTTAGTCTGTTCCGCCGACAGCGGTTTGACCGTCTCGATGAGCAGCTCGGTGTGAAAACGGCGGCGGATCTGCTCGATCTGCTCGTTCGCCTTCCGGATCGTTTCCGGCTTGAACAGGCCGGCCCCATCCCAGACGCCGATCTCCTGGGCCGGCGCTGCCGTGGGGTAAACGAGCAGGACGGTCAGAAGGAGGACATGGCGTGTGATCGGCCTCATGGCGGTCCCCTCCTGATCCGTGGTGAGTGGCGCACGGTCAGCGAAGGCGCCTCCGCTTTCTGGCCCTGCGCCACGATCAATCAAAAGTCGCCGCCGCCTCCGAAATCACCGCCGCCGAAGTCGCCACCCCCAAAATCACCACCGCCTCCGAAATCGCCGCCGCCCAGGTCGTCGCCCCCGAAATCGCCGCCGCCCAGATCGTCGCCCCCGAAATCGCCGCCGGCATCGGCCCCGCCGGCATCCTCGCCGAAGTCGCCGCCGGTGCCGGAATAATCGGTGTCTTGCGGTTGGTTGGCGCTGCTGTCACCGGGAGACGGTTCGCCGCCGAAGGCAGGGGAGCTGCCGCGGAAGAAGGTGTCGTAAAGCCACATGCCCGCCGCCGCCCCGAACAGCCCGCCCAACAGGCTACTGAAGAAGCCGCCCCCGCCCCAACCGCCGCCCCCACCCATGCCCGGCCCGCCTCCGCCGCCGCTGAGGGCGCGCACCAGGCCGATGACCAGCCAGATGCCCAGCACCACAACCACGCCGATGCACAACCAGCCCATCCAGCCGGACAGGAACGACCGGGGTGCTGCCCCTTCTGCTCTCTCCGGGGCCGGCTTCTCGACGGCGGCCCGGGACAGGTTCCGCGCCATCGTGTCGCGGACATACTCGACCCCCTTGAGCAGGCCGGCGTCATACCGCTTCTCTCGGAACTCCGCCAGCAGCAGTTCGGCCAGGCGGTCGCGGTTCTCAAGGGTGAATGCCTTCTGGGCCGTCTCGGTGCCCACCTCGACCTGGACGTGGCCGGGGTGCCGCGTGATTAGCACGTAGACGCCGTTCACCTGCCGGTCCTGGGCGCGCTCGCGGGCCCAGCGGTCGAAGATACGGTTGCGGGCCTTGCGGTCGTCGCCGGCCTCTTTCAGTTCCTCAGCGACTTCCGAAGGAACCTTGTCCACCGTCTCGATCAGCAGCTCCTTCTTGAAGCGGTCCCGGATTTCCTGGATGACCTTGTTGGCCTGGCGGACGGTATCGGGCTTGAAGAACTCGGCGTCGTCGCGGACCTGGGGCACAGCAGCCGGGGCTGGCCCGACGGCGAGCAGCAGCCCGGCCACGACGGCGAGCAGCATAGGGCTTCGGAGAGCAAGCATGGTCCTTCCTCTGCTCGACAGAGCATTGGGCGTGCCTGGGAAGACAGAGACGCTTCTCTTATCATTATTCGTAAGGTCCGCAGTTCTGGAAAGGCCCGAGGTTCGGCCGGGTCGCTGTCCAGTTGAGGGGGCCCCCGGCGCGGCGGCCGTTTCTGCTTGTTGGCTAGGGGCGCGGGTGCTAGCTTCGAGGGCGGAGGGAGATCGCATGAAGAAGTTTCATGCTACAACGGTCCTGGGGGTGCGGCACCGCGGCGGCGTCGCCCTGGGCGGTGACGGCCAGGTGACCCTGGGCAACGTCGTCATGAAAGCCGACGCCCACAAGATTCGCCGCCTGCACGGCGGCCGGGTCCTGGCCGGCTTCGCCGGCGCCTCGGCCGACGCCTTCGCGCTCTTGGAGCGCTTCGAGGCGAAGCTGAAGGACTTCCAGGGGAGCGTGCCGCGGGCGGCGACCGAGTTGGCCAAGGACTGGCGCATGGACCGGGCGCTGCGGCGGCTGGAGGCGATGCTGGTGACGGCCGACCGGGACCACCTGCTCATTGTCAGCGGCACCGGCGACGTGATCCAGCCGACCGACGGGGTGGCGGCCATCGGCTCCGGCGGCGCCTTGGCCCTGGCAGCGGCCCGAGCCCTGCTCGCCCACACCGACCTCAGCGCCGCTGAAATCGTCCGCGCTGCTTTGGGGATCGCCGCCGATCTCTGCATTTACACCAATCGGAACATTGAAGTGGAAGAGTTGTAGGAGCGCGTGGTGAGGGGTGAGGGGTGGAGACGTGTCTACCCTTCGCCCCTCACTACCAACGGAGGCAATACCGTGGCCGAGTTGACGCCGCGTCAGATCGTGCAGGAGTTGGATCGTTACATCATCGGCCAGGACGCCGCCAAGCGGGCGGTGGCGGTGGCCATTCGTAATCGCTGGCGCCGCCAGCAGCTGCCCCCGGAGCTGCGTCAGGATGTCATGCCCAAGAACATCATCATGATCGGCCCGACCGGCGTCGGGAAGACCGAGATCGCCCGCCGGCTGGCGCAGCTGGTCGGCGCCCCGTTCCTCAAGGTTGAGGCGACCAAGTACACCGAGGTCGGCTACGTCGGCCGCGATGTCGAGAGCATGATCCGCGACCTGACCGAGGTTGCCGTCGGCATGGTCCGCCAGGAGCAGCGCGCCCGTGTCGAGGCCCAGGCCAAGGAGCGCGTCACCGAGCGGCTGCTCGACCTGCTGCTGCCCCAGTCGTCCGCCTGGGAGCCGGACAACCCTGAGGAGAACGACCGCCGCCGGCGGACGCGCGACAAGATGCGGGCCCGCCTGGAAGCGGGCGAGTTGGAGGACCGCCAGGTCGAGCTGGCGGTCGAGCAGAAGATGATCCCGGTGCAGATCTTCTCCAACATCGGCATGGAGCAGATGGATGTTGATTTTCAGAATATGTTCGAGCGGCTGATGCCGCGGCAGTCGCAACAGCGGCAAATGCCGATCCGCGAGGCCCGCCGCATCCTCTTGGAACAGGAAACCGAGGCACTCATCGACCGCCATGCCGTTGCCGAGAAGGCGGTGGAGTTGGTCGAGAACCAGGGAATTGTCTTCGTGGACGAACTGGACAAGGTCTGCGGCCCGGCCGCGACGCACGGCCCCGACGTTTCCCGCCAGGGTGTGCAGCGCGACCTGTTGCCGGTGGTCGAGGGGACCACAGTCAACACGCGCTACGGCCCCGTGCGGACCGACCACATCCTGTTCATCGCTGCCGGCGCTTTCCATCAGTCGAAGCCGTCCGACCTGATGCCGGAGCTACAGGGCCGCTTTCCCATCCGCGTCGAGTTGGCCGATCTGGGGCGCGAGGACTTCCTCCGCATCCTCACCGAGCCCAAGCACGCTCTGACCAAGCAGTACGCCGAACTGCTCGCCACCGAAGGGGTGCAGCTGGAGTTCACCCCTGACGGCATCGAGGCCCTGGCCGACATCGCCTACGAGGTGAACCGCACCGCCCAGAACATCGGCGCCCGCCGGCTGCACACCATCCTGGAGCGCGTGCTGGAGGAGGTTAGCTTCGAAGGTCCCGACCTGAAGGAAAAGCGCGTGGTGATCGACGGCACCTACGTCCGCCGCCGGCTGGCCGACGTCCTGGAGAAGCAGGACCTGACGAAGTTTATCCTGTGAGGGTCAGGCCACTGCCGATTGCTGTTCGATTCCCTGGATGAGCCAGCGGTTAACATCGCGGAGCATGTCGGGATGGAGGCGGTGGGTGGTCGGGTAGGTGCAGAGCCGCACGGAAAGACCGGCGGTGTAAAGGAGGCGGAAATCGGCCTGGGCCATGCTCAGGGGGATGATGGCGTTGGCGATGCCGTGGCCGATGAACACCCGCAGATGGCGGACCTCAGCCGGGCGGAGGAGTGGCCCGTGGCGGCGAGGCATGGCCCCGTTGAGCGAAACGATCCCGCCGAAGCGCTCCGGCCAGGCCAAGCCGACCCGGTAAGCCAGGTGGGCCCCCTCGCGGAACCCGGCCAGGTAGATACGCTCCGAGTGGACATGGTAGTTGCGGCGGGTCTGCTCCACGGCCCGCAGCACGTACTCTTCCACCAGCCCATCGTGTTGCCCCTCCGGGCCCCAACCGTAGCCCAGCCGTCCGTCGGCACGGACGCCGAGGAGTTGCGGCCCCCGCAGGCCGATGCAGATGTAGTTGCGCCGGCTCAGCCGCGGCGCCAACCTTAGGACTTGCTCCTCACTGCCCCCCAGACCGTGGAAGAAAACCAGCAGCGGATACGGGTAGTTCGGTTCGTAGCCGGTCGGCAGGAAGGTCCGCACCGGCAGGCGCCGGGGGGTCAGCACCTCGGAGTCGTAGAACCCCTCGGCCGGCCGGAAGGTCCGCCAGGAGATATCGGTGTGAGGCATACAGCCCCTCGATTGCCGGGAGGAACGGTTGCGCCGCCGTGAGGGATTCTGCGGCCCGGCGCCCCGCGAGTCGGGCCTGAAGCTAGCATTTGGCCTCAAGTTGACCGGGCAAGTCTACGTTTGCCCGCTCAGGGTGTCAACGCGGCCCGGCGCCGAACCCGCCAAAAAACCACGTTTTTTTTCGCCCCGCGACGGCTTGCAACGGTTGGGTGAAGTGGACGGGATGGCGGCAACCAGTAAGGTTCGGCGCAACGTTTTGATCGGAGCGGAAATGACGCGCCGCGGCAGACCCTTCCTGCCCCGGTAGCCAAGCACGTAGCCGAACACGCCAGCGTTCGGCTCCACGCGGTTGGCTCCGGCACGCGGAGCGCCCGCCGCGCTGGGCAATGGCTGATGCTCCCTACGACGCCTCCAGGATGCCGCGCTGTTCGAGGTATTCGAGGAGCAGGGCGGCGGCTTCCTGGGGCGAGGTGGTGGTGGCGTCAATGCTCAACTCGGGCTTCAGCGGTGCCTCGTAGGGGTCGTCGATGCCGGTGAAGTTCTTGAGCTGGCCGGCCCGGGCCTTCTTGTACAGCCCCTTCGGGTCACGCTGTTCGCAGATCTCGATCGGCGTGCTGACGTGGACCTCGATGAACGGCAGTTCGCCGCTGTCGTGCAGGGCGCGGACCAGATCGCGATCCTTGCGATACGGGCTGATAAAGCTAGTCATGGTGATCAGGCCGGCGTCGGCGAACAGCTTGGCCACCTCGCCGATACGGCGGATGTTCTCCTCGCGGTCGGCCGCCGAGAAGCCGAGGTTCTTGTTCAGTCCGTGGCGGATGTTGTCGCCGTCGAGCACGTAGGCGAGGTGGCCGCGCTGCACCAGGGCGTGCTCCAGCGTGAAGGCAATGGTGCTCTTGCCCGAGCCGCTCAATCCGGTGAACCAGATGGTGCATCCCTTCTGACGCAGCAGCCGGGCCCGTTCCTCCCGCGTGACGTGTCCCTCATGCCAGGTGATGTTGGTCGCTTTGATCTCGGTCATTCCGGGTCATTCTCCTCACAAGAGCCGGTCGCCGGCCCCTACCAGGGAATAGGGAGTAGGGAGTAGGGAGTAGGGAGTAGGCAAAGAGGGAAGGGGCTTCATCTTTCCTGCTCCCTGCCCCTCATTCCGCCTTCCCTTCGCGGCCGGCGCGAGTATGACAGATCACCGTTTTATTCCTAACTTATCGACCCGCCAGGGGTCCGCCCGCCGTCACCTGAAAATCAAGGGAGCGCCGGGCGACGCGGTGGGGCGGCACTTCCCGAGACGAGTGCCTGGTCACGTCCTTGACCTCAACCCACAGGGTGTAGCGGCCCGGCGGCAGCTTGGCCGGAACCGAGAAGGCGCAGGTGAGGAAGCATTCTCGGCGGGGCGTGTGGCTGCGGCCGGGCTCCTTGGCGGCCGCGTCCGACAGCCAGACCCGCTCCCCCCGCAGGTCGCGAATCTCCAGCCGGGTGGCCAGCCGGGTCTCATGGAAGGGGCCGCACGGCTTGCTGGAGAAGTTCCGCACCTCGACGTAGAGCAGGATGTACTCGCCGGCCTGGCCGTCCCGGCCGGCCTGGAAGGCGTAGCCCTCCGGCAGCGGGTCGTAGTCGCCGAAATCGCGGATCGCCCGGCAGAAGCACATCTTCTCGATGGCGAGCGGCGCCAGGGAACGCAGCACTGCCGCCAGGCTGTCGAGCTGATCCAGTACATGGGAAACCTCTTGCGGGTCGGATCGGTCCAGGCCCCCCTGGGTCAGGCGCACCGCCAGCGCCAGCAGGCCCAGGAGCATATCCTGGTTTAGCTCATCGTAGCGCCTCAGGGAGACGATGGCCTCGTCGGGCCGCCGGGCCAGCAGGCAGCGTAGGGCGGTCAGGAGCGGTTCTTCGGTCGGGGGAGGCGTGACCACTTCGGGGGCCGGCGCCGGCGGGGCGGCCCGGGGGGGTTCTACCAACACCGCCGGCGGCGGGACCAGCTCGGGCTCCGGCGGTAGCACGGGGTAGCTGACGCGCTCGATGGCGGTTTCCTGGCGCGGGGCCGGGCCGACGCCCAGAGTCACGGGCTGGGCATGGTAGGGCGAAACCCGTCCCGTGACACCGACGTGGGCCATCTCCAGGCCGACGCCCTCGGCCGGCATCGCCGGGGAGCCCGGGTCCAGGAACGGCCGGCCGCAGCCAGCCAGCAGTGAGCCGGCCGCCAATCCAACGGCGATGATGACGAACCCGGTTCGCAGAGTCATCCGTGACCTCAACCCTTGCCCCCGCCGACCGACGCCGGCCAACGCGGAGGGCGCGAACGATAGCAGCCTGTCCCAGGGGCGTCAAGCGCCTTGCCGCCGCGCCGGGCTGGTTCCGGTTGACCCAGGGGAAATGCGCGGCCCGGGAGGCGGAGGGAGCCGGCCGTGTGGCCCCTGCAAGGTGTGGTCCCGATGCCGATGGCGAGTCTGGTCGGCGTGCGCCACTCCTCGCCAGGGGGCTACTACGGGGCAATAACCACTTGATCACCCCACGAAAAACCTGGGTCCACCGCGCGAGGCGCGGCGGTGGCAATTGTGCCCTTGACATGACGGAAGGCTGGGCCTATTCTCCCCCCTCTTGCAGCCAATTCCATTCTGGGAAAACACGCGGCCCGATGCCGGCCGAGGCGGAGAGGGTCCGCGTTCGGGGGAAATGTCATGATCCAGCGCACTTCCGCAGGGCGCGGGTTGGGCGTCTTCACCACGTTGCTGGGGCTCGTGGCGGCCGGCTGTCTGCATCAACAGACCCGGCTCCAGTCAGAGGACGACAGCGACCGGGCCGAAACGAAGTATGAGATCAAGACCATCGGTGACGTTACCACGGTTGCCGGGGTCGAGCCGCTCCCGGTCGGCGGTGTCGGCCTGGTGGTTGACCTGGACGGCACCGGCGGCGACGCGCCTCCCGGCGGCTACCGTACCATGCTCGAGACCCAACTCAAGAAGGAGGGCGTGCAAAATGTCCGCGAGGTGCTGGCGTCGCCGAGCACGTCGCTGGTGCTGGTCTCGGCCCAGATCCCGGCCGGGGCCCGCAAGGGAGACCCAATTGACCTCGAGATCACACTGCCGCCCGGAAGCAAGACAACCAGTCTGCGCGGCGGCTATCTGCGCAAGTGTTACCTGTATAGCTACGACACCACCAAGAACCTGCTCCCCACCAGTCGGGGTGCCGACCGGCCGTTGCTCGGCCATCCGCTGGTCGTGGCCGAGGGCCGGCTCTTGGTCGGCCTGGGCGACGGCGACGAAGAGGCCCGGCTGCGGCGCGGGCGCATCTGGGGCGGCGGCCGTTGCCGGATCAACCGCCCCTTCGAGCTGGTCCTGAACAGTGACAAGCAGTACGCCAGCCTGGCCGCCGCCGTGGCCGACCGCATCAACCACACCTTCCACGGCTCCTTCCCGCGCTCGCCGGGCGACGAGCTGGCCGTGGCGAAGAACAACACCCATGTCCTGCTCGGCGTGCCGCCGCAGTATCGGCTGAACCTGCCGCGCTACCTGCGCGTCGTCCGTCTGATCCCGCTGCGCGAGGCGGCGGGGGCGGCGGCCCTGGCCGAGCGGAATGCCTACCGCCAGCGGCTGGAGAAAGACTTGCTTGACCCCGACCGCTGCGTAATCGCCGCTCTCCGCCTGGAAGCGCTGGGCAATGACACGGTGCCGGCGTTGAAGGAAGGGTTGAAGAGCCCGCATGCGCTGGTGCGCTTTTGCGCCGCCGAGGCGCTGGCCTACATGAACCAGTCGGCCGCGGGTGAGGTGCTGGCCGACATGGTCGAACAGCAGCCGGCCCTCCGCGCCTTCAGCCTGACCGCCCTGGCGTCGCTGGACGAGGCGGTCTGCCATATCAAGCTGCGCGAGTTGCTGGCCTCGCCCGACGCGGAGACCCGCTACGGCGCTTTCCGCGCTCTTCGCGCCCTTGATGAGCGTGACGAGGCGGTTCAAGGCGAGTTGCTTAATGACTCGTTCTGGCTGCACAAGGTCGCTCCCGGCAGCCCGCCCCTGGTGCACATGACGAGCGGCCGCCGGGCCGAGATTGTGTTGTTCGGCGAGGAAGCGTACCTCAAGCCGCCATTCCAGTTCCTGGCCGGCGACTTCGCCATCACCGCCGACGAGCACGACGAGCGCTGCACCATCAGCCGCTTCACCGTGAATCGGCCGCCCGCCCGCCGCCAGTGCTCGCTCAAGCTGGAGGATGTTCTGCGGACGCTGGCCGGCCTGGGCGGCGGCTACCCCGAGGCGGTCGAGTTGCTGCGCCAGGTCGAGACCTGTGGGACAGCGACCTGCCGGGTCATGGCCGATGCCTTGCCGCAGGCGGTTTCCGTCTACGAACTGGTTCGGGCCGGCCAGGAGATCAAGAAGCGCGAGCAGAAGGGGACCGACCTAGCCCGAGAGGAACCGACCGAGCAAGAATTGCTCAAGCGCGACGAGGAGATCGTCCGCAGCCGGCTTGACCTGGGAGCGACGCCGAACCTGTTCGCGCGCGATCCGGCCCGCCGCCCGCGCCTGACGCCGGAGCCCCAGGCCGAGGCCGCCGCGCGCGATCGCCCCCCGCCCGCCGACCGCGCCCCGTGGCGACGATAGCAGCCGGACGAGGAAGCCGCCGTTTTCCTCAAGCGCCGCCTTGGGGCGGCCGATCTTCAGAGGTGACACCTCAGATCGGCCGCCCCGGCTTTTTTGCGCAACCGACGTTGCCAAGCGATGCCTTCCTGCGGAACATGAACTGAGTGATCTTCCCCCAGGCGGGGTAGCCGCCCCAACCCGCCCGAGCTGTGCCTCCCGGTGATTGCATGCTCAAGCGCCTGGAACTGGTCGGCTTCAAGAGTTTCGCGGAAAAGACCCAGTTTGACTTTCCCCCCGGATTGACCGCCATTGTCGGTCCAAACGGGAGCGGCAAGAGCAATCTCGTGGACGCCGTGCGCTGGGTCCTCGGCGAGCAGAGCGCCAAGAGCCTGCGCGGCTCCGAGATGGCCGATGTCATCTTTAACGGCTCTACCTCGCGGCGCAGCTACGGCATGGCCGAAGTGACCCTGACCTTCGACAACCGCCGGCGCCGGCTGGCCACCGATGCCGAAGAGGTCCAGATCACCCGCCGCGTCTACCGCAACGGCGAGGGGGAGTATTTGATCAACCAGCAACCCAGCCGGCTGCGCGACATCCGACAGCTGTTTCTGGGCAGCGGCGCCGGGGCCGACGCCTATTGCATCATCGAGCAGGGCCGCGTCGATGTACTGCTGCAAGCTTCGACCAAAGAGCGGCGGACCATCTTTGAGGAGGCCGCCGGCATCAGTCGGTTCAAGGCCCGCAAGACCGAGGCCCTGCGCAAACTGGAGCGCGTCGATCAGGACTTGCAGCGGCTCCGCGACATCAGCGACGAGGTCGAGAAGCAGCTTCGCAGCGTCAAGCTCCAGGCGTCCAAGGCTCAACGCTACCAGGAATACCGTAACCGGCTCCGCGAGCTGCGCGTGGCCCTGGGGCTCCGGGAATACGGCCAGCTGGCCGACCGGCTCCAGGCCGCCATTGCTGCCCTTGACCAAATGCGGGCCGGCCTCGACAAACAGGCGCGGCAGGCCGAGGCCCAGGAGGCCGAGGTGCGCCGGCTGGAAGAGTCGCTGGCCGCACTGGACCAGGCGGTTCACGAGCAGGAGGTGCGCCTGGCCGACGCCCGCCAGCAGATTGCCGCCGAGGAAACGACCCTGGCCCATGAGGGAGGCCTGGCCGCCGACCTGGAGGCCGACCTGCGGCAGACCCAGGCCCGCCTGTTGGAGGTGTCGGCCCACGTCGCCGCCCTGGCCGAGTCCGCCGCCCGTGCCGCCGCGGAATTCCGCGCCGCCAGCGCCGATTGCCAGGAACAACGGCAGGCGGCCCAGCGCCTCGAAGCGGAACTGGCCGCGGTCGAGCGGCGCCTGGAGGAGCTTCAGCGCCAGGCCGAGGCGGACAAGGAGCAGCACCTGGAACAGATGCGGCAGGCGGCCCGGCTGCAAAACGACGTGGTCAGCTACAAGGCCCAGGTGGACAACCTCCGCCGCGAGCACGAACGGCTGCGATTGAAGACGGCGCAGGCGGCCGAGCACCTTGCCTCGCTCGATCTGGAGCTCCAGCAACTGGCCGCGGCGGAAGAATCCTTGCAGGCCCGGCTGGCCGCCGCCCGGCAGGCGCTGGCCGAGCTGCGTCAGGAACGCGAGCGCCTGCGCCAGCTGACCGAGGCCGTCCAGCAGCGGGCGGCCGACCTCCGCGCCCGCCGCAGCGGACTGGCGAGTCGCATCGAAGTCCTTGAAGGACTGGAGCGCAGTCACGAGGGATTGAGCACCGGCGTTCGCGAAGTCTTCGCCTTGCTGAGCCAGCCTGATCCAGGACCCTGGCGCACCGTCCGCGGCATGGTGGCCGACCTGCTGACGGTGCGGCGCGAGTATGCCCCGCTGATCGACCTGGCCCTGGGCGAGCGGGCGCAGAGCTTCCTCGTCCGCGATCCCGCCCTGCTGGACGAGGCCCTCCGCCAGCGCGGCCAACCATTCTCCGGCCGAGTGACGTTCCGGCCGATGACAGGGGTCAGGGGGCAGGGGTCAGAGAGCAGAGAGCAGGGAGGCGAACCCGGGGAGCAGGCATCAGCGGTTGGTGGACAGGAGCCGCTTCCTCGTGGCGGCCTCCCGTCCGCAGCGCATGCCGCACTCAGTAACTTCCCCGGCGTGATTGCGCCGGCAGAGCAACTCGTTGCCTGTGATTATCCCGACCTGCGCCACCTCCCGGCCGAGCTGCTGCGCGGAACGCTGATCGTCCGCGACCTGGCCACGGCCCGGGCGATCCAGGAGGCGAACGGCGCCGGCCGGCCGGCGAGCTACCGCTTCGTGACGTTGCAGGGCGAGTTGTTGGAGCCGGACGGCACCCTGACCATCGGCACCCATCACGCTGAGACCGGTCTCCTCTCGCGCAAAAGCGAGCTGCGCGAGCTGCGGGTCCAGGTCGATGAGCTGGACTGCCTCCTCCTGGAGGCCGAGGGGGAGCTAAGCGAGTTGCGTGAAGCCGCTGCCGCCCTGGATGCCCGGGCCGGGGCCGCCCAGAACGAGATTGATGTGCTGACCGAGCAAGCGACCGACTTGCGCAGCCGACTGCTCCAGCGCCAGCAGCGCCGTGAGGGACTGCACGAGGAGGTTGCCGTCAGCCGGAGCGAGATCAGCGGTATCGAGCAGGAAATTGCGGACCTGGAAGGCGCCTGGCAGCAGGCTCGGTCACAGGCGGAAGCCGCCGAGCGGCAGGTGCAAGCGCTTCAGCAGCGCCTCCGCGAGGCCGAGCAGGAGGCCCGCGCGCGCGAGCAACAGCGGCAACAGCAACAGCAGGAATGCACCGCCGCCCGGGTGGCGCTGGCCCAGGTCGAGGCCCGCCGGGCCGCCGCTGAGACCCGACATCGGCAGCTGGAGGCCGACGTGGAACAGCGGCGCCAGGAGCAACGGCAGGTCGAGCAGCATCTGGCCGCGGTACGGGCCCGTCTGCAAGAGAGCCAGCGCGTCATGCTTCAGGCATCGGCGGCCCTGGCGAGCCGGTACCTGGAGAAGGAGGCCGCCGAGCGCCGCCTGGCCGAGCTGGGCAGCCGCCGCGACCAGGAACGCTGGCAACGGCAGCAACTACTTGACCAGCTGCAACAGGCCCGCGGCACCTGGCGCGGCTTGCAAGAGCAGGTCCATGCCCGCGAGCTGGAAGTGAACGACCTGCACCATCACCGCGACACTCTGGTTGACCGCCTTCGCGAGGACTATCAGATTGACCTGGCGGCGCTGTACCAGGAGACGTTTAACTGCGCGTCCCCCTCACCCCCAACCCCTCTCCCCCTACAGGGGGAGGGGGGAGAAATGCTTGCCCCCCTCGCCCCCTCGGAGGAGGGGGGCTCGTGGCTAAACGTGGACCCGGCGGCGGCCCAGGAAGAAATCGCCGAACTGCGCCGCAAGCTCGACCGGCTCGGCAGCGTCAACCTCGATGCCTTGCAAGAGCTGGCCGAGTTGGAGGCGCGGGCCGGCTCCCTCCACGCCCAGCTTGACGACCTGACCGCCGCCCAGCGCGCGCTGCAAGAGATCATCGCCCGCATCAACCAGGACAGCCGGCGGCTCTTCGCCGAAACCTTCGCCGCCATCCGCTCCCACTTCCATGAGTTGTTCCGCAAACTGTTCGGCGGCGGCATGGCCGACATTGTCCTGGAGGATGAGAACGACATCCTGGAATGCGGCATCGAGATCGTGGCTCGGCCGCCCGGCAAGGAGCTGCGGAGCATCTCGTTGATGTCGGGCGGCGAGAAGACGCTGACGGCGGTGGCGCTGCTGCTGGCCATCTTCCGCAGCAAGCCGAGCCCGTTCTGCATCCTCGACGAGGTGGACGCCGCCCTCGACGAGGCTAACATCGGCCGCTTTACCGCGGTGCTGCGCGAGTTCCTCGACGAGTCGCAGTTCATCCTTATCACCCACTCAAAGAAGACAATGGCGGCCGCCGATGTGCTCTACGGCATCACCATGCAAGAGTCGGGCGTCTCCAAGCGCGTTGCCGTCCGCTTCGAGGACTGGCCCGATGACAGTGGCAAGCCGCCCAATGGGAGTAACGGCGTCGCAGCGGCACCCGAAGCCAGCAAATCGCATTAAGCCCGCCTCTCCGCCGCCCTGATTGACGGGAGCCGGAGCAGCACGGTACCATGTGCAGAGTAGATCCACCTCCCATCGTCATCGAACCCATTGGAGGTCGTGATGTCACTCTCACCAAACCTGGGCCGTCGGGCCGGCTTCACCTTGATTGAATTGTTGGTGGTGATCGCCATCATTGCCGTCCTCATTGCCTTGCTGTTGCCCGCGGTGCAGAAGGCCCGCGAGGCCGCCAACCGCTCCACCTGCCAGAACAACCTGAAACAAATCGGCCTGTCGCTGCACAACTACGAGTCTGCGCACGGCACGCTGCCGCCGCAATCGCTGGTCTTCACGGTGGGCGGGGGCAGCCACGGGCCGACGCTGTGGTGGCTGACCATGCCGTACATCGAGCAGGACGCCGGCTACAACGCCATCCCACAAGGGACAGGGGCGTTCTCGATCCGCTCGACGTGGTGGATGGGGACCGCCACCACCCCGGTGGCCGAGTTCGACAAGAAGCGGGCGTTGTGCCAGCAGCTGCGGCCGAAGATCTGGCGGTGCCCGTCGTCCAACTTGCCCGCGTCGCAGTCTCTCACGGTCGCCTCGACCGGCTCGCAATGGGACTTCTTCTGGGGGAGCTACGTGGCCATCGCCGGGAGCACCAACCACCGGACCACCGACCGCACCAGTCCATCGGGGGCCGCCCACCACTCGGCCGGTGGGGCCTTCCCGGGCAACCTGGCGATCCGCCTTGCCCAGTTCACCGACGGCCTGTCGAACACCGTGATCGTGGGGGAGCAGTCCGCTTATCTCCGCGGGAACACTCAGAACCGCACGGCCACACCCAACAGCGGCCCCTGGATGGGCGCCAAGAACTCCCGCGTGCCGAACGGCGATGGGACCTGGTCTACCACGGGGATGCACGACTCCGGCAATAATGACATGGACGGCCGATGCTTCAACCTGACCACGATCCGCCAGACCCCCAATCCGCCGGTGACAGCCAACTGGCAGCTCCACCCGAATTGCAACACTCCCCTGGCGTCCCTCCACAGCGGCGGGGTCAACGTCCTCCGCGGCGACGGCTCGGTCACGTTCCTCCAGGACTCGATCGCCCTGCTCACGCTACAAAACCTGGTCGATCGGGACGACGGCAACGTAGCCGCCGACTGATTGTTCCCCCTCACCCTCTCCCTCAGCTGGGAGAAAGGAGTAGGGGTGAGGGGGCGGGCGATGCACCACACGCCGGGGAGCTTCGAAGACTCCGGGATGGCCGCCGTGGGGTACCAGCTGACAGCCGATGCCACACGGCGGCCCGACGAAGGTACGGTTCGGGCACAATCAGGAGGACGGTTATGCCGTCGGGGTTCCGAATCCGAGCGACGATCGCAGCCCTGTTGCTGGCCCATCTGGGGCTGATGGGGTCCGGTTGCAGTTCCGGCGACCGCCCGATCCCCATCCGGGGAAAGGTGACGTTCCGGGGCGAACCGGTGACGGAAGGGACGGTCCAGTTCAACGACGAGAAGACCGGCCGCGGGACGGAGGTCGAGCTCGGGCCGGACGGGGCCTACCAGGCCGCCCTGCCGGCAGGCGAGTACAAGGTCATCGTCCTCCCGCCGCTGCGGATCGTGGAGTCGAAGAGCGGCCCGCCCGATCCTCAGTTCAAGAAGGTCAAGAACATCCCGGAGAAGTACCGCAGCACTGCGACCTCGGGGTTGTCGGCCACCGTCAGCGCGGACCAGACGGTTCACGATTTCGACTTGAAACCGTGACGACGCCCTCTCAGGGCATCCATCCCTGGCACCGCCCGCCGCTGGAGGCAAAAGGACAACCGACCAGTACCGCAGTCCCCGGCCCCGTCGTCATCCGCCTCAGTTTCTCCTTTACATCTCCGACACCCTCGGATAGGATCGTCGGAACATGCTCCTATTCTGCCTCTGCCCAGTCCCTGATGGCCGAGTCCTGCGATGTCAACCGAATCAACTCCCGCTGCCGACAACACGGTCCGTTTCATCCAGGAAGTCCGGGCGCGGATCGCGTCGGTGGTCGTCGGCCAGGATGTCGTGGTCGAACGGATGCTCATCGCCCTGTTCACCGGCGGGCACCTTCTCCTGCAAGGCGTACCGGGGTTGGCCAAGACGCTGCTGGTGGCCGTGCTGTCCAAGACCATCGACCTGGCCTTTGCCCGCATCCAGTTCACCATCGACCTGTTGCCGTCGGACATCCTCGGCTCCGAAGTCCTCGACCAGCGGACCGGCCAGTTCCGCGTCAACAAGGGGCCGGTCTTCACCAACCTCCTCCTGGCCGACGAGATCAACCGCGCCGCCCCCAAGGTGCAAAGCGCCCTGCTCGAAGCAATGCAGGAGCGCAAGGTGACCATCGGCAAGGAAACGTTCAAGCTGCCCGCCCCGTTTCTGGTGATCGCCACCCAGAACCCGGTCGAGCAGAGCGGCACCTTCGAGCTGCCGGAAGCCCAGCTCGACCGCTTCATGCTCTGCCACCGCCTCGACTACCCCACGCCGGCGGAGGAGCGCGAAATCCTGCGGCGGAACATGCGGCTGGGGGTGCGGCGTGAGGATCGCGGCGCTGTGGCCCGAACGGAGTTCGACATCCTCGATGACAAACCGGTCGGCTCGACCGCGGAGTTAGTGGCCGCGATGGAGGCGGTGCATCAGGTTTACGTCAGTGACACCTTCCTGGAGCACGTGGTGGAGACGGTCGAGCGCACCCGCCGCCATCCGAGCATTGAGCTGGGGGCCAGTCCGCGGGCCGGCATCGCCCTGATCAAGGCGGCGCGGGCCCGGGCGCTGATCCACGGCCGCAACTACGTCATTCCCGACGATCTCTTCGCCCTGGCCGAGGATGTGTTTCTCCACCGCATGCGGCTGAACTATGAGGCCCTGGCCGACGGCCAAACGGGGGCCCAGGTGCTCCAGGAGATTCTGCACGATCTGGGGGCCGTGCGCTCCGACAAGAGGGCCGGCTGAACAACGCCATGCCGCAAGCGGCAGGCGGGAGGTGTCCGTGGAAGGTTTCCTTGAAACCTGCGATCATCTCAACGCGCGGCAGTTCTTGATTGCCGTCAAGCGGCTCGCTGACAGCCTCAGCTACGGCACCGACCGCTCGCCGTTTCTGGGATCAGGGATCGAGTATGTGCAGTCGCGGCCGTACCAGTGGGGTGATCCGATCCGCGCCATCGACTGGCGCGTCACCGCCCGCACCGGCAAGATCCACGTCAAGGAGTACGAGGCGCCCAAACGGCTTCCCTGCTACCTGTTGCTGGACACGTCGGCGTCCATGACCATCAGCTCGCAGCCGCGGAGCAAGTACGCCGTGGCGGTCCATATCGCCGGAGGGCTGGCGTTCGCCTGCCTGGACCGGATCAGCCCGGTCGGCATCGTCGGCGTCGGCGGCCGGGACCTCCGTGTTGACCCGAGCCTGTCGGCCGACCAGATCATGCAATGGTTGCACCGCCTGCGCCACTTCCGCTATGACGAGCCGACAGCCATCGGCCGCCGTATCGCCGAGTTGGTCCCAACCCTGACAAGCCGGGCCCTGGTCATTGTGCTCAGCGATCTGCACGACCCGCAGGCACTGCCGGCGTTAAAACAGTTAGCCCAGCAGCACGACTGCGCCGTCCTCCACCTCCAGGACCCGGCGGAGCGCGGCCTGCGCGGCAGCGGCTTTCTCCATGCCCGCGAGGCGGAGACCGGACGCCCCTTTGTCACCCGGGGCCGACAGCGCTGGGTAGACCCGGAGGAAGTGGCGCGGCAAATGCGGCGGGCCGGCATCGATTATCTGCGGATCGAGACAGATCGGCCGTTCGTCCCACGGCTGCGGCACTTTTTCAAATCGCGCAACCTGCTCGGCCGAGGTGCGAGGTAGCCATGATCCGGCGAGATTTCCACCAGATCCGATCGGTTCGCCACGATGCGCCGCGGCGAACCGGGGATGTCGTGGTCGCGCTGACAATTGTTCTCGTGGGAACGGGGGCGCTGCGCGCGGAGGACCGGCGCAGCACGACGGTCGGCATGGCGGCCCGCATCGACCAGGTTGTTCTGCCCGGCCCCGAGCTGGAGGTCCGGCCGCTATCGGACCGGTCCCCCCTTGTCCTGCGCATCGCCGAGGTTTACCCGCACGGCACCGCCTTCCGCTACAGCTTCGTTTACTACGGCCTGGAGCCCGGGACGTTCGACCTGCGCGATTACCTGCGGCGCAAGGATGGCTCCTCGACGGCCGACTTGCCGCCGCTCCGCGTGGAAATCCAATCGGTCCTGCCGCCCGGGCAGATCGAGCCCAACCCGCTTGCAATGCGGCCGTCGCCCGTCCTCGGCGGCTACCGGCTGCTGCTGGTCGGGGTCGGCATCCTTTGGGTAGCGGGGCTGCTGGCCATCCTGCTGGTTGGCCGGCGGAAGAAGCGGGACGCCGGCGCGGCGGCCCGGCCGTTGACGGTGGCCGACCGGCTGCGGCCGCTGGTCGAAAAGGCCCTGGCGGGCAAACTGACGCCGAGTCAGCTGGCGGAGCTGGAGCGGGCCTTGCTGGCCTTCTGGCGTCGGCGGCTGCGCCTGGAGAACGCCCGGCCGGCCGAGGCCATGACGCTTTTGCGGGCGCATCAGGAGGCGGGCCCGCTTCTCGCGCAGCTGGAGGCCTGGCTCCATCGCCCGGGCACCGCCGCCCACGTGGACGTTGCCGCGCTGCTCCGACCGTATCAGAACATTCCCCCCGAGGCAATCGACCTGGCGGAGGTTGAACCGGCGAGGCAACCATGAACTTTTTGTATCCGGGGGTGTTGTTGGCACTGTTGGTCCCGGCGGCCCTGCTCGTCTGGGTCTGGCGGGGCGAGCGCCGACGGTTGGTGCTGCCGTTCGACTATGGCCGGCCCGGCCGCGGCTTGGGCTGGCGCATCATACTTGGCGTGGCTGAGTCGTTGCCGCCGCTGCTGCTGGCGGTCGTCATCGTGCTCCTGGCCGGGCCGCAGCAGCTCGGCGAGCCGAAGGAAAAACGGGTGCTCACCAACATCGAACTGTGTCTGGATGTCTCCGGCAGCATGACCGCGCCGTTCGGTGACGGCACCCGCTATGACGCCGCCATGAAGGAGGCCGAGGCCTTTTGCAGTTATCGCAAGGGGGATGCCTTTGGCCTGACCTTCTTCGGCAACAATTACCTGCACTGGTGCCCGTTGACCTCGGATGTCTCCGCCATCAAGTGCTCCCCGCCGTTCATGCGGCCGGAGAACCTTCCGCCCGGCTTCGGCGGCACCGAGATCGGCAAGGCGCTGCGGGCTTGCCGCAAGGTGCTGGCCGAGCGCCAGGAGGGGGATCGCATGATCATCCTCATCAGCGACGGTGAGAGCTTCGACCTGCACGGCGGCAATGCCGAGGCCATCGCCCGCGAGCTGAAAAACGACCACATCACCGTCTTCGCCGTCATCATCGGCATGGACCGGATTCAAGACGAGATCGTCACCATCACCGCCACGACCGGCGGCGAAGCGTTCCTGGCGGGCGATCCCGAGGCGCTGACGGCGGTGTTCCGGCGGATC
>DATLYH010000131.1:0-16273 GCA_035575035.1 Gemmataceae bacterium
GGCCGGAAGGCTTCTCCCGCCGTGGGAGCAAAACCGAGTTGGATCGTGCCGTCGGCGGAGTAGTTATTGCCATTCTGGGTGAACGCAGGGGCGCAGAAGCGCAGCGGCCCGAGGTCCACGCACTGGTTGGACAAAAGGGTACGGTCCTCCAGAGGCTCGAGATAAAGCCGCCGGTGCCGCGCCGCCCGGCGGTCAGCCTGGGGGCGTCGGCCCGGACCAAAGAAGCGACGGAGCCAGGATCCAAGGGAAACCTTGCGACGGAAGGGGTTCATGACATGCTGCCTCTGGTGCAAAACTGTTCGCAAACCTTGTGGTCCGTCGTCGGGATGACGGCCAATGAACGGTACCGCCGCTCCGGCCCCAATCTGAACCGCCGGAGCACTTTTTTCCCTCACCGATTGGCCGTGACAACTTGCCTCCTTCGGGAGAAAATGAGTTCAGCTTTTGCCGCCAGAAGGGGTACTATCCATGGACGATCCATCGGCTTTGCGGACCCGGTCCAGCCTGCTGGCCCGCCTGCAAGGGGATCCCTCGGACCAGTCCGCCTGGGACGAGTTCGTCCAGCGCTATGGTCCCAAAATTCACGCCTGGTGCCGGGCTTGGGGCCTGCAAGAAGCCGATGCTCAGGACGTCACCCAGACGGTGTTAGTGCGTCTGGCGGCCAAGATGCGCAGTTTCGTCTACGACCCTGCCGGGAGTTTCCGCGCCTGGCTGAAGACGCTGACTCGCCACGCCTGGAGCGACTTCGTGGCGGACCGACAGCGGGCCGTCGCCGGCTCGGGCGACAGCGAGGCCCTCAAGGCTTTGCAGACCGTCCAGGCCCGGGACGACCTGGAAACGCGCTTGAATGAGATCTTCGACCTGGAGCTGCTGGAGCTAGCCGCCGAACGAGTGCGGCAGCGGGTGGAGGCCCGCACCTGGGAGGCATTCCAGCTCACCGCCCTGGACGGCCTGTCGGGGGCCGAGGCGGCGGCCCGACTCGGCATGCAGGTTGCCGCCGTCTTCAAGGCCAAGAGCAACGTCCAGAAGATGCTTCGGGAGGAGATTGCCCAGCTGGAAAAAGTGGGGTCGGTATGAATGACTGCCCTTCCTCAGAGCAGCTCCAGCGGATGCTGGCCGGGCAGTTGCCCGGCGCGGAGGAACAACCCCTGGCGGTTCACGTGGAGACCTGTAACCGGTGCCAGCAAATCCTGGAGAACTTGACCGACCTGGCGGCAGAGCCGCGGTTTGGTCCGGAGGGCGAGGTCTCCGGCGGAGGGAAGATCGAAGACCGCGACGCGAGGATCGAAGGGGCCACCCCTCTTCCCGATCTTCAATCTCCAAGCCCTGCTTCCCGCTCTCGTGCGGTCCGCTCCGGCGGTAGCTCGGGCAGCAGGTTCCGCCAGGCGGCGCTGCACCGGTTGCGGCGATTACTCCCCGCGGATGGATCGGTCGATCCACCCTCCGGCACCGTCGCGGCCAGCGACTGGCCCCGCGTCCCCGGTTACGAGATCCTGCGCGTACTGGGCCGGGGCGGCATGGCTGTGGTGTATCTGGCACGCCACCAACAGCTGAACCGTCTGGTCGCTCTCAAGATGATCCTGGCCGGCAAGCACGCCTCGCCGGAAGAGTTGGTCCGCTTCTGCATCGAGGGGGAGACGGTCGCTCGGCTGCGCCACCCGCACATTGTGCAAATCTATGAGGTGGGTTCCTACAATCAGCAGCCTTACTTCGCCCTGGAGTACCTGGAAGGGGGCAACCTGGCGGAGGCCCTCGGTGGCAAGCCCCTGCCTGCCCAGGCGGCCGCCGGCCTGGTCGAGACGTTGGCCCGGACCATGGAGTATGCCCATCAACAGGGTATCGTGCACCGCGACCTCAAGCCAGCCAATGTTCTTCTGTCGCGGAGCGAAGAGCGTGAATCGAGGGGTGCGGCCGAAACGGTCCAAGCCGATCTTCGATCTTCCATTCGCGATCCGCGCTGGTGGGTTCCCAAGATCACGGACTTTGGCCTGGCCAAGCAGCTGCACAACGACCTGCGGCTGACGCAGACCGGCCTCTTGCTGGGAACGCCCAGCTACATGGCCCCCGAACAGGTGCGCGGGCAGAGCCACCGCGTCGGGCCGGCGACAGATGTTTACGCGCTGGGGGCGATTCTCTACGAACTGCTGACCGGTCGGCCGCCGTTCCAGGCGGCGTCTTCCCTGGAAGTGCTGAACCAGGTGCTCGACTTTGAGCCGGTGCCGCCGTCGCGCCTGCTTCCCCCGGTGCCGCCTGACCTGGAAACCATTTGCCTCAAATGCCTGGAAAAGGAGCCGACCCGGCGCTACCCCAGCGCCCAGGCCCTGGCGGACGACCTGCGCCGCTTCCTGGCGCACGAGCCCATCCAGGCCCGACCAGCCGGTACGATGGAGCGGATGTGGAAGTGGGCGCGGCGGCGGCCGGCGCTGGCAGGGCTGATAGCGGCGGTCGTGCTGGCAGTGTTGGCCGGCACGGGCGTCTCGACCTTTTTCGGTTTCCAGGCCCAGCAGCGCGCCGGCGAGGCAAAGAAGGCCTCGGCGGAGGCCCGGCACGCTGCGGCGGTGGCCCGGCAGCTCGCCGACGAGAAAGAACAGGCCTACAACGCCGCCCAGCAAGCCCGGCAGCAGTCCGACCTGCGGGCGGCCGAGCTTAAGTTCGCTGCCGCCCTTGACCAGTGCAACGCCGGGGCGGTGGGAGAGGGACTGTTCAGCATGCTGGAAGCCTGGCGGCTCGCGCCGGCCGATGCTCAGGAGTTCCGCCGCGTGGTCCGCACCAATCTGGCCGCCTGGAGCCGCCAGCTCCCGAGGCTCCAGTGGGCGTCGCGTCCCCCCGAAGGCGTGGGGGGGGTCCTGCGGCTCCTGGAACCGGACGGCAAGACGTTCGTTACCTGCGATCGCGCCGGCCGGTTCCGGTACGGGGACATCGCCACCGGTGAGCTGGCCGGAGCGCCGCTTCCCCTGCCTCTCGGGCATGTCCCGAGAGACATCAGTCCCGACGGGTCTCTTGTGACAACCTGTGCCGGCGTGGACTGGTTCGTTGTGAAAACGGCAACCGGCGAGTTCCTCGGTGGGCCCCAGCGGCACCGCAACCCCGACAACCGGGTTACGGAGTGCTCTGCATCCTTCCGCGGTCCGGCCCGATCCGTCGTCGTGACGGTCGGCAACGCGGAAAATGTGTTCTTTGGCTATCGCCGGTTCTGGGATGTGGCCACCGGAGCGGAATATCCGCGCGAGCTGAAGTTCAACCCGGGGGAGAGCTATCACGTGACTGCCGACCGGGACGGCAAGAACGTTCTGGTAGTTTTTCGGCGCGGCACACCGCCGCGGGCGGAGTTTATCGACCTGCAAACCGGCAAGGCCCTGCCGTCGCTGCACTCCCCGCGCGGGGGGCAGGACCCGCGGATAAACTGGGACGGTCGGCTGATCCTGTCGATTAACGGCGACGATTCGGTGATCGGGGGGCAGGAGAGGCAATGCGACGGCTCGGTTTCCTGGTGGGACACGGCCACCGGGAACCTGGCCGGCGAGGTCTGGCGGCCGGGCCGTGGAGCCCTTTACTCGGCGCTGAGCCGCAACAGCCAAGTTCTGGCCTCGTGGTGCCGGGACCAGCGGATTCGGCTGTATGACCTGGACGTCGGCCAACAGCGAGGCGGCGACATTCCCACCCAGGTCTTCGAGGGCACGGAAAGCTGGCGCAGGCTTGCCGTCACCCCGGACGGGGCCCAGGTGCTGACGGTGACCGCCGACGGGACGCTCCGCCTGTGGCAGACCCGGCACGTTCAGCTGCAACAGACCATCGCTGCCACTCCCCGGACGCTGCGGCCCGATGCCCGGCCCTTGTTCCGCGACGTGGTCTTCAGCCCCGACGGCACAAAAGGGCTGGCCCTGAGTGATCTGGGGTCCCTGAACCCTCCGGGGCAAGGGTTCGGCCGGCTCGTGGATGTCGCTGCCAACCAGCCTCGGGGCCGGCCGCTGCGGCACTCCTATGTCGGCCTCGCTGCCTTTAGTGCAGACGGATCCCTGATAGCAACCGCCACGGATGCGTCGTGGGGAGGGCATCTTCCGGAAGGGGCGCCGGTCATCCGCGTCTGGGATGCCGTCACCGGCCAGCCACGCACCCCTCTCCTGCGCTCCCCCAAGCTGATCCACGGGCTGGCCTTCAGTCCCGACGGCCGAACGCTGGCAGCCGCATGCGTGGGCGGGACCTTCCTCTGGGACGTCAAAACCGCCCGGATACTTTCCGTCTTGCACGAGGACACGGTTGCTACCCGTCTCGTCTTTAGTCCCGATGGCCGACATCTGGCCGTCGGCTACAAGTCCGGTTGGAGCAATTTGGGCGCCGGCTTCCGGCTCTGGAACGTCACGAGCGGCAAGCCGGTCGGACAGTTCGTGAAGGTCTCGCTGCCGCCGCGCGAATATGTGGGGGGACTGGCTTTTGCCGAGGAGGGGCGGACCCTTCTGGCCTTCGATCCCAGGGGCGGAGTCCTTCATACCCTGGACACCCGAACGGGCCAACCTCGCAAAGACCCCCTTCCCCTGGACCGGGCGGAGTTGGCCGCCTTCAGCGCCGATGGGGCCGCCTTGGCAACCTGTGACACAGCCGGCAGCGTGCAGCAGTGGGACCCAGCGACCGGCCTACGGCGCGGCCCGGCAATGGTTCAGCCGCACCCCGTGGCGGCCCTGCGCTACAGCCCCGACCGGAAGACCCTGGCCGTGCTGTGCCACGATAACACGGTCCGGCTCTGGGACACGGCGACCGGCCTCCCCATTGGTCCGCCGCTCCTCCACCGCCGCGGTGTGCTGAGCCTGACCTTCACGCCCCAGAGCAGCGCGGTGGTGACGGCGACCGATACCGGCGCCATGTACACCTGGCCGTTGTCCCGGCCGGTGGCGGATGACCCGGACCGGATGGAAGTTTGGGTGCAGGCCGTGGGCGGCGTGACACCCAAGGGGACAGCCACGGTCCTGCTCGATGTCAAAACCTGGGAGGAAAAGCGGCAAGAGCTCCGGCGCCGCTGGTCAGAGGCCGACCCCGCTCTGGGCGAGCTGCCTGATGAGGCGGCCTGGCATGAGACCCGTGCCCGCGCCGCTGAGGAGGATGGCAACATCACTGCCCTGCTCTGGCACCTGGATAGACTCACCGCCCTGGAGCCCGGTAACTGGCTCCCCCACGCCCGGCGGGGCCGCGCTTACAGCGAGGCCGGTGACCTGGAACAGGCGGCAAGGGCTTACGATCAGGCGGCCCACGGCGGCGAGGCCCTGGCCGATTGGTATCGCCACCGCGCGGTGTGGTTTACCCAGCGGCGGGAGTGGCCCCGCGCCCTGTGGTATCTGGATCGGCTGATCGCGGCCTGTCCCGGCGAGCCGCAGGCTTATGTGGACCGCGCCCTGGCCTACCACCACCTCAGCAAAGAGGCTGAGCGGGATGCCGACCTGGCCCGGGCAGTGGAAAAAGGGGCGCTGGACCTGCAAGTCTGCTATCACCACGCCCTGGCCTGTCTGAAGGCCGGCAATCAGGCGGCCTACCAGCGCGTCTGCGTCCGGCTGCTCCAAACGCTTCCAGCCGACGTTTCGCAGGTGGACCCCGGCTTGGCCAACAACCTCGCCATGATGTGCGCCCTGGGGCCGGATGCCGTCTCGGACTGGAAGCAGCCCCTGGCGCTGATCGAGCATGCTCTGCGGGTGCTGGACCGCATCCAGGTGCGCGCGGAGGATGAAGAACTATTAGCCAGGCACAAGCAGACGCGCCATGCCTGGCTGAACACCCACGGCGCGGTCCTCTACCGGGCCGGACGCTTTCCGGAGGCAGTCGCTCGCTTGCACCAGGCGGTGGAGATTCACGGCCGGGGAGGAGCCTTTCACGACTGGGTTTTCCTGGCAATGGCCCATCACTGCCTGGGGCAGGCGCGCGAAGCCCAGGAATGGCTCGACCGGGCTCGGCGGGACAGGCCCCCAACGGCAACAGGTTTGTCCTGGGACGCGCTGGAAAAGTGGCTGCTCTGCGCTGAGGCGGAGGCGCTGATCCAGGGTACGTCCGCCCACGCGACCGACTGCGGCGCCAGATGAATCCGTCCGGTCAGCATCTCGTGCCTCACAAGGTACTGCATACTTGTCCGCAACGGACAACGTAGTATACCCCGTCCCCCATTAGGATCTTCATCAGGTCTGTCAGCGGATCAGCAATCGCACGGTGATGGGCAGAGTTGTTGCAGCATCCGGCAGGGGGAATAGCGCCGCGGCGCTATCAACCACAATCTCCGCAGCAAGTCATGGCGGAATTGCACTCGGCGGCCGCTTGACTCTTAGGACCGACGGGAGTACGGTGTGAATTGGCCCCGTTCCCGGACCGCACGGGAGGCAGGAGAACAACCTCCGACCTTGGCGTCTGGGTTCGATCCAGTTCGCAGAGAGAACGAGAGGGGCTGATGGACCGCAACCGATCATGCCGCATTCCGTGATCCGGGCGAGGGGCCGACAATGATCCGCTTCGCTTGCCCGGACTGCAAAACTCGGATGGAAGCGCTCGACGAGGAAGCGGGCGGGCATATGTTCTGCCCCGAGTGCGGTCTGCGCTGTCCCATCCCTTCGCCCACGCCGCTGCCGGAAGGTCAACCGTTCTGGCTCCGTCGCGGCAGCTTGCTGAGCCGGGCCACTCGGCGGACATGGAAATTCTTCGCTGAGATGGGCCTGCGCGTCCGGCTGGCCCTGCTGGTGACGGCCGGGGCCTGCCTGACCTGCTTCGTCTTGCTGGCGCAGGCGCGGGAAGAAAATCTCGCTGTCAGCCGGGGAGAGAAAGCCACCCGCTATCAGCACGCCCTGGTCATCGGCGGCAGCCTGTCGCTGGTCGCCTTCCTTGTCGTCCTGTACGGTTACGCTACCAGCTGCCCCTCCTGCCACCGCCTTTGGGCCCGGAACGACGCGGGCAACGATCTGGTGGACAGCGAGCTTTATTACAAGGACGGCGACGGCTGGCACCCCGTCCCCGAGGAGAAGGATGGCGAGGAACTGGAGGACCGCAAGGCCCGCGCGAAGCGGCGTCAAGCGGAGGCCAAGGCCAAGCTCTTCCTCCGGGTCGTTACCTATCACTACAAGCACCAATGCTCCTACTGCGGCCATCAATGGATCACCCGTCTGACACTGCAATATCAGAGCCGGCATCGGCGCAAGCTCCACCGCGAGAGGAGGAGACGGAGACGACGCCGAGCCGAGTGACCGCACTGCAGACGTTTTCTCCGAGCAAGGTCCCCCGTCGCTGGCGCTCCGGGCTGGTAGTACCCGTCACTGGCGCTCTGGGCTGGTAGTACCCGTCGCTGGCGCTCTGGGCTGGTAGCAATGCAGACGCTCCCGCTCCGAGAAAAGACCGCAAGCGGGGTGCTTCCCTGACTCTTTCCGACGCGGTATAAAGGGACCGGGATGCCAAGCGCACCGGTTCGGGAATCGGCGCGCGCCACGAGGGAAGCCGGCATGAGTGCGATGGCCCAGACCTGTAGCCGCTGTTCCCGCGCCAATCCAGCGGAAGCTGCCTACTGCTACTTTGACGGCAACCCCCTTCCCGCCCGGGCCGGCACGGGTGCCACCGTGCCGCTGGGGCGACGGCCATTCCCCGCCCCATTCATCTTCCCCTCGGGCCGGACCTGTCGGACCTTCGATGAATTGGTCCTGGCCTGCCACGACAACTGGACCGAGGCCTGCGAGCTGCTCGGCGACGGCCGCTTCGAGCGCTTCCTGGATTCGCTTGGCCGGCCTGACCTGGCCCGCATCGCCCGAGAGGCAGCCCGCTTTCCCGACCGCGAATGGGGGCTCGATCAGTTCCTGGTCCGGCTGCCGACCACCGGGGTTCTTGAGCCGGCCAGCCTCCAGGTCGAGCCGCGCGAGGTTAACCTTGGCCTGCTCACGGGCGGCGAGGACCGGGTCTTCCAGGTTCATCTGATCAACCAGGGGATGCGCCTACTCCGCGGCAGTGTGAGCAGTGATCGTGTCTGGCTATCACTGGGGGATGCGGCCGGCGGCCGGCAGAAGGTCTTTCAGGTCCGCGGCGAGCTGGTCCTGACCGTCTGCCTCCGCGCTCGCTATGTGACCGGCGGCGGCAAGCCGCTGGAGGGCCGGCTACTGATCGAGTCCAATGGCGGCAGCGCCACCGTAGTGGTCCGGGCCGAGGTACATGTCAAACCCTTCCCCGAGGGGGTGCTGGCCGGCGCCGTCAGCCCGCGGCAGCTCGCCGAGAAAGCCCGCGACCGTCCGAAGGAAGCGGCCATCTACTTCGAGAACGGGGCGGTGGCCCAGTGGTATCGCGCGAACGGCTGGACCTACCCCATCCAGGGGCCGGTTGCCTCGGGCGTCGCCGCCATCCAGCAGTTCTTCGAGGCGCTGGGCCTGTCCACGGCGCCCAAGGTGGAGGTCAGCGAGCGCTTCATCCAGCTCGTCGGCCGGCCCGGCGCCACTATCCGCCGCCAACTCGACGTCCGCACCGACGAAAAGCGCCCTGTCTACGCCTTCGCCGACAGCGACCAGCCGTGGCTGCAAGTGGAGCGCGTCGAACCGCAGGGGCGTGCTGCCGCCGTCTGCTTGCTGGTCCCGTCGGTTCCCGACCGTCCCGGCGAGACGCTGGAGGCCCGACTGACCATCCGGTCCAATGGCCGCCAGGGCTTCGTCATCCCGGTGGTGTTGGCGGTCGCCGGCACTCCTCGCCCGCGCCCCGGGGAGGAACCGATCCTCGATGTGATCCCGGTCGTGCAACCGGCCGATGAGCCGCCGCCCCGGCGGGCCCGCCGACCGCGCAAGGGCCGGCCGTTCTCCTTGTGGACGGCGCTGGTGCAGGGCGCTTTGGCTGCCCTGCTGGTCCTAGTGCTCGGCGGCATCATCTGCCGCGATGCCCTCCTCAATGCCCGCGTCGAGAACGACCCGCACCCGCTTGACCCCCACCTCCGCGTGGCCCTGCAATTCCACGACACCCAAGAATTCGTGTTACTGGGGGCCGACGGCATCAAGCCGCCCGACGGCCGGCAGGACCGCGGCGGCACGGAGGCCATCTGGGAGCCGAGCATGCGCTTCGGCCTGGTCATGTACAACGAGGCCGACAGCCGCCGGAAAGTCAAGCGCCTTTGCTTCGAGGAGAAAGGATTCACCAACAACGTCTGCGTCCGGCTTGATGGTAACGAATGGCTGTTCGGCGAGCGTCCCTTCCGCACCCTGACCGGCCGGCTCTCGGGCCAGTGGCCGGGCCGCTGGCTGCAACCGAAAGTCCCCCTGGGCAAGGACGCCGACGGCCGGGAGCGCGACGGCTGCAAATCGATCTGGATTTACGATGCGGAGAAGGTGGTCATCACCCAGACGGCCGAGGTGGTGCGCGGCGAGCAGACCGGCCGGCCCGACACCTGCCTGGTCCGCTACCTGATCGAGAACTGGGACACTCAGCCGCACCGGGTCGGCCTGCGCTTCCTGCTTGATACCTACATCGGTGCCAACGACGGCGTCCCCTTTACTATTCCCGGGGAAAAGCAGCTTTGCGACACTATGATGGTCTTCAACGGCAAGAAGTCGATCCCCGACTTCATCCAGGCCCTGGAGCGGGAGGACCTGAAGAACCCCGGCACGGTGGCGCACCTCCAACTCCGGGTCGATGACAAGCTGGAGATGCCCGACCGCGTCACGCTTGGGGCCTACCCCAACCCGCACCTGGACGACCCGCGCTGCCGGCAGGAGAAGACGCTCTGGGACGTGCCGGTACTGCCGATGAAGACGCTGCGGCCGCCCGACTCGGCGGTGGTGATCTACTGGAACGAGCGCGAGCTGAAGCCCGGCCAGCGCCGGGAGATGGGCTTCACCTACGGCCTGGGGAGCGTTGTCAGCGGCGAAGGGAACGGCCGGCTCGGGGTGACGGTCGGCGGCACATTCCGGCCGGGCGGCGAGTTCACGGTGACAGCCTACGTCAGCAACCCGATGCCGGGGGAGCGGCTGACCCTGCACCTGCCCGATGGCTTCCGGTTGGTCGAGGGGCAGGCAGAGCAGCCGGTGCCCGAGTTGCCGGCGGGCGCTCGCCGCCGCAACAGCCCGGTCACCTGGCGGGTCCAGGCCGGCCACGAGGGGGAGTATACGCTCCGGGTGGAGTCGAGCGCCGGGGGTGGGCAGAGCCGCCCGCTGGTCATCGGCAGACGGCTGGGGATCTTCGACTGAAACGGCGATCGGGATTGAGCCGCTTGTGGCTTAGCAGGGCGCCAAGCCGGCCGCGGCCTCTCCCGGACTTCCCACGCGCATGTCTTTCCGCTCGTTCATCATCTATTGCGCCCTCGGCGGCGCCTGGGGAGCACTGGGCGGCTGGTTGCTGGGCCGGTTGATCGAAGCCGACCGTGCCGTCATCGCCGCCGGCATCAAGGGCCTGTGGCTGGGGATGTTGGTCGCGGCCGGCGTCGGTCTGGTGGACGTGCTGTGGACGGTGCCGCCGGGACAGATTGTCGCCGTTGGGCTGCGCGTCCTGACGGCAGTGGTGGTCGGCGGCCTGGGCGGTTTCCTCGGCGGGTTCATCGGCCAAATCCTCTTCGGTTGGAAACCGTTCGCCCTGTTCCTGATCTTTGGCTGGACGGTGACCGGCCTGTTGATCGGCTTCTCCGTCGGCGCTTTCGATCTGCTGACGCGCCTGGCGCGGGATGAGGAGGTTAGCGGGGCAGTGCGGAAGGTCCGTAACGGGATGATCGGCGGTACGGCCGGCGGGCTGCTCGGCGGCACGCTGTCGCTGCTGCTGCGCGGGTTCTGGCTGGGCCTCTTCCGTCACGCTCCGGGGGAGGAGTTATGGAGCCCCAGCGCTCTGGGTTTCGTGGCGTTAGGCGCCTGCATCGGCCTACTGATCGGGCTGGCCCAGGTGGTGCTGAAGGAGGCATGGGTGCGGGTAGAGGCCGGTTTTCGCCCGGGCCGGGAGCTGATCCTGTCGAAGGCGGAAACGACCATTGGCCGGGCCGAGGGCTGTGACATCGGTCTGTTCGGCGACCCGACCATCGAGCGGCTGCACGCCCGCATCCTGAAACGGGGCGACCGCTACCTGCTGGCCGACGGCGACACCCCCGGCGGCACGTTCCTTAATGACGTGCCGGTCGCCGGGCCAACCGTCCTGCGCTCCGGCGACCTGATCCGTGTGGGTGGCAGCCTGCTCCGCTTCGGCGAACGGAAGAAACGGACGGATTAACTCTTGCCGAATCGCCCGAGCGACTTTGCTGCTTGCGGCTTAGTTCAAGTGCAACCCGCCGCCTCCTTCCTTATCCTCCTCCAGGCGTTCCGCCTTCCTAATCCTCTACGCCGGCGATATCGGTGAGGTGCAATGTCTCCACCGTCTCCCTCGGCACCCGGCCGTTGCGGTCCCACCCGCGGGCCTGGTAGTAGGCCTGGATCATCGCCTGTAGGCGCGGACGCGGCAGCACGGCCCCGGCGGACGCTCCGTCCGGCAGATGCTCCGACAAAAACCGCGCCGGCAGCGTGTCCTCGGCCGGCGTCCAGCCCTCGCGCAGGTTGAACAACTTCTTGGCCGTGACGATGCGCCGGGCCGCCGTGCGCAGCTCATCGCCGGTCGTGTCCCAGCCGGTGACGCGCGCCAGCAGCGCCGCGCTTTCCGCGAACAGGTCCTCGAAAACGCCGCGCAGAAACTTGCACAGGATGAGTGAGTCCAGCAGGGCCGCCCGGTCTTCCGTCTCGACCGCCAGCTGGGCGGCTTCTGGCGAGCCGTGCAGCCGATCCGCCCGCGCCGAGAAATCCACCTCGTAGGCGCCGGAGCGGTTGTGGTCGGCCCCGCGACTGCCGACGGCCAGGCCCAGCGCCATCGTTTGCAGCGCCCGCGGCTCGTAGCCCGGCAACTCCAGTCCCTTGACGTGCGGTGCAAAGTCGGCCGAGCCGCCGCCGATCACCTCGGCCGCCCGCCGGGTCCCCTCGGCAAGGAGATTGCCCAGCCCCTGCCGGTGGGCAATGCGATGAATCAGTGACAATACCATGTCACTGTTGCCGAATCGGAGACCCGGTTCGGAAAGCAGGCCCCGCTCGGCGCATTCCATCGCAAAGGCGATGGTGGCTCCCGTCGAGATGGTGTCCAGACCCAACCGGTCGCATGCCCGGGCCGCTCGTAGCACCATGTCACGATCGCCGACGCCGCACAGCGGCCCAAGGGCGAACAGGGTTTCGTACTCCAGACGGACCTCGCCCCCCTCACCCTCAACCTCTCTCCCACCCAGGGAGAGAGAAGGAGGACTGCTTGCCCCCCTCACCCCCGACCCCTCGCCCCTGTTTCGGGGAAGAGGGGTCAACTGCTTGCTCGCCTCGCGCCCCCCAGGGGGCAAGGGGGAAGGCTGCTTGCTCCCCTCGCCCCCGCTTCGGGGGAGAGGGGTCAGGGGTGAGGGGGCGGCGTAAATATGCTCGCAGCCGATGGTGCAGGCGGCGCAGGAGCGGCGGGCGATCCGGCGGGCTGCGCTTAGCTCCTCGCCGGACAATTCGGCGGCATGTTCGAACATGCCCTGTTGGAAATTGCGCGTCGGCAGGGCAGCGAAGCGGTTGAACGTCAGCAAGTTGGCGACTGTCCCTAGCTCGCGGTACTTGGCCGTCGCCGGGCCAAACGAGCGCTGCGACAGGTCCCGTGCTGCTGCCATCACGCCGGCTGGGTCGGCGACCTCCACCCGCTGTGTCCCGGCCACCGCCACCGCCTTTAACTTCTTGGCGCCCATGACCGCGCCCAGGCCGCCGCGGCCGGCGTGGCGGTTCGCGTGACTGATGATGGCGTAGCGTACCCGATTCTCGCCGGCTGGCCCGATCACCGCGGCATGGAAGCGCGGACCCAGCCGACCGGCTAGCCGTTCCTCGGTCTCATCGGTCGGCAGGCCCCAGAGGTCGGCCGCCGGCTCCACGGTGACCCGGCCATCGTCGATGAGAAGGATCGACGGTGCGGTACAGGCGCCGACCACAACCAGGGCGTCGCAGCCGGCCCGCTTGGCGGCCAGCGCGAAGTGAGAGGAAGAGAGGGCATCGTTGAACCGCTCGGTCAGCGGCGACTTGGCCGCCACGGCGAACTTGGCTGATGTCGTCAGCGGCGTGCCGACCAGCGGGCTGAGGCTGAAGACCAGCGGCGCCTCAGGGGCCAGTGGATCGACGCGGGGTGGACACTCGCGATGCAGCAAGTAGGCGGCCAGGCCGACGCCACCGATGAAGCGGCGCAGCACCTCCGCGGACAGCGGCACCCACTCAGCAGCGCCGCGTGTTAGGTCAACCCGGAGGTAGCGGCCATGATAGCCGAACATTTCACCTTGCAGGACCAGGCCGGCCCCCTCCTCTTCTCCGGTCCCCGTCAGCCCCCCGCGTCCGCCGAAAGCAGCAGCAGTCGGTTGCCTGGCCGCAACGGCTCATCCAGGTCGGTCGTGAAGCGCCGCCCGTCGATCGACAGCAGGTAGTGGGAGGCGAGCCGGCCGTCCGACCGGACCAGCCCGGCCAGCCCGGGGCAGACCCGTTCGACAGCGGCCAGCGCCTCTCCCAACGTGCGCGCTGCCACGATCAACTGCGCCCGCCCGGCTCGCAGCCGCGGGATGCCGTAAAACTCGACCGTCACTTCTGCCGTGCTGCCCACCTGCTGTCGCTCACTTCTTGAAAAAGAACTCTTCCGCCGTCCGCCGCAGGAGCCAGTCCCGGTCGGCATCGGTCAGGAAGTCCAGCCGCTTGCGGACCAGGTCGATGCTGTCCTGGTACGTGTGTCCGTTGATCACCTGGAACGGGGAGTCGCTTTCCCACATGCAGCGCTGGACGCCGAACGCCTTGATCACTTTCTGGATCAGAGGCGCCAGGTCGGTGTACGGCGCCTGTTTCTTGCCCAGGGCATAGAACGCCCCGATCTTGACCACCACGCGCGGATGCCGAGCCAGGGCACAGAGCGCATCCACATCCTGGTCGCGGATGGTGCCGTCGGCCCCGATGCGGCAGAGGTGGTCGATGATCACCGGCGTGTCGGGGTACTTCTTGCACATGCGGTCCAACTCGGGCAAGGCGTCGGGGTCGATGAGACAGCTCATCGCCTGGTTGTTCTTGGCCCCGGCCGCAAACATCTTGTCGTAGCCCGGCAGCTCCAGCCACCGGGCCGGCGACAGCTTGCTCAGCCTGGGGTGGATGCGAAAGGCCCGCACTCCTTTCTTCGCCAACTCCCCCATCAGACGGTCCGCCCCCTCGGCATGCGGGTCGATCACCGCAGTACCAACGAAGACATCCTTGTACAGGGCAATCATGTCCAACAAATATCTGTTATCAAAACCATAGAAGCTCATCTGGATCAGATTGATGCGGTCCACGCCGGCCGGCTTAGTGTGCTTGAACAGCTCTTCCGGCGTGAAGGAGGGCGGATGCATGTCTTCCTTCTTGTAGCCGGGCGCCAGCGGGTAGTGGCCGGTGTCGGGCGTCCAGACGTGGACATGCGCGTCGATCAGACCCATTGTATTCTCCCCAGGGGTGAGGACGCCTCCTTGTCCGCTCCCCTGGGTTATCATACTGCCTCCTGAGAAGAGCCGCCATCGAGGCCGCGGTCTGAGAATGACCGATGTGAATGCTCGGACACGCGAACCGGGAAAGGGGGCCGGGGTGGAGTCTTCGACGCCTCGGCATTTCGGACCAAGGCCTTGCGGCGCTCCGCCCTAGTCACCCCGACGCCCCGAAGGTCCGCTCAGATTGGACAGGCTCACCGGACGGATGGCGCAGAACTCTGTCGGCGAAGGGCGGCCACGCCGAAGCACGGGCCGTGGGGGAAGTCGGGGTCCTCGAAGCCGATGCGCAGCTCGTCAAAACCCAGCCACCTCAGGCAGGCCAGGATGGCCTCGCGCTCCATCCAGTGGCTGTACGATTCGCTCCCGCCGCAGAAGCCGTTCCATTCCAGCGCCTGCCGATACTCGTAGCGGTGCAGCGTGTGGCGGAAGCCGGCGTGATCGGCCGGGGCGCTGCCGGTGAACCGCTCCGCCACGGGGCCGTTGCGCGCGATCGCGGCCGGGTCGTAATAGTGGGTCCAGAGGAAGAGCCGGTCGGTCCGGGCGGCCAGCAGCGCCAGCAGGTCCACCGGGCGGCGCATGTGGTAGAGCACCCCGCTGGCAATGCAGATGTCGAACCGGGTCGGGTCGGTCCGCAGGTACTCCATCAGGTCGCCGCAAAGGAAACGGCAGCGCCTCAGGCCGAGCAGCTCCTTGGTGATCAAGCATTTCAGGTAGGCACGCACATTGGCCTCAACGGCCACCACCGAGGCGGCACCCAGCTTCTCGATCATGTAGGTGTGCCCGCCCTCGAGCGGCCCCAGCTCCAGGACCGTCCGGCCCTCGAAGCCACCCAGCGCCTCGGCCGCCCACGTGATGCGGTCATCCTCGAACAGGCGGGACTCGCCGGCTCGCAGCGACGCATGTTCACCGGGCAGCGCTGAGGACCACTCCCCCTGGAAAATGTCCAGCGCATTCTGCGGGCACGGCGCCGACCGGACGTAGTAATTCAGGGCAACGGGCAGCAGCGGGGCGGCCGGGGGTTCTTGGTTTCGGAAGGCGGTCCAGGCCGCCTTCAGCCGATTCTTCAGGGCATGGGCTTGGGGGAGCAAGGGGCCCTCCTTGGCGGTTCCGCCTTCCAGGGGAGATGGTATAGGAAGGGGATTATAGACCGGACACCATCCCCCGGGCAACGCGACTTCGCCATCTTCCGGGAGCCCCTTCGCTTACCTGTCCATGAGCATCCCGGCGGTTCCGGTCGCTGATCAGTACTTTCAAGAAAGACGAGGCGCATGGGGATTCCTAAGCTTAGGTATATCTGGTAGTTAAGCTCGGGGATCCACCCATGCGCCGCTCTCATTGTACACTCACGCCCGCCGGGGTCCGCGCCGTCGGGTGCCACGCCCCGCAGCAGACCCTCCCCTGGAAGCCCTTCGGCCGGCGCGTTTCCGTCGCCCGCTTGCTCGACCTGCTCTTGCTCGTCGTCGCCTTGCCCTCCTCGTTGGCCGCCGTCGTCCGCCGCTTCCGCTTTGGCTTCTCGCACGAGACCGCCCGCCAAGCCGTCACTGCCAACCTCCCCGACCGGGAGCGCTTAGGACTACCGGACAAAACCCGAACGGATGAAAATCACACAGGCGGCCAACTGAATCCAGCCGAGGAAGGTCTTGGCCAACCGATCGAGGCGCCGAGCGATACGCCCGAACTGAGCAAAGAAGTTGTGACAGCGCTCGACGGCGTTCCGGATCCTGCCCCGCCCGTGGTCCTTCTGACCATGTGTGGGCGTCTGCAGCCGGAAGCCCGCTGCCTGGGCGC
>DATLYH010000132.1:0-10950 GCA_035575035.1 Gemmataceae bacterium
CTCGTCCCAGCGGTCCGCCGCGCCCTCCGCGAGGCAGCAGAGCGAGCCGAGCGCCAGCGCCTCCAGGAGGAGCTGCGGCAGCGGGCCGAGGCCCTGGCCGAGGCCGACCGCCGCAAGGACGAGTTTCTCGCCCTCCTCTCGCACGAGCTGCGCAACCCGCTCGCCCCCATCCGCAATGCCCTGCAAATCATGCGGCTGCACGGCCCCCTCGATCCGACCCTGGAGAAAGCCCGCGATATCATTGAGCGGCAGGTGCGGCATCTCTCCCGATTGGTGGACGACCTGCTCGACGTTTCGCGCATCACCCGCGGTAAGATCACCCTCCGCAAGGAACGGCTCGACCTGTCGGCGGTCGCCCGCCTGGCCATCGAGATCGCCCGGCCGCTGATCGACAAACGACAACACCAGTTGATCGTCACGACCGCGACCGAGCCGCTCTGGGTGGAAGCCGACCCGGTGCGGCTGGAGCAAATCATTTCGAACCTGCTCAACAACGCCGCCAAGTATACCGACCCGGGCGGCCGGGTCTGGCTGACGACCGAGCGCGCGGACGACTGGGCAGTCCTGCGGGTGCGCGATACCGGCATCGGCATCCCGCAGGAGATACAGGCCCATATCTTTGACCTGTTCATTCAGGCGGACCGGTCACTGGACCGCTCACAGGGGGGACTGGGGATCGGCCTGACGCTGGTCCGCCGGCTGGTGGAGATGCACGGCGGCACTATCGAGGCCTTCAGCCCCGGTCCAGGTCAGGGGAGCGAGTTCATCGTCCGCCTGCCGCTGGCCGTGCCCCGGGTGGAGGAGACGGGGTCGGCGGGAGCGCCCCCCCTTCGGGGCGCCGGGCGCGCGGCGGCCCCGCCCCGGCGCGTGCTGGTGGTGGACGACAACCGCGACGGGGCCGACAGTCTGGCCATGCTGCTCCGCTTCTGGAAGCACCAGGTAGCGGTGGTTTACGACGGGCCATCCGCCCTGGAATCGGTCCAGACCGAACAGCCCGACGTGGTGCTGTTGGACATCGGCCTGCCGGGAATGGATGGCTACGAAGTGGCCCGGCACCTGCGGCAGCAGTTGGAGCACCAGCCGGTGCTGGTGGCCCTGACCGGTTACGGCCAGGACGAGGACCGCCGCCGTTCTCGAGAAGCCGGCTTCGACTACCACCTGACCAAGCCGGTCGATCCCGACGCGCTGCAGGAGGTGCTCGCCTTACCGGGGGGCTGACGCCCCCCGCTCGCCTCCCGAAAACCTGACCACGCCCGCGGGTCCGGGGTCAGCGTTAATCTGGGCCGAAGGCGGCGAAGAGAGGCTATAATAAAATGTTCTGCGTCGCGGCCAACCGGGCCGCCCGGGCTTGTGGGGATCGACCAACGAAAGGAAACCTGATGGCCCCCGCGACTGTCGCTGCCCCCGCTGCCGCCGTGGCCCCGAACCGACCTGCGGCCCTCGACCTCCGGGCCCACGGCCTGATCAACCCCGGACCCGTCCACGCCAACCTCGCCCCCAGCGCTCTGACCGAGTTGGCCCTGGCCCGCGGTGAAGGGCTGCTCACCGAGACGGGTGCCCTGGTGGCCTATACTGGCTCACGGACGGGCCGATCGCCGCTGGACCGCTACCTAGTTGCCGAACCGGCTGTCCGCGACGAGATCTGGTGGGGGTCGGTCAACCGGCCAATGGAACCGGCCGCCTTCCAGCGCCTGCTCGACAAGGTGCTGGCCTACTTGCAGGGGCGCGAGCTGTTTGTCTTCGACGGCTGGGCCTGCGCCGACCCGCGGCATCGGCTCAATGTCCGTGTCATCGCCGAAAAGGCCTGGCACGCGCTGTTTGCCCGCTGCCTGTTCCTGCGCCCGCCGCCGGGGGAGTTGGGCGATGGGCCGCCGCAGCTGACCGTCCTGAACGCCTGCGGCATGCGCGCCGACCCTGCGGCCGACGGCACCCGCAGCGAGGTCTTCGTTGTCCTTAGTCTGGAGCGGCGGCTGGTGCTGATCGGCGGCACCCACTACGCCGGCGAGATCAAGAAGGCGGTCTTCTCGGTGCTCAACTACCTCTTGCCCAAGCAGGGCGTCTTCCCGATGCACTGCTCGGCCAACATCGGCCCAGCGGGAGATACGGCCCTGTTCTTTGGACTTTCGGGGACCGGCAAGACAACGCTCTCGGCCGACCCGGAGCGGCGGCTGATCGGCGACGACGAGCATGGCTGGTCCGATGAAGGAGTCTTCAACATTGAAGGGGGCTGCTACGCCAAGACCATCCGCCTGTCGCGTGATGGCGAGCCGCAGATCTGGAATGCCATCCGCTTTGGCAGTGTGCTGGAAAACGTAGTGGTTGATCCGGCGACGCGCCGGCCGGACTACGACGACGACAGTTTCACCGAGAACACCCGGGCGGCTTACCCGGTGGACTTCATCGACAACGCGGAGCTTTCCGGCCGCGGCGGCCACCCGGCCAACGTTTTGTTCCTGACCTGCGACGCCTTCGGGGTGATGCCGCCGTTGAGCAAGTTGACGCCGGAACAGGCGATGTATCACTTCCTGTCGGGCTACACGGCCAAGGTGGCCGGCACCGAAACGGGGGTGACCGAGCCGCAGGCGACGTTCAGCACCTGCTTCGCGGCCCCGTTCTTGCCACTGCACCCGACGCGCTACGCCGAGATGCTGCGCGACAAGCTGAAGGCGCACGGCTCACAGGTCTGGCTGGTGAACACCGGCTGGACAGGGGGACCGGTCGGTGTCGGCCACCGGATGCGGCTGGGGCACACGCGGGCCATGGTGCGGGCGGCACTGGCCGGGGCGCTGGAAGGAGTAACCTTTACGCCCGACCCGACCTTCGGTGTGCTGGTGCCGGACGCCTGCCCGGGGGTGCCGCCGGAGGTGCTGCGGCCGCGCTCGACCTGGAAGGACCCGGCCGACTACGACGCCAAGGCTCGCTATCTGGCCGGGTTGTTCCACAAGAACTTCCAGACTTACGCTGGCTACGTCGCCCAGGCGGTCCGCCAAGCCGGGCCAAGGGTGTAAATGCGGGCTGGGTTATGCTACGATCGTATCACTTGAGCCAGTCGTCCTGGCCGCTTGCGACTCGGCGCAGCAGCGGGAGCCCGCCGCTCCAAGCGGCACCGAAAATAACCCCAGTCAATCTCCTGTAAGAGCCGGGCAACTCTTTCCGGCGGAAAAGGCACACTCGTCATGGAAATCGTTGGCATCGGCACCGACATCGTGGAGTGCCTGCGCATCGGCCGTATGATCGAGCGGTACGGCGAGCTGTTCCTGGAGCGGGTCTTCACCGAGCGGGAGATCCGCTACTGCCAGGCGCGGAAGCGGGCCACCGAACACTTCGCCGGCCGCTGGGCCGCCAAGGAGGCGATCTTCAAATGCCTGGGGACCGGCTGGGGCCGCGGCATGGCCTGGACCGACCTGGAAATCCGTAACGAGCCGACCGGTCAGCCGCGCGTGCTGATGTGCGGCGCCGCTAAGGATGTCGCCCAGAGTCTGCGCATCTCCGACATCCTGCTGTCGATTTCGCACTGCCGGGCCTACGCCACCGCCTACGCCATCGCCGTCCGCGGCACCGCGCCGCACAGCAGCGAGCCCCGGTAACCGTGACCAGGGGACAAGGAGAGGGGAAGAGATCGGCGATTGTTCGAACTGTCAACCGGGCTCCTTGTCACCGTGTCACGGTTACCGGCCCTTGGCGAATCCGGGTGGGTCCGTATCAATAACGGCGATAGTGACACGGTAGAGAAAGCGGCTGCCTTGTCCCGTGAAGCGGCCGCTTCCCCTCCGACCGCACTGAATATCTTTTCTCGTTCATGGAGTGAGGAACGCCGCCCATGACCGCGGACCGCAAGCAAGCCGTCACCGGCATCCTGCCGCCGCAGCTGGGCGAGGCGATGATTCGCGAAGTTTGGCCGTCAGTCACCGACGCCCAGCCGGCCCTGGCCGCGTTATGCGAGAAGATGCAACGCACCATCCTCCTGGCCCCGCTCGCCTGGCTGCTGCTGGCCCCCCTTTATTTCAAAAAAGTCCTCCCTTTCCTGGCCAAGCGCTACACGCTGACCAACCGCCGGCTGATGATCCAGCGCGGGCTAAGGCCCAAGCCGGTCGAGGAAATCGCCCTAGCCGACATCGACGATGTTCGGTTGGTGCCGGACAGCCTCAGCGCCTTCTATCGCTCTGGCACGCTTGAGGTGCTGGCCAAGGGGCAGGTCGCCCTGAGGCTGGCCGGGGTGCCTGAGCCGGAGTCGTTCCGTCATGCCATCCTCAACGCCTGCCGAGCCTGGGCGCCGCGTAAGCCGGCCGGTGTTCTCCCCCCCGAAAAAGAGGCGCCGATCGACGTGTCGCGCTAAAAGGGCGCTACCTTGTGGGTGAACAGCCGGCGTCAGCCGGCCGGTGTGGTCTGGTCGGCGAGCGGCCGGCGTCAGCGGGCCGGTCTGGTCGGCGAGGCCTGGTGTTAGACGCGCTAAAGAGAACGCGGAACGAGGTGTTCTGGAGTTATTCCGCGTTCCGCGTTGGCGCTGGTAGTCGGGCCCGCCATGCGGTACAAAGGAGGGCATGACCAGACTCATCACTCTGCAAGGGCCCAGCTCCGGTCAGCAGTTCCCGCTCGCGGAAGGCACCACCATCATTGGGCGCCAGCCCGACTCCGCCATCTACCTGGAGTCGTTGGCCGTCAGCCGGCAGCATGCCCAGGTCACTTTGCGCCAGGGGGTTTGTACCATCGAAGACCTGGGAAGCAGCAACGGCACCTACCTCAACGGCAAGTTGATCCCACCCCGCACGCCCCAGCCGCTGACCGAGCAAGACATGCTGCAAATCGGCCCATACGTCTTGGCCCTGCGCCGCGACACCGAGCCGCCTCCTTCCGGCCCCCACCCGCACATCCGGGCCGAAGTCAGCGTCCTGCTCTCCAACCAGACGCTGTACACGCAGAACCCGGCCCACAAGCTCCAGGTTGTCCTGGAGATTTCCCAGCACCTGGCCCGCACCCTGGAGGAGGGACCCCTCCTGGACAAGTTGCTCGACCAACTGCTCGTGCTCTTCCCGCAGGCTGACCGGGCGATGGTGATCCGCTGCGAGGGCGACCGGCTGGTGCCCCGCGCGCAGCGAAGCCGCGGCCCCGAGGTCGGCGAGTTCCGCTTCAGCCGGACCATTGTCAACAAGGCCCTGGAGGAGGGCGTCGGCATTCTCAGCGAGGACGTGCGCGACGGCCGCAGCGTGGAGATGACCCCTACCCTCCTGGCGCTGAACGTGCGCTCGTTCCTGTGCGTGCCGATGATCAGCCCGGACGGCCGCCGGCTCGGAGCGATTCAGATGGACTGCTCACGCCCTGCGATGATGTTCGGCCGCGACGATCTGGAGCTATTGACGGCCATCGGGCTACAGGCGGCCGTGGCCCTGGACAATGCTGCTCTCCACGCCGAACGGTTGCAGCGCGCCCGCCTGGAAGAGGAGGTCCGGCTGGCGCGGGAGATCCAGCAGGGCTTCCTGCCGACCGACTTCGCCCCGCTGGGAGAGGCCGGCTTCGAGTTGTTCGCCTGTGTCTATCCGGCCCGCGAGGTTTCCGGCGACCTGTATGACTTCTTTGTCCTGGACGACGGCCGGCTGGCGTTCTTCGTCGGCGATGTCTCGGGCAAGGGGGTGCCGGCATCGCTGTTTATGGTCGCTGTGCGGACGCTGACCCGGCATCTGGCGCCGTCAGTCGGCAGCCCAGGGGAGACGCTCCGCCGACTGAACACCGCCCTGGCCGCCGACAATCCGGCCGGCACGTTCGTGACCTTGGCCCACGGCGTCTACGACCCGCGCACCAGCGAAGTGGTCCTGGCCTCGGGCGGCCACCCGCGGCCACTGTTGCGGCGAGCCGACGGCCAGGTCGAGGCGGTGGAGGTGCCGGCCGGGCGGCTGCTCGGCTGCGACTGGGGCCCGACGATGACATGGCGCGAGGCCCGGCTAACGCTGGCCCCGGGCGAGACCCTGATCCTGTATACCGACGGGTTCACCGAGGCCCGCGCCCCGGACGGCCAGACCATGTTCGGTGAAAGACGGCTGAGCGAGGTACTGGGCGGCCCGCGGACAGCGCTGAACCTGCCAGCCTGTGCTGAAGAGGCCCGTGTCGCCGTGGAGCGCTTCACCGGCACCCGCGAGCAGCAGGACGACCTGACCCTGCTGCTGCTGCGCCGGCAATGAGGGGCCGGGAATCCTTCCACCTTATTAACGGCCCTTTTGGCCGAGCCCGGAGCGTAAGTTCAGAGCCCGGAGCGTTAGCGACGGGCTGTCCGCCCCGACCCGGCGCTAGCGCTCCGGGCGCGGAGGAATACTTGCGGGGATGATTTCCATGACCTACTTGCTTCCTTCCCAATGCCGTCGCTTGCCGATCCTCGCGGTGCTGTCGCTGGCTGGCTTCCTCTTGCCGGACGTCCCCTCGTTTGCCGACGCGCCGCGGCGGCCGAACATCCTGTTCCTCTTCGCCGACGATCAGCGGGCCGACACTATCGGCGCCTGGGGAAACCGGCACATCCAGACCCCGAACCTTGACCGCCTCGTCGCACGCGGCTTCAGTTTCCGCAATAATTACTGCTTCGGCTCCAATAGCGGCGCTGTCTGCGTCCCCAGCCGGGCCATGCTCCTGACCGGCCGCACCTGGTTCGACGTCAGCGCCAACCTTGACGGTGCCAAGCTGCTGCCCGAGTTGCTGCATGAGCACGGCTACACCGTGTTCGCCACCGGCAAGTGGCACAACGGCCAGCCCTCCTTTCTGCGGGCCTTCCCGCGCGGTCGGTCAGTCTTCTTCGGCGGCATGAACGACCACACCAGGACCCTGGTGGCCGACGTGCAGGACGGCAAGGTCGTCAACCAGCGCGTGGCCGAGAAGTTCTCCAGCGAGCAGTTTGCCGACGCGGCCATCGAGTTCCTTCAGACGCACCGGAGCGACAAGCCGTTCTTCTGCTACGTCGCCTTCACGGCGCCTCACGACCCGCGCAATCCCCCGGAGAAGTATCGCGAGCTGTATTACCGCAACCGCCCGCCGCTGCCGGCCAACTTCCTGCCGCAGCACCCGTTCGACAACGGCATGACCAAGGGGGTGCGCGACGAAAACCTGGCTCCCTATCCGCGCACCCCGGAAGTCATCCGCGAGCAGCTTTGTGAGTACTATGGCCTGATTACCCATCTCGACGAACAGGTGGGGCGAGTGCTGACGGCCTTGGAGAAGTCCGGCCGGGCCGAGGATACGGTCATCATTTACTCGGCGGACCACGGCCTGGCGCTGGGCAGCCACGGGTTGCTGGGCAAGCAGAGCCTCTACGAGCACAGCATGAAATGCCCGCTGATCGTCGCCGGTCCCGGCATCCCCGCCGGCCGATCCAGCCAGGCGTTCACTTACCTGTTTGACCTTTTCCCAACCATTTGCGACCTGGCCGGCATCACGCCGCCGGAGAAGCCCGCCGGCGAGAGCCTGCGGCCGATCTGGACCGGCGAGAAAAAGCAACTCCGCGACAGTGTCTTCCTTCCCTTCACCGGCCTGATGCGCTCGGTGCGCGACGAGCGCTGGAAGCTGATCGTCTACCCGCCGATCAACCACCGTCAGCTGTTCGACTTGCAGAATGATCCGGATGAAATCCGCGACCTGGCCGGGGACCCCCGCTACGCCGGCGAGATTGAGCGCCTGACCGGACTGATGCAGTCGTGGCAGGCGAAGGTCGGCGACCGGCAGCCGCTGACCGTGGCAAAGCCGAAGCCGCGCGAGATCAGCTTCGAGGGCTATGTCCGCAAGCCCGACCAGTGGCAGCCGGAGTGGATCATCAAGAAGTATTTTCGACGGCCGAACGTTGTGCTTATCGTTTCCGACGACCACGGCTACGGCGATGTGGGCTGCTATGGGAAGACCGACGTGGACACGCCCGTGATCGACGAACTGGCTCGGAAGGGAGTCCGTTTCACCCGCTTCCGCGTCAATCCCCTGTGTGCGCCGACTCGGGCATCGTTGTTGACCGGTCAGTACAGCCTGGAGTGCGGCATGTGGCGCGGGCCAAGTGAGCAGCGCGAAGACGAACGCGCCCTCAAGCGCGAGGTCCGGCTGCTGTCGCAGTACCTCAAGGAAGCCGGCTACGCCACCGGGATCTTCGGTAAGTGGCACCTGGGCTACACTGCGCCCAACGTGCCGAACGAGCGCGGCTTCGACGAGTTCTTCGGCTTCCTGGGCGGCGCTCACCGCTACGACATCCGGCCGAAAGTAGGCCGGCTCCTGCACAACGACAAGCCCGCGGAGGCCAGCGGCCACACGACCGACCTGTTCACTTCCCGAGCGATCGACTTCATCCGCAGGAACAAGGACCGGCCGTTCTTCTGTTATGTCCCGTACAATGCGGTCCACGGGCCGCTCTGGAGTGGGCCGGGCGACCGGCCGTCGGGCAAGGAGGAATGGCTACAAAAGTACGAGCAGCGCGGCATACCTTTCCCGCGCCGGGACTACGCCGCTGTCCTGAGCCACATGGACGACAGCATCGGCCAAATCCTTCGCACCCTGAGCGAGTTGGGCCTGGAGGAGCAAACACTCGTGATCTTCCTGAGCGACAACGGCGCTATGACCGACAAGTTCCCGGGGAATAATGGGCCGCTGCGCGGCGCCAAGGGGACGACCTACGAGGGGGGCATCCGGGTGCCGTGCGTGGTGCGCTGGCCGGGCGTCATCCCCGCCGGGTGGGTGTCGGACCAGAACGCGGTCCACTTCGACATCTTCAGCACGGTCCTGGACGCAGCCGGCATCCCGGTGCCCGCGCGGAACGGGACCCATCCGGTTCATGGCGTAAGTCTGCTGCCGCATCTCAAGTCAGGCGGGAAAGTGACCCTGCCGGACCGCTACCTGTTCTGGGACCTGTTCGGGAAGATGGCGGCGGTCCACGGCCGCTGGAAGTTGGTGGGAGGGATCCCGAATCACCACGGCAAGTTTGCCGCCGCTGTGCCGCGCATCCGGGAGGCGCAATTTGAGTTGTACGACCTCGATGCCGACGTGGGCGAGACCCGCAACCTGGCCGCCGAGCAGCCGGTGATCTACCAGGACCTCAAGGACCGCTACCTCCGCTGGTTCATCGAGGCGACCAAATAAGGCCGACCCACGTTGATCCGTTAGAACAATCCTGCCTCGCCACCCTTTATCCCACGGGCGAAGAACGCCCCGGTTGCGCCATCGACGCCAGGCTTCCGGCGCGTCAAAAATGCGAAACCCGGACCGGATATTTCCCCGCCCCGGGCACTTTTTGCTTGACGCGCCGGACACAGACCGATTATAGAGTGACATCGTCCCGCCGGCGGCAACTACGGTGGTTGGGCGACACCGAAGGGGCCACGGCGGGACGTTTCCTTTCCCACCCTACTCACGTAACCCCCAGAGCCTTATGGTGCGGTCGGCACCGCCGGAGAGAGCATACCGGCCGTCCGCGGAGATCGCCACGCTCAATACTGCCTCGGTGTGCCCCTCGAAGCGATGCAGCTCCTGACCGGTCGCTGCGTCCCACAGCCGCACGGTCTGGTCAAGACTGCCCGAGAGAATACTGCTGCCGTCGGGCGTGAAGGCCACGCTGGTCACTCCGGAGGTATGCCCCTCGAAGCGGCGCACCTCCGCACCGGTTTCCACGTCCCATAGCCGCAACGTCCGGTCGGCACTGCCGGAGAGGACGAACCGGCCGGTCGGGCAGTAGGCCACGGCGGTGACGCTCTGGGCGTGTCCCTGGAAACGGCGCAACTCGTGTCGTCCCCAGAGCCGCCCGAGCCAGCCGGCGGCCAACCGGCCGACTAGCTCCTGTCCGCTCGCCACGTTCCACAGCCGCAGCGTGCCGTCCGAACTGCCTGAGAGGGCATGCCGCCCGTCGCGCGAGAAGGCCACGCCCAGCACCCAGCCGGTGTGCTTTTGGAAGCGGTGGACCTCCCGACCGGTTTCCAGATCCCACAGTCGCAACGTCTGGTCGCAGCCGCCCGAGAGGGCATGCCGTCCATCCGACGATGCCGCCACGCATTTGACCCGGTCGGTGTGGCCGACCAGGCGGCGCAGCTCCCGGCCGGTCTCCAGATCCCACAGTCGGACGGTCCCGTCGTAGCTGCCCGTCAGGCCGCGGCGGCCGTCCGGGGTGAAGGCGACTCCGGTCACGCGGTCGGTGTGCCCGACCAGGCAGTGACGCTCCTGCCGGCCCTCCAGGTCCCACAGCCGGGCGGTGTAGTCCCCCTCGGCCTGGCTCTCGGGAGGCTGACCGCTGCCGGAGAGGGCGTAGCGGCCGTCGGGCGAGAAGGCCACGCTCTGGACCCAATGGCGATGGCCCTGCAAGCGGTACAATTCTCCGATGACAGGGGTGAGTTGTGCGCTGCTCATGGGTCACCTGGGCAAACAAGGAAACCACCACGCTCCATGTGCGGCACACGGCGGGTGCCTGCTACCTTCGTCTGGATTGGAGGGAGATCGGGAAAGATACGGACGGTTCGGCGCAGAGCATCTTCCCAAGCGATGAGCCAGCACAGAAGCGAAGCGGTTTTCCTGCTCATCGGGGTGCCACTATTGGACGAACCGCTGGGTTGCTCCCGAAGGCGGACGGTGGGAAATCCCACCCCGATGAACATAAAGTAACCGCGGGGAAGACCCGCCGCAAGCGCCGGCGTCCAGATGTCCGGGCGTCGCGCTCCCCGTCGCGAACGCTCCGGGCTCGTAGGGACATCACCCGTCGCGGGCGCTCCGGACTCTGCCCCTGACCAGCTGCTTAGGACTACCGGACAAAACCCGAACGGATGAAAATCACACAGGCGGCCAACTGAATCCAGCCGAGGAAGGTCTTGGCCGACCGATCGAGGCGCCGAGCGATACGCCCGAACTGAGCAAAGAAGTTGTGACAGCGCTCGACGGCGTTCCGGATCCTGCCCCGCCCGTGGTCCTTCTGACCATGTGTGGGCGTCTGCAGCCGGAAGCCCGCTGCCTGGGCGC
>DATLYH010000133.1:0-53969 GCA_035575035.1 Gemmataceae bacterium
GCGGTGGTACCGGCGGCGGTGGACGGTGGAGCGGACGTTCGCCGGGCTGGGGAACTTCCGCCGCCTGGTGGTGCGCTAGGAGCGCAGCCTCAAGATGTATCGAGCGTTCTTCCAGGTGACCTGCCTCGTTATAACTCTGAGACAGTTATGAAACCGCTTCTAGACAGTTGGCCTTGCCGACTGTACGTACTGACCAACTTGCCGAAGAGCCAATTGTTCGTCGGAATGCAACTTCGAGCGCGGAGTGAAATAATTGGCAAGGCTGGTCAGGGGTATCAAGAAATCATCAGGGATCTCGGCGAAATTGTTGGCTGATCAACATCCTGCCTAACGATTCCCGCGACGCCTTGGAGCAGTCTACCTCCGCCGCGGCGACCTGGTGGCGGTGACCGACCGGGCTGGCAACGTCACCCAGTTCCGCTACCGCACTGAGGCAGGCGTCGAGCATTACCTGGAGCGGATCCTCGACCCGCTCGGGCGGCCGGCCGCCCGCACCGAATACTATCCCATTGGCTACGGTTCGGAGATGGCTCATCAGACGGATGGCCCAGACGCTGACGAGTTCGGCTACGGGCCTCTTGGGGACAACGCGATGCGACAGTTCCTCTACTTCGGTTCGGCCGTCCTCGTTGCTGTCATCCTCGGGGCGAGTTCGGCCTGGTGGGTGATTGGTCAGGGGGCGCGGACCTTTGTCCGGAATGGCCCCTGGCATTACAACCCGCTGGTCGGCAGCGCCGCGGCCAACGCTCATGTCCGCGCCCAGATCGCCCGGGCCGGACTGCTAGCGTTGAACAGCTCCGAGGCGGTCTACTTCCTCGCCCATACTGACAGCGACGGCAACCCGCTCCACGGCGACCGCACCTACCGCATCGAAGGGGGCGACCTCGATGCCCGGTGGTGGAGCATTACCGCTTATGGCGCCGACCACTTTCTGATGCCCCACGACGGCGAGCGTCACTCCTGCTGCTCGGCCACCGTCCGCCGCGACGCCGACGGCCGGTTCATCGTTTATGTGTCGGCCGCCGAGCGGCCCGGCAACTGGATCCCAGTCTGCGCTGGTGCACCCTTCCTGCTGGCGCTGCGGATCTACAACCCGGGGCCGTCGATCCGCGACCACCTCGACGCGGTTGAGCTGCCCCGGATCATCCCGGAGGAGGGACCCCATGAGTAAGCGCTGCCGTGCCGCCCTGCTCTGGGTCGTGGGGACGCTGGCCCTGGCGGCGGCTATCCATTATGCCGTGGTCGTCGCTTACCCGCGGGTCGTCATGGCGAGTCTGATGCGGCGGATCGAGAAAGCGCATGGCACGAACACCCTGCGGCACGGCTCCCGGCCCACCTCCGCCGACCGCGTGGTGGTCCTGCCAAGCCCCGACCTGGTTTACTCGATCGGCGTCTTCGACTTGTCCAGCGGCCCGCTCCGCATCACCGCCCCGGCCTCTCAGTCGTACATGTCGCTCTCCCTGTACGCCGCCAACACGGACAACTTCTTCGTGATGAATGACCGCCAGGCCGAGGGAGGAAAGTTCGACCTGATCCTGGTCGGCCCGGGAGCGTCCGACCCAGGCGTCGAGGGAGTACGGCTAGTGCGGTCGCCGTCGCAGACCGGCATCATCCTCTTCCGCTTCTTCGCGCCGGAGGGGGCTCCGCTCGACGAGATCGACGCACTGCGGCGGCAGATCGCCTGCACGGTGCTCCAATAGGGTCATTCCAGTAGCTTCTTGGCCTTCTTGGGTTCGTCCACGACCAGGGCTAGTTCCACCAGGTCGCCGTCGAGGCCGACAACGTAGACCGCTTGCAGGTTGACCCCGCCGTTGGCCAGTTTGGAGGCGACGTCCTCCAGTTCGCCGGCCCGGTTCTCCAGGAGCACGGTGACTACCTCGCTTTCCTCGAAGGGGATGTGGGCCTCCTCAAGGGCTCGCCGGGCTGCTTCGACATCATCGGCGACCAGGTGAAGCAGTCCCTGGTTGCCGATGGCCATTCCGGCGACCGATTTCAGGTTGACGCCCGCGCGGGCCAGGGCGTGGGTCACTCGGGCCAATTCCCCGGGGCGATGGCTCAGATGGATCGCGAAGTCTCGCATGGGACTTCCCTCCGGGATGAGGCGATTTGCCAAGGGAACGGAAACGTCAGGACGCCGGCCGGGCGGATGAGGTGGAACCAGCGGCATCCCCACGCCGGCGGATTCTACGCCGACGCCGGGCGGCTCGCAAGAAGGACAGCGCCGGGCCGTGACAGTGTGGGTCAGCCTCCCACGGCCTGGCGGAAACACCAGTCGAAGAGCAATTCCCATTCTCGCTGCTGGACGCGGCGGAGCGTCATCTCCTCGGGCGAGCCGGTCCCCCGGTGCTTCTCGCAGAGGTCGATGAATTCGAACGGGTCCCAGTGGTCGGAGTGAAGCCGAAGACCGAGGGCCCGGGCCTCCCCAGCCAGCGCCTCGAAGATGGGATGGTCCCCGACGCGGCGGAACCAGTAGGCGGCATTCGATGGATCAGGCTCGCGGCGATGCATGATCCCGTGCCAGTAACTGCCGGTCGTCGTCGGGATGCCCTGGCTGATGATGTGCGACTCGTCGAGGAAGTCATGATACAGCCAGAGGCCGGCGTGGCAGGCGGCGGCCATGTGGCTGTCCCGGATGGGACGGGGGGCCAGGGCCTTCTCCATGGACAGCGATTCAAGCAAAGGGCGGGCTGCCTGGTTGGGCTGGCCAGGACCGAGCGGGTGAAGGCGCCTCTCGCGAAGAAGCTCGGCCAGGACCGGGCCGTAAGCATTGGGATCAAAGTCGGACATAGCGAACGCTCCTTGCGGGCGCCCTTCTCCCGCCCGCCCAATGTGCCGCTGAGGGAATCAGGACCCCAGCGCCGACTCCTGCGTCTCCCGGCGGGCGCGGGCGCGGCGGGCATCGATGAACGACTTGACGCACAGTCCGACGAAGAGGCCGCAGAGAACCGCCATCAACAGTTGCACGATGACCGCGAAGGTGGCATCGCTGCCGTCAGCACGCCGGACCTCGCCGGCCGAGAGCAGGGTGGGCAGTTTGGGAAAGGCCATGACGGCCGGTACCAAAAAGCCGATAAGGCCGAGCGCGGCCGCGGTGTGCATGGCGTGCTTGCGGAGGTTGTCTTTCCGCGCCAGCAGACCGAGGATTAGGATTGGCAGGCCAAGGAAGGCCGGGATCAGGGCCGTGATGCTCGCGGGCCGCCAGAAGTAGGCGAAGAGCCCGAGCGCGATCAGCAGCGCCCCGAATACCGCGGTGATGGGTCCCACCGATAATCCTCCTGGGTGGCTGGGGTAGCCGAACTCACCCGAGTTGGGGTTGATGTCTCCCCGAATTGGGCTACCCCCAAGTAAGACCGTGGGCCGCTCGGGTAGTCTCTTCCCCCATTGTAGCGGGCGGGACCCGAGCGGTCAGGACGGGCCCCACCTCGGAACCCCGGCGCACGGCTGTGATCCTCTGGACGATAAGGTTTTCTATGGGGGATAATGACCGAAGGAGGTGTGTTTCCTTCGATCGGGTTTTCCTGGCGGTGAGTTGAGAAAAAGGCGCCGCCCATTCGGTTCGAGGCACGCGGCCATGAATATTGAATACTCGATCGTCATTCGCGCGACGCCTGCCTCGTTATTCGCCCTGACGCAGGACTACGGCCGGCGCCTGGAGTGGGACCCGTTCCTGCGGTCAGCGGAGTTGCTGGACGGTGCCGCAGCGGCGGGCGTGGGGGTGCGGGCCAACTGCGTCGCCCGGAGCGGACTGGCGATGGAGACGGAGTATGTCTCCTTCAACCCGCCGACGACCACCGCAATACGGATGACACGTGGCCCGTGGTTCCTGGAGACGTTCGCGGGGACCTGGCACTTCGAGGAGGTCGCGCCGGATCAGACGCGCGTCTGTTTCCGCTACCACCTGAAGGCTCGGCCGCGCTGGCTGGCCCCTCTGCTGACCCCGCTGCTGGCCTGGGTCTTCGGCCGCGACACCCGGAAGCGGTTGGCGGCCCTGAAGCGGACGGTGGAGAAGCGCGGCCTGCCGGACGCGGCGGGCAAGAGGCGCTGACTGGTTAATCGGTATAACCCGTTGAGACATCCGCATGGCACGCACTGCTCACATCCATCGCGAGACCGGCGAGACCCGCATTGACCTGGGGCTGAACCTTGACGGCACGGGCAAGGCCGAGGTCGCTACCGGCATCGGCTTCTTCGACCACATGCTGACGCTGTTGGCCCGGCACAGCCTGATCGACCTGACGGTGCGGGCGGACGGCGATTTGCACGTCGATCCCCACCACACGGTCGAGGACGTCGGCATCTGCTATGGCAAGGCGCTGGCCGAGGCCTTGGGCAATAAGGCGGGCATCCGCCGTTACGGCAGTGCCACTCTGCCAATGGACGAGGTGCTCGTGACCGCGGCCGTTGACCTGAGCGGCCGGCCGTTCTGCGTCTGGAAGGTGGAAGTCCCGGCCGAGATGCTCGGCACCTTCAACGCACCGCTGGCCGAGGAATTCTGGCGGGCCGTCTCCTCCAGCGGCGCTTTCAACCTGCACGTTGTCTGCCACCACGGGCGGAACACCCATCACCTTCTGGAGGCGGTCTTCAAGGCGACAGCCCGGGCACTGCGCGAGGCGGTAGAATCGGATCCGCGCCATCCGGGCGTACCCTCCACCAAGGGGGTGCTGTAAAAGATCACTCCGCCGATCTTATAAGTCCTTGCTATAAGGTTATTGGATGTGTGTATAAGGGGCCGGGCGCCGGCGCACCGTGGGGTGGATGGGAGCGGAGGAGGCATCGGATGAACGTGCCGTGGGCGATGCAGAGACGCTAAACGGGGAAGGAAGGGGCGTGTCTGCCAGCTGGGTCTTGTCCGCCGGCCGCAGGTTCACGGGGGCCGAGGCGAGCGCAAGGGGCGGCGGTTCCGGGGCGACTGGCTCGGCGCGGGCGATCCGGGCCGGCTCGGCCTTTTCCGGCGTGCCCTCGATCGGCTTGCGCACGACAAGCAATGGGTCGGAACGGTAAGACGGCTGCAAGGATTGACCACAGCCGACCACCAGGACGGCCGCCAACGCCGCGGTCAACCTGCCTTGCCAGATCCTTCGCCGCATGCATGGCCCTCCTGCCTGCCCCAACATGACGGTGCGCAGTCCGATCGAGAATGGGTCTCCGCAGGTGTGCTCATCGACCGCGGCGGGCCGGAACTGGAGCAATTCGCGTGCTTCCCGGGTCTGAAAAGGTGGACCGGGTTGGCAATCCGGCCGCCGTGCCCGGTCACTTCGCCTTGATGTCGTAGCAGAGCAGGATGTCGTAATCGCGGAGGTAAAGTTTGCCGTTGGCGATCACCGGATACGGCCAGGCGGGGTACCGCGGGTTGCGGTCGGGTTGGTCGAAGCGGCCCCTCTCGCGGTAGCCGGCCGGCGTCGCTTCCACCAGGGCCACTGTCCCTCTCTCGCCGCGGACGTAGAGGAGACCTTCCGCCGCGGTGAGCGAGCCCTTCCCCACCGAGCGGTCCTGCCATTTCACCTCGCCGGTCTTGTAATCCACACACTTGAGCTGGGTATTGTCCGTACCGTAGAGATAATCACCGACCCGGATGAAGCCGCCGATGTGACTGCCCAGCCTGTCACTGAAGAAGACCTCCTTGGGCACGATGCCTTGCCCTTCGGGGACCAGCTGGATCAGGCCGCCGCCCCCGCCCCCTCGGCCACCCCCGGAGGCGCTGAAGACGTAGCCGTCGCCGGAGAGCGGCGTGGGAATGTTGGCGATGCGGTTGGCCGTCTTGGGGTAGCTCCAGAGGAGCTTGCCGTCCTTGGCCGAGATGCCGACCAGGCTGCCTGAGAGGAAGTTGACATACTGCTTGGTGCCGCCGGCCTGGGCCATGACGATCGACGAATAGGCGGCCTCGTTGCCCTCGGGGACCGATGCTGTCCAGATGACATCGCCGGTCTTCTTGTTCAGCGCCACCATCGTGGCCTTGCTGCCGCCGGGGGTGCAGACGAGTACGTCACCGTCGATCAGAGGAGACTCGGCATAGGCCCAGTTACCGCGTCGGCCGCCGAAGTCCTTTTCCAGGTGTTTGTGCCAGATGAGCTTGCCGTCGGCCGCCTCGACGCAGACCAGGTCGCCGTCGGAGCTGAGCGCATAGATGCGGTCACCGTCGGCCGCGGGCGTGGAGCGGGGAGCGGGGTACTGCTGGCCGCGGTTGGCCCCCACCCGGCCGATCTTGGTGGACCAGATTTCCTTGCCGTCCTTCTCGTTCAGGGCGATCAGGTATTCCTCGGTATTGTCCTTTCGGCCTCCCAGGAGGTAGACCCGGCCGTTGCTGATCGAGGGGGTGGCGAAGCCGGTGCCCAGACCGGCGGTCTTCCACGCCAGCGGCGGCCCGCCCTTGGGCCACTCCTTGAGCAGGCCGGTTTCCTTGGAGACGCCGCTGCGGTCGGGCCCGCGCCATTGCGGCCAGTCGTCGGCGCCCACCGGGAGGGCCGGCAAGCCCATCAGTCCCGCCAGAAGAAGAAACGCAGCGATTCGTGTCGAGGACATGATTCGACTCCTGCCGACGCAGTTCGGCCGGGCCAGCGCCCGGCGCCTGATCACCACCTCTTGTTCCTTGACGAACAACCGGGGCCGGCTATTCGGCCGTCATCTCCCTGGAGGATATGAAGAGAGGAACGGAGCGCGGCGCTGGCTTCCATCCGCGTTCTCAGCGGCGCTTGCGGTTGCGCTTGCGTGCCTTCCGCGCCTGCTTGCGCCGGGCTTTCGCTTTGGCCTTGGCGCTCTTGGAACGGCGATCGGAGGAAGGCAACGGGGGAAGGAAAAGGTCGGACGACGGCGGCGGAAACCGGCATTGCTCCGGTGGTTTGTCCGTGAGGTCCAGTTCGTACTGCACCTTGGGCCAATCACCGGCAATCGACTCATCCACTCTGAGCAGAAGGGGTCCGGGGTGAGGGGGCAGGGGTTAGCGATCAGCCGACTAGCCTCTGACCTCTGACTTCTGGCTTCTGATCACTGATCCCTGCCCCCTCACCCCGGACCCCTGGAGTCGGCTCTTCCTCAGACCCGGATGCGGTGAAGGCAGCCTCACTCCGCCTCGTAGGCCAGGTTCGGTGCCAGCCAGCGCTCGACGGTCGCGATCGGCATTCCCTTGCGAGCGGCGTAGCTCTCCACCTGATCGCGGGTGATCAGGTCCACGGCAAAGTAGCGCGCCTCGGGGTGGCTGAAGTACCAGCCGCTGACCGAGGCGGCCGGCCACATGGCGTAATTCTCTGTTAGCCGAATGCCGGCCGATTCCTCCACGCCGAGCAACTTCCAGAGCGTCTCCTTCTCGGTGTGGTCCGGGCAGGCCGGGTAGCCGGGCGCCGGCCGAATGCCGCGGTATTTCTCGGCGATCAGGTCTTCCTTCGACAGGTGCTCGTCCTTGCCGTAGCCCCAGTCGCGCCGGGCCCGCTCGTGCAGTAGTTCCGCGAAGGCCTCGGCCAATCGGTCGGCCAGCGCCTTGGTCATGATCGCGCTGTAATCGTCGTGCGCCGCTTCGAAGTGCTTGACCAGTTCGTCGGCGCCGAACCCGGCCGTCACGGCGAAGGCGCCCAGGTAGTCGGCCTTCCCCGAGGAGACAGGGGCCACGTAGTCGGCCAGGCTGCGGAACGATGTCTGCCCCTCGCGCTCCCACTGCTGCCGCAGCATGTGGAACCGGCCCCATTCCTTTGCTCGGCTCTCGTCGGTGAAGATAATGATGTCGTCGCCGTCGGAGTTGGCCGGGAAGAAACCGTAGACCGCGTGGGCAGTCAGCAGCTTTTCCTTGACGATCCGCTCCAGCAGGCGGCCGGCATCGGCAAACAGCTTGCGGGCCTCCTCGCCGACCTTCGGATCATCCAGGATCGCCGGGTATTTGCCGCTCAGCTCCCAGGCGAGGAAGAACGGCGACCAATCGATGTAGGGCACGATCTCGGCCAGCGGGAAATCACGTAGCACCCGCTTGCCCAGGAACTCCGGCCGAGGAGGGGAGATGCTCCAGTCGATGGTGAACCGGCGTTGCAACGCCTCGGCGTAGCTCACCAACTTGCGCTGCCGGCGCCGGGCGAACGCTTCCCGCTCTTTCTGTTGGAAGGCTCGGTTCTCGCGGTCTAGCTCCGCCTTCTGGCTTGGGTTGGTCAGCCGCTCCACCACGCCGACGCAGCGCGAGGCATCCTTGACGTGGATGACCGTCTCGTGATAGTTGGGAGCGATCTTGACGGCTGTGTGCCGGGCGCTGGTGGTGGCGCCGCCGATCAAAAGGGGCACCTCGAAGCCCTGGCGCTCCATTTCCTTGGCCACATGGACCATCTCGTCCAGCGACGGCGTGATCAACCCCGACAGGCCGATCAGGTCGGCGCGCAGCTCACGGGCTGTCTGTAGGATCTTCTCGCACGGCACCATCACGCCCAGGTCAATCACCTCGTAGTCGTTGCAGCCGAGCACCACGCCGACGATGTTCTTGCCGATGTCGTGTACGTCCCCCTTGACGGTGGCCATCACGATCTTGCCCCGCTTCGGGGTCAGGGGACAGGGGTCAGGGGTCAGGGAAGAAGAGTTTTCCCCTTCTGACCCCTGACCCCTCACCCCTGACCCCTTCTTCGCGGCCTCCATATACGGCAGCAGGTAGGCGACCGCCTTCTTCATCACCCGGGCGCTCTTGACCACCTGCGGCAGGAACATTTTGCCGGCGCCGAACAGATCGCCGACGAGGTTCATGCCGTCCATCAGCGGGCCTTCAATCAGTTGCAGCGGCCGCTCGTACCGCTGCCGGGCCTCCTCCACGTCCTGTTCGATGTAATCGATGATGCCGTTGACTAAGGCGTGCTTGAGCCGCTCCTCGACCGGCAAACTCCGCCATGCATCCTGCCCTTTGCCCCCTGACTGGCCCCTGTTCTTCACGGTTTCGGCGAAGGCGGTCAGCCGGTCGGTGGCGTCGGGCCGGCGGTTGAGCAGCACATCTTCGACATGTTCGAGCAGGTCTTGGGGGATCTCCTCGTAGACCTGAAGCTGGCTAGGGTTAACGATCCCCATGTCGAGGCCGGCCCGGATGGCATGGTAAAGGAAGGCGGCGTTCATCGCCTCGCGCACCACCTCGTTGCCGCGGAAGGCGAAGGAGACGTTGCTGACGCCGCCGGATGTCTTGGCCCGGGGGAAGAGCCGCTTCAGCTCCCGAACCGCTTCGATGAACTCGACGGCATAGTTGTTGTGCTCTTCGATGCCGGTGCCGACCGTCAGGATATTGCAGTCGAAGATGATGTCCTCGGGGGGGAAGCCGACCTCCTCGGTGAGCAGGCGGTAGGCCCGCTTGCAGATCGCAACCTTGCGCTCCTTGGTCACCGCCTGGCCTTCCTCGTCGAAGGCCATGACGACGACAGCCGCCCCATAACGGCGGATGAGCCGGGCCTGTTCGAGGAACTTGGCTTCCCCTTCCTTGAGGCTGATGGAGTTGACAATCGGCTTGCCCTGGACGCACTTCAGGCCGGCCTCGATGACCGACCAGCGAGAGCTATCGATCATGATCGGGACGCGGGCGATGTCCGGCTCGGCGGCAAGCAGATTGAGGAAGCGGGTCATCGCTTTTTCGCCGTCAACCAGGCCGTGGTCCATGTTGACGTCGAGGATGTTGGCGCCCCCCTCGACCTGTTCGCGGGCGACGGCCACAGCCGCCTCGAAGTCGCCGCTCTGGATCAGCCGGGCGAACTTGCGTGAGCCGGTGATGTTGGTCCGCTCGCCGATCATGATAAAGTTCGACTCGGGGCGGATGACCAGCGCCTCGGTGCCGCTGAAGCATGACCAGGGGGGCGGCGGCGGTACCCGTCGGGGCGGGACCCCCTCGACGGCGCGGGCGATGGCGGCGATCCATTCGGGGGTGGTGCCGCAGCAACCGCCGACGATATTGACCCAGCCATTGCGGGCGAACTCACCCAGCGCCTGGGCCATGTGCTCCTTGGTGCCAGTGAAGCCGCCGAAGCCGTCGGGCATGCCGGCATTGGGATAGCAACTGACCGGCTTGGGGGCGATCCGGGCGAGGGTTTCAATGTGCGGCCGCATCAGGTCCACGCCGACGGCGCAGTTCAGGCCAATGCTGAGCATGTCGAAGTGGGACACCGACGCCCAGAATGCCTCGACCGTCTGCGACGACAGCGTTCGGCCCCCCTCAAAGATGGTGCCCGAGACCATCACCGGCAGTCGGACACCGCGCTCCTCGAAGTACTTGGCGATGGCGAACAAGCACGCCTTCATCACCAGGGTGTCGAAGGAGGTTTCCGGCAGGAGGATATCGACACCGCCGGCGATGAGTCCGGCAATCTGCTCGGTGTAGTTGGCCACCATGTCGTCGAAGGTGACGTCCCGGTGACCGGGGTCGTCGAGATTGACGCCCATCGACAGTTGCTTTTTGGTCGGCCCGATGCTGCCGGCCACGAAGCGGGGCTTGTCGGGGTTGCGTCGGGTGAAGGCGTCGGCGACCCGCCGGGCGATCGCGGCGGCTGTCTTGTTCAACTCGAAGACATACTCCTGGAGGGCGAACTCTTCCAGCGACAGCCGGTTGGCGTTGAAGGTGCAGGTCTCGATGATGTCGGCGCCGGCCTCGAGGTAGGCCCGGTGAATGTCCTCGATCAGTCGCGGTTGGCTCAGGACCATTGCCTCGGTGCAGTTCTTCAGCGGCACCGGATGGTTTTGGAAGCGGACCCCGCGGTAGTCCTCCTCGGTCGGCTCGCGGGAATAGATCAGGGCGCCCATGGAGCCGTCAAGGATCAGGATGCGCTGCGCCAGCAGCTCCTCCAGGATCTCGCGGGTATTCGATTGCGCGGCAACCAACATGCGGGATCACCCACCAGGGAGACCATAGGGATTCCCAAGGATAAGACAGCCCGGGGCGGCAGTCCAGGGGCAGGCCGTCCTTCTCCTGTCGTTCATCTTACCGCAACGACGGCGACGAAGGAGGCGTCGGTTTGGGACAGCCGGAGGTTGCAAAGAAAGGGGGCCGGCCTGCGTCCATCCGTGGTCGCAGCCGGCCCTGCACGTGGCCGCCTACATCCTTGTAGGCCAACTCTCACCCGGACCTGCCCTGACCGGGATGAATACAGACCCGCTCGAGAACAGTACCACGGAAGAGACGGGCAGGCCTCTCCACCCTCGCGTCCGTGGCGCTGGTTGTGGGCCATCCGTGGCCCCGGGCGGGCACTGTCCAAGAGCTGGGGTCTGGTTCCAACACCCTCCCCGGCAGCCCAGGCGCGCAGTCTGGGCCGAGAGAGGTTTTTTACTGGGCGGTAACGAGCGATGGTCTAGAAGAAACAGACAAGGCGGTTATTGTCCCCGCCAGAGAGCGGGACGAAACCGCCGTGGTATGCACGTCAACACCACGAGGAATAAACCAGCCTCCTTGGGGAGATCCGGACTTACTCCGTGGCCCATTCCGGCTTCAACCCTACCCATAAGAAGGGCTCGAGTGAAGTTCATGAAGGGAAAGGGTATCGTCTTCGCCGAACATGTCAACCAAAAAAACTCCTCCCGGCCCGTCTCCCCTGGATTCACGGCGGAACCCATTGTTACGCAATAGACAACGACGGCGGTCAAAGTTCGGCCTTCGACCGGTCGTCTTCTCAGGCGCAAACGAATGCTAATCTGTTGAACTGCCGTTCCAGCCATAAGTCACTAATCTTTGCCGGATTGCGTTCGGGTCGTTCTTCCGGTCGGCGAAGGCGGGCTGCCGGTTGTCGGGAAAAACGAGGAAAGGTAGTGAAGAAAAATGTTCAGGCCAGGGATTCAGGAAGAGGGCATCGCGGCGGCTGTTGCCGGCGCTATGGCGATGGCGCGCAAGGAGGGGCAGCGAGCTGGAGGCGCGGTAGGTCCTGCTCGGCTCGCGGGACCTACCAGTTCCAGCGGACCCAATCGAGGACCAGCAGCGCCAGGGCCGCAGCCAGCAGCACCAGCCCGGTCACGCCCAGCAAGGTCCGACCGCTCGGTTGCCGCAGCCAGCGGCCGGGCCGCCCCAGCCGTGCGACGCCACGGTCAAAGGTCCGGTTGCCCCAGAGGATCGGCCTCAGCCACCAGGCGATCGGCAGCGTCTCTTCTTCGGTCGGCTCCGACACGGGAGACACCGGCAGGTCGGCGGCCGGCGATTCCACCGGAGGCAGCGCGCGAGGCCCGGCCGGTTCGGAAGAGGGCAGCGCGACCGGTTCGGGAGCCGGCACCGCGAGCGAGGGGGCAGGCTCGGCCGGGGCAGGTCCTTCCTCGGTTGGATAGACCGGTAGCTCGAGCATCCGCCGCAGCAAGGCGTCCAGTTCGTCGAGTTGCTGGCGGGTCAGAGCCGAGCGCATATCCGGGTGTTGCTCGACGGCGTCGGCGGGCCGCGGCGGTGAGGGAGCAGACATTGACAATCCTCCTGATTCCAGCAGCCGTCGAAGGGGCGGGCTTCCGGGCCGGGCATCCATGCAGGATCAAGCGCTCGCTTTGGTTGTAGCCGGATGGACGGACCATCCAACGGCTCGGAGGCCCCTGCATCCTGCACCAGAGGCCAGTGGCCGAGCGCCGGTGAGCGGGTATTGTAGCAGGGATGGCCGAGCGATTTTATGTCAACTGTCCCTTGCAGCCGGGACCGGTTGAACTCCGCGGCCCCGAGGCCCATCATCTGGCCGTGGTTTGCCGGGTCCGCCCCGGCGATCAGGTCCGCCTGTTCAACGGTGACGGCCGCGAGTATCCCGCTTGCGTGACCCAAGTGTCCCGCCGCGGCATCATCCTGGACGTGTTCGGGATCGAAGCGCCCCAGCGCGAGCTGGGCTTCCGCCTGGAGGTGGCTGCCCCCCTGCCCAAAGGCGACCGGGCGCAGTTCCTGGTGGAGAAGCTGACCGAGTTGGGCGTGACGTCCTTCGTGCCGCTGCGGACGCAGCGCAGCGTGGTCCACCCGCGCGAGACCAGGTTGGACCGGCTAGAGCGATACGTCATCGAGGCCAGCAAGCAGTGCGGGCGGAATGTTCTGCTCCGCGTCGGGCCGCTGACCGACTGGGAGGACTACTGCCGGCGCAGCGACCTGCCGGCGGTCCGGGTGCTGGCGCACCCCAGCGGAGAGGCGCGGCCCTGGCCGGCGGGGCAGGACGCGGCTCTGGCGGTGGGTCCGGAGGGGGGCTTCACCGACGAGGAAGTCGAGCAAGCGCGGTCAGCCGGATGGCTGGTGGTCGGCCTGGGCCCGCGCATCCTCCGCGTGGAAACCGCCGCGCTGGTACTGGCCATCAGGAGTGGTGAATGGTAGACGACCTTGTTCCACCCCCTACTCGGTACTCAGTACCGTGTACTCGTCTTCCACCCCTTACCACTTCTCCCGGTTGGGCAGCGCCTTGAGGGCGTCGCGGAACTGGGCGGCGGTCTGGAAGCGGCGCGCAGGCTCGCGCTCGATCGCCTTGGTCAGCAGCCGGACAACGGCGTCGTCCAGGTCGGGGCGCGCTTCCTTGGGGTTCCGGCCGGGGCTGTTCAGGTGGCTGAGCAAGACCTTCTCCGACTGGCCATGCTCCCACGGCAGCGTCCCGGTGAACACTTCGTAGGCTGTTACCCCCAGGGCGAACAGGTCCACGCGGTGGTCGGTGGGGACGCGCCGGATCACCTCCGGGGCCAGGTAGCTGGGGGTGCCGGTACGGTTGCCCGGCTTGCAGAACTCGGGGCGGTAGGGGATGGCCAAGCCGAAGTCGATGTACTTCAAGACGCCGTCGGCCGTCACCATCATGTTGCGCGGGCAGATATCCCGGTGCAGGTAGCCCCGCTTGTGCATGTAGTCGAGCGCCTCGGCCGCCTGGATCAACAAGTCCACCCGGGCACCGTTGAGCCGATCGCTGCGCGTCTCGATCAAGAAATTCAGGCCGGGGCCGTCGATCAGCTCCATGACGATGTATTGCTCGCCAAGGTTGGTCAGGCCGTACTCGTAGGTCTTGACGATGTTGGGGTGGTTCAGCTCCGACAGGATCTCCCCCTCCATCGGCTTGTTCAGGCCGGCCCAGCGGGCTTCGAACTTGGCGGTTTTTTCCTTATCGAGAACCTTCAGACAGACCGTCCGCCCCAGCTTGAGGTCGCGGGCGCGGTAGACTTTCGACATGCTCCCCTGGCCGAGCTGCCCTCCCAGCTCGAACCGGGAAGCGATCTTGACTCGCGGCAGTTTTTTCTTCTTCTTCCCCTTGCCGCCTCCGCCGAACAGCTGGGCCAACTTCGAGAAGACACCCACGGATGGCTCCTGAGCAGTTTAATGTTCGCAGTAGTCGATCAGGCGGGCGACTTCGGTTCGCAGGTTCTTGCGCGGCACGATCCGGTCGATGAAGCCGTGCTGCAACAGGAACTCACTGGTCTGGAACCCCTCGGGCAGCTCAAGGCGAACCGTGTTCCAGATGGTACGCTTGCCGGCGAAGCCGATCAAGGCGCCGGGCTCGGCCAGGGTGATGTCCCCCTGGAGGGCGAAGCTGGCGGCCACCCCACCCATGGTCGGGTTGGTCAGTATCGAGATGTACAGACCGCCCGCCTCATCGTAGCGTTTGATGGCACACGACACCTTGGCCATCTGCATCAGCGACAGAATTCCCTCCTGCATGCGGGCCCCGCCGCCGGAACCGCTGACCAGGATCAACGGCAGCATCAGCCGCGTTGCCTCCTCGGCGGCACGGGTCAGTTTCTCGCCGACCACCGAACCCATGCTGCCGGCCATGAAGGCAAAGTCGGTGACGCCGAAGACCACCGGCCGGCCGCGAATGTAGCCTCGGCCGACCACAGCGGCATCGGCCATCCCGGTCTTGGCCTGCTCCGCCTTGAGCCGCTCCGCATAGGGGAGCCGGTCCTTGAACCCCAGCGGGTCGCACGGCCGCAGGTCGGTGAACCACTCCTCGAAGCTGTCCGGGTCGAGCAGCTGCCGAATCCGCTCCCGGGCGGGGAGGTAGAAATGATAGTCGCACTCCGGGCAGACGTTGAAGCGGCTCTCCGCCTCCTTGCGGAAGATAGTGGCCTTGCACTGGGGACAGCGGATCCACAGTCCTTCGGGAATGCCGCGCTTGGGAGCCATGTTGCTCAATCAACCTGTCCGCTGAGTGGTGTTCGGGCGAAACGCAAAATCGCCGCTGACTCCGCCGGCCCGGCTCCGTTGCCGGCCGAGCCTCCAACCCGTGAAGCGACGCCGCTGATAGAGGGTGGCTTCCTCATTATCAGACCCCGGCGGCACCCGGCCGTCAAGAGAGATTCACCGTCCCGGTCAGCGCCCGGGGCCAGTTTCTCACTTGTCCTCACGTTCCCGGATTGCTACACATCGTCGATCTGGGCCAGCGCCGCAAAAGGGGTTCCCTCGACATATTCCAGGAAGGCGCCGCCGCCGGTCGAGACGTGGGTCATCTTCTCGGCCAGGCCAAATTCCTCGACTGCCTCGGCCGTCTCGCCGCCGCCGACGATCGTTACCGCCTTCGCCGCCGCTAGCGCCTCGGCCACCGCCCTCGTCCCCTTGCTGTATGGTTCATCCTCGTACTTGCCCATTGGCCCGTTCCAGACAACAGTTCGGGCCTGCCCAATCTCGCCGCGGTACAACTCGATCGTCCGGGGGCCGATGTCCACGCCGATGCAGCCGTTGGGGATGTCCCCCTCGACGACGCGGGCCGACTGCGGCGCGTCGAGTTTCTCGACTACCAGGTGGTCGGGGGGCAGGATAATCTTGCCCTGGCCCAGCCCGAGCAGCTCGCGGGCCACGTCGAGCTTGTCGGCCTCGAACTTGGAATCGCCGACGTTGCGCCCCTGGGCCTTCAGGAAGGTGTAACTCATGGCGCCGCCGATCAGCACCCGATCGACCCGGCCGAGCAGGCTCTTGATGAAGCCGATCTTGTCCGACACCTTGGCACCGCCGAGGATACCGAGAAACGGCCGCTCCGGCGCCGCCAGCAGCCGGTCGAGCACTTCCAATTCCTTGGCCACCAGCCGGCCGACGACACGCGGCTTGCCCTTCATGGCAGCCGGCACGGCGACCATGGAAGCGTCGCTGCGGTGGCAGGTGCCAAAGGCATCGTTAACGTAGATGTCGCCCAGCGCCGCGATCTGGGCGGCGAAGGCAGGGTCGCCGGCCTGCTCGCCGGGATGGAAGCGAAGGTTCTCCAGCAGCAGCACTTCGCCCGGTTGCAGTGCCTGGGCCGCCGCGGTAACGGCCGGGCCGACCACCTCGTCTACTTTGCGGACCGGTCGGCCGAGCAATTCGCGCAGGCGCTCGGCGACGCGGTCCATGCGGAAGATGGCATCCTTCTTCGGGTCTCCCTTGGGCCGGCCGAGGTGGCTCATGACGATGGCGCTGGCGCCGGCGTCGAGCACGGCGCGGATCGTCGGCAGGGCGGCCCGGATGCGGCGATCGTTACTGACGTTCCCCTTCGCATCGAGGGGGACGTTGAAGTCCACCCGGATCAGGACGCGCTTGCCGCGCAGGTCTTTCAGGTCGGCGAGCGTCTTCTTGGCCATAACGGTCCCTCCACCGGAGCAGCCGCTTGCGGCTTAACAACGGATCACGCCTTGCTCACCATGTACTTCAGCAGATCGACGCAGCGGTGGGAGTAGCCCCACTCGTTGTCGTACCAGCTGATCAGTTTGAAGAAGCGGCTGTTCAGCTCGATGCCGGAGCCGGCGTCGAAGATACTGGAGTGGGCGTCGTGGATGAAGTCGGTGGAAACGACCTCATCCTCGGTGTAAGCCAGGATGCCCCGCAGGTACGACTCGCTCGCCCGCCGCATGGCCGCGCAGATGTCCTTGTAGCTCGTCTCCTTCACCGTGCGGACGGTCAGGTCAACGACCGAGACGGTCGGTGTCGGCACGCGGAAGGCCATGCCGGTGAGTTTCCCCTTGACCTCGGGGATGGCCAGCCCGACCGCCTTGGCCGCCCCGGTGGTGGAGGGGATGATGTTGATCGCCGCTGCCCGGCCGCCCTTCCAGTCTTTCTTCGATGGCCCGTCCACGGTCTTCTGCGTGGCGGTGTAGCTGTGCACCGTCGTCATCAACCCCTCCTCGATGCCGAAGCCCTCCTTGAGGAGGACGTGAACGAGCGGGGCTAGGCAGTTAGTGGTGCAGCTGGCGTTGGAGATGATATGGTGCTTCGCCGGGTCGTACTTCTCGTGGTTGACCCCCATGACAATGGTAATGTCTTCCCCCTTGGCCGGGGCGGAGATGATGACCTTCTTGGCGCCGGCAGCCAGGTGTCCGCGGGCTTTCTCGGCGTCGGTGAACAGGCCGGTGGACTCGATGACGTACTCGACGCCAAGCTGCTTCCAAGGGAGGGCGGTCGGTCCCTCCTTGATGGCCAGGCACTTGATCTTGTAGCCGTTGACCACAAGGGTATCGTCCTCGGCCACCGACGACGAGGACTTCTCGCTGCCGACGCTGCCGTTGAACCGCCCCTGAGTGGAGTCATACTTCAGCAGGTAGGCGAGGTTGTCGGCCGGCACCAGGTCGTTGACGGCCACGACGTCGAGCATCCTGCCGAGTAGTCCCTGTTCTACCAGGGCGCGGAAGACCAGCCGGCCGATGCGCCCGAACCCGTTGATGCCAACTTTGGCGACCATGGAATTCTCCCTGCCAGAATGGGTCAGCGATCGCTCTCAGCGACCCGGCTGAAAGCTGATGGCCGATCTTACCTCGGTTCGATAGGCTATAGCCTATCGCATCGCCGGTTTGTGGTCGAGAGGCGCCGGCAACTTCGGCCCGGTCCGGCGGCCGAGATCACCCGTGCCGGTCGCCGACACTTCCGAGAGCAGACACCATGCCTGAGACGATTCGTGTAGCGGTGACGGGGGCGGCGGGCCAGGTGGCCTACGCCATGTTGGGCCGGCTGGCCTCGGGCGAGGTCTTCGGCCCCAACAAGCGGGTCATCCTTCAACTGTTGGAGATCGCCCCGGCAATGCAAGCCCTCGAAGGCGTGGCAATGGAGCTGTGTGATTGCAGTTTCCCCACCCTCGAAGATATCATCGTCACCGACGACCCGAACCGGGCATTCGACAGCTGCAACTGGGCGCTCCTGGTCGGGGCCTTCCCGCGCAAGGCCGGCATGGAACGCAAGGACCTGCTCAGCCGCAACGGCGAGATCTTCGTCGGCCAGGGCAAAGCGCTGGCGGCACGGGCGGCCAAGGACGTGCGCATCCTGGTGGTCGGCAACCCCTGCAACACCAACTGCCTCATCGCCTATCACAACGGCCGGGACATCCCCGCCGAGCGCTGGACGGCCATGACCCGGCTGGACCACAACCGCGCCCGCAATGCCCTGGCCAAGAAGGCGGGGGTCAACGACGGCGAAGTCACCTGCGTGACCATCTGGGGCAACCACAGCAACACGCAGTACCCCGACTTCACCAACGCCAAAATTAAGGGGCGACCGGCGACCGAGGTCATCACCGACCGCAACTGGCTGGAGAATGTCTTCGTGCCGCAGTGTCAGAACCGCGGCGCCGCCGTGATCAAGGCGCGCGGCGCCAGCTCGGCCCTGTCGGCGGCCAACGGCGCTATCGATCACATCAAGAGTCTGCTGAACCCGACGCCGGCGGATGACTGGGTCAGCGCCGCCATCGTCTCGAAGGGAGAATATGGGGTGCCGGCGGGACTGGTATTCAGCTACCCCTGCCGCAGTGACGGCAAGGGCAACCTCACCGTGGTGGACGGATTGAAGCTGGATGCCTTCGGCCAGCAGAAGTTCCAGATAACGCTGAACGAGCTGCTCGAAGAGAAGAGCGCCATCCAGGATTTGCTCGGAGGGTGAAAGCGCTCTCTCATCGGCCGGGCACATACTCCTCGGTGTAACTGCTCTGGAAGCGGTAGCGGCTCCCTTCGCCTTGATGGCCGGTCACTTCCTTGTCGATGCGCAGGCGGGCGCTGCGCAGGATACCGGCCTGCACATCGAAGACGACCTCACCCTGCGGCAGAAATTGCAGCAGCGGCACCTCGTCGGCCGCACTCGGCGGCTTGCTCTTGAGGTCGGTGGTCAAGGTGATGGTGGCGGCGCCGCCGGTGAGTTGTGCGCAGGTGTATTTCTGGACGGCGTCGTATTTCTCGCCGGCGCCGTGCGGCGGGTCGAGGGTGATGACGTAACTGCGCTCCCAGAACTGGCCCGGCTGCGGCGCCTGATTCGGCAGGGCGATCACGAATGGCAGCTCGCTCTGGTAGCGGCTGGCGGGGCCGAACTTCGACTCCTTCACCTCCACCACCCGCCCATTGCCGTCGACGCGGAGCACCGCCAGCGGCGTGTTGACGTAGCGCTGCATCTGCTCGCGCAGCTCCGGACTGCTCTTGTCCGGGTTGGCCGAGTCGAAGATGATCGTCTCGCCGCCGGGGGTGGTCGTCTCCAGGCGCAGCGAGGCCAGCGCCAGCTGCACAGTGGCGATGCCGGCGGCATCAACCTGGAGTACTTGCCAGCGCTTGAGCAGGTTGAGTTTGCTGGTGGTGCTGCTCTTGTTGGGGCCGGCCTCTTCCGCGGCAGTGGTGATCTGTTCGACGCGGTAGGTCAGCACCTGCCCGGTCTGCCAGCGAAACTTCCAGGCGGCTTGCTGGGCCGCGGCCGTCGAGGCCAGCGCCAGCCCCGCGAGCGCTACCACGATCCCCTTGCGCAGCATGGCCGTTCCCTCCGTAACGTCCCTGGGCGCGGCGAAGGATATAGCAAGAGGGACCGGACGAAAACAGGTCAATTCAGCGCGGTAGCGCCCTCCGGGCTGTTCGCGCACCGCGGTTGGCAGAGGCGGGATGTTTAGGCAAGGGGGGAAGGCCGGAACCGGGACAGACTGCGGTCCTGACCGTCCATCAAACGGTCTCGGCCGTCACTTCCACCAGATTGTCGAAGAAGGTCGCGCCGGCGCCGAGGTCGGTCAGGCGGCTGCTGGTCGTGGCGTTGCAGTTAACGCCGTCGGCGGTGTACTTGTTCCACCAGATGCCCTGCGTCACCACCACGCCCGGCCTTACCGACTCGCCGACGACCGCCTTCGCCCGGAAGCTGCCGCGGTCGTTGTAGACGCGCACCGGCTGTCCGTCGCGGATGCCACGTGCCGCCGCATCCTGCGGGTGGATCTCGACCGTCGGCTCGCCCGCTGCTCGGCGGAGTGCCTCGATATTGACAAACGTCGAGTTCAAAAACGACGGCGCCGGCGGGCTGACCAGCTGGAGCGGGAAGCGGGCGGCCAGGTCGGGGCGGGTCTGCGGGTCCTCGTAAGGCGGCGTGTAGGTCGGCAGCGGATCGAGGCCCTGCCGCGCCAGCCGCTCGCTGTACAGTTCACACTTCCCCGACGGCGTCGGGAAACCGCCCTCTGCAAATGGGGCGTAATCCCGTGGCAGGTTGAGCCGCACCGGCCCCTCGCGGCGCAGGCGCTCCAGATTGATGCCGTCGAAGGCCCGCGGCGACGGGATGCCGGTCGGCGACGGGTCGGGCCGCAGCGCCTCAGCGGCCAGCTCCTCGTCACTTATCTCAAATAACTCCGGCTCGAAACCCAGGCGGCGGGCTAGCAGCCGGAAGACCTCGTTGTTCGACTTCGCCTCGCCCAGCGGGGCGATGGCCGGCTCACTGACTTGCACGTACAGGTGGCCGTAGCTGCCGTGGATGTCGAAGTGCTCCAGCTGCGTCGTCGCCGGTAACACAATGTCGGCGTAATCGACCGTGTCGGTTGGGAACTGCTCATGGACGACGGTGAACAGGTCCTCGCGGCGAAGGCCCTGTAACACCCGGCCCTGGTCGGGGCAGACGGCGGCGGGGTTGGCGTTGTAGACGTACAGGGCCCACACCGGCGGCGGGGGCAGCTCCCCATTCAGCGCCTCGGCCAGCTGGACCATGTTGATGGTCCGCGTTCCCGGCGGGATCAGGTCAGGGCGTTCCAGCCGGGCGGAGTTGAACGGATAAAGTTTGCTGGTGCTCAGCAGCGCCCCGCCGCCCGGCCAGCGCCAGGCGCCGATAATCGCCGGCAGACAGGTGATGGTCCGCACCGCCATCCCGCCGCCGCCGTGCCGCTGCAAGCCGTAGTTCAGCCGGATCAGCGCCGGCCGGATGGTCGCATATTCGTGGGCCAGCCGTTCGATGTCGGCCACGGCCAGGCCGGTGATCGCGGCCACCTTCGCGGGCGGATACTCCTTCAGGGCCCGCTCGCGGAGCAGCTCGGCGCCGAGGCAGTAGCGGTTGAGGTAATCGTCATCTTGTAAGCCGTCGCGCCAGATGACGTGCATCAGGCCCAGGGCCAGGGCCGCGTCGGTGCCGGGGCGGATCGGCAGCCACCAATCGCTGCGGGCGGCCGTCTTGCTGCGGTATGGGTCGATGGTGACGATGCGGGCGCCGGCCTTGCGGGCCTGATGCATCAGCGCCCATAGATGCATGTTGGTGACGCTGGTGTTCGAGCCCCAGTTGAGGAGGTAGCGCGAATGGACCACCGCCTCGGGGTCGATGGCGGCCCGGGTGCCCAGGGTGATGTCGCAGCCGGCCGCCCCCGCCGTGGCGCAGATGGTCCGGTCCAGAAGCGACGCCCCCAGGCGGTGGAAGAAGCGGCGGTCGAGGCTGCTCCCCTGCAATTTGCCCATCGTCCCGGCGTAACTGTACGGCAGGATGGCCTGCGGCCCGTCCGGCGATGCAGCGATGGCGGCAAAGCGGTCGGCGATGGTGGCAATTGCTTCATCCCAGGTGATGCGTTGGAAGCGCCCCTGTCCCTTGGGGCCGACGCGCTTCATCGGCCAGCGCAGCCGCTCGGGATGGTAGACCCGCTCCAGGTAGCGGGCCACCTTCGGGCACAGGAAGCCGCGGGTGAACGGATGATCGCGGTCGCCGCGCAGGTCGATGGCCCGGCCATCCTGGACCGTGACCACCATGCCGCAGGTATCGGGACAGTCATGCGGGCAGACCGCCCGGATAGTCCTGACGCCGCCCTTGCCGCTGCTCATCGCCGGCACTCCTCCGTCGCCGTTTTTCCCTTGTCCCGTTCGTACTCGATTCTTGCACTAAAAGAATATATCCGCTCGTGCCTGAGAAGACGACGGCCAATCGTCGGTTGGCCGTCGGGTGTGGTCTTCCCTTGGTGAGTAAAAGTAGGTAGAAATATTCATCCGAACCCCTTGCAACGTGGACGGCGGAATGGCAGACTCTACCGGTCTGGATCGGCCGTTTCATTTCCGGGCGGGACGGGATTGCAGGTTTTGCCTGACATTCGGCGCCGGAAGGCTATACTAGGAATAGTTCGCCCGCTCTCTTTTCCGGACCGGAACTATAGTTAAGGTAGACTGGTAGCGGAGCGGCTGCGGCACGGGGTGCCGTCGCTTCGGTGAAAGGCTGGCTGATGCCCGCACCGACGACCATTAATGAATTTCTGGACCTGGTACGTAAGAGCGGCGTCTTGGATGACAAGAAGCTCGACGCTTACTTGGACAAACTCCGCGCTGCTTCTGCCGTGCCTAGCGAGCCGGCTCAGTTGGCCAGCCTCCTGGTGCGTGACGGCCTGCTGACCAACTTCCAGGCGGAACAGTTCTTGCTCGGCAAGTGGCGCCGCTTCACCATCGGCAAGTACAAGGTGCTGGAACGGCTTGGCGCCGGCGGCATGGGGAGCGTCTATCTGTGCGAGCACAAGTTGATGCGTCGCCGCGTCGCCGTCAAGGTCCTGCCGACCGCCAAGGCCGACGACCCCTCGTCGCTGGAGCGTTTCTACCGCGAGGCCCGCTGCGTCGCCGCTCTGGACCATCCTAACATCGTCCGCGCCTACGACATTGACCAGGACGACAAGCTGCATTTCTTGGTCATGGAGTACGTGGACGGCGCCAGCCTGCAAGAGATCGTCAAGCGGAGCGGCCCAATGGACGTTTTGCGGGCCTGCCACTACATCCGCCAGGCAGCGGTCGGCTTGCAGCACGCCCACGAGACGGCCGGGCTCGTTCACCGCGACATCAAGCCAGGCAACATCCTGGTGGACCGCAACGGCATCGTCAAGGTTCTGGACATGGGCCTGGCCCGCTTCTTCCACGACGAGGAAGACATCCTCACCAAGAAGTATGACGAAAACGTCCTGGGCACGGCCGACTACCTGGCCCCCGAGCAAGCCCTGGACAGCCACGGTGTGGACATCCGGGCCGACATCTACAGTCTAGGGGCGACCTTCTACTTCCTGCTGACCGGTCGGACGCCGTTCACCGAGGGGACGGTAGCCCAGAAGTTGATCTGGCACCAGACCCGGCAGCCCAAGCCGATCCGCTCGATCCGGCCGGAGGTTCCCGAAGGGGTCGTGGCCATTGTGGAGAAGATGATGGCCAAGGACCCCAACCAGCGCTACCAGACGCCGCTGGAGGTAGTCGAGGCCCTGACCCCGTGGACCCAGACGCCCATCCCGCCGCCGCCGGAGTCGGAGATGCCCCGGCTCAGCCTGGCGGCGATGGGCGGCGTAGCGGAGCAAACCCCGCCGGCAAGCGGGCCAGCGGCGCCGGGACCGGCCTCCCCTGCACCGCGCAAGTCCTGGTCGCCTCCACCTGGGGGCTCGGGCGCGCGGCCGCTCACCGACCCGACCACGAAGCGGACGGGCTCGCCCGGGCCAACAGGTCAGCCGCCGCGTGAGCCGCGCGCCCTGGCGGCCGTGGTGCCGGCTTCTCCGGTCACGCCACGCGCTCAGCCTGTTGGGAGCACCCAGGTGACGCTGGAGCCGACCAGCGATGCTAAGGTAGTAGCAGCGCCGGCCGTCGAGCCGGTCCCCGCCGAAGAGAGCATCCCCTGGGATCAGCTTGCTCCCGACACCGATGACCTGTCCGCTCGGGCCGATACCGCTGCCCGGCCATCCGACCGACCCGCCGTCTCACGCCCGTGGCCCAACCTTCTGCCCATTGAGGGCCAGGATCCCCGGCGGTTGTGGTGGGTGGCGGCGCTGGCGGCAATACTTCTGCTTGCCCTGGGCGGCCTGCTCTGGTGGCTGATCGCCGGCAGTTCCACCCCATCGACCGAAGCGACCGCCTCCGCGGCCTCCCAGCGCCCGGTCCTGAAGGTAAGTCAGTCGGCCCGCGACGGCTATCGCACCGTGGCCGAGGCCCTCCGTAAGGCCCGGGCCGGCGACCGCATCGTCATCCACGACCCGACCATCCGGGAGGCGCTCTCCGTGGACGGCCGGATCTGGAAAGTGCCCCGCGACGTTACTGTGGAGCCGGCCGAGGACCTCAAGGAACCGGTCCGCTGGCTGCTGCCCGAGAAGGCAAGGGCCGACCAGATCGTCGTCCTGAGCAACCTGGAAGGCTTTACCTTGAAGGGGATCACGTTTGACGGCGAGCAGCGCGTGCAGGACGCGGTGCTGCTGACCGGTCATTGTCCGGGCCTGACCCTGGAAGACGTGTCGGCCCAGGGCTGCAAGCGGTCGGGATTGATGATCTGCAACTGCATGGGCGCCAGCGGTCGGCCGGTGTCGGTGGTACGGCTGAAGGCCGTCACCGCCCGCGACGGGGAGGCCGCCGTCGCCATCCAGCTCAACCCCGACGTCCGCGACCCGGCAATCAATCAGTACATCACCTTCCGCGACTGCCGCCACGAGGGACCGTCCAAGGCCCCGCTCAAATTCAACCCCACCGACATCAAGGACGTGGACCTGGCCGGCTGGTACGGCCGTTAGGCCCGCGGACGCCGGTTCAGTCCACCCCCTCACCCCTTACCCCTCTCCCCCTTCGAGGGGGAGAGGGGATAAGTTCTTCTCCTCTCTCCCTCGGAAGGGGAGAGGGGGATAAGTTCTTCTCCTCTCTCTCGCGAGCTACAAGGCGCTGGCGCACGCCGACACCAGCGCAGCGAGAGGGGATAAGTTCTTCTCCTCTCTCCCTCGGAGGGGGAAAGGGGGGGTAAGTTCTTCTCCTCTCTCTCGCGGGGGGAGGGGGGATATGTCCTTCTCCCCCTCTCCCCCGCGGGGGAGAGGGGTGGGGGTGAGGGGGCGGGCGGCTAAACGACAACTGCTCACCCATCTTCTGCACCAGGGGACGGACCCCGGGGCGGTGAATATGTATAACCGACTTCATGGACCGGATGGAGACTTCGGACAATCAACCTCCTGCGGTCATACTCCTGGATTACTTGGATGTACCCCCGGTGCCGGAGCGTCGATGCCGGGGGAGAGGAGCTTATTCCATGTCGAAACCGCAGATGGCACGGATGGAATTCCATGTGTCCCGCGAGGCCCGGGACCGCTACCAGTTCGAGGAGAACCTGTTCGCGCTTGACGGCCAGGTCCTCATCGCCAACTTCCACGCCGCCCGCGTCTTCGCCCAGCGGATGAACGACCGGCGCGACCTGATCCGTTTCCCCGAGCAGACCGTCAAGGCCGGGCACATCAACGCTATGGGCCTGATTGACGAGATCCTTCATTTCGTCGTCGGCCTGTACCGCCAACAGAAAAACCCCGCGGTCATGGCCCAGGCGCTGGACTGGTTGGGAGGCCGGTATGGTCCGGCGGCCGTCGATCAGGCCCTGCGCCGCTTCGTGGACCGATTTCCTCCCGTGGCCGTCTACAAGGGGGAGATTGACCCAGTCTCCTACCTGGAAGGGGCCACCGGTGGGGTACCTCACCGTCAACTGGTGCTGGAAGAAATGCTCCTGCTCTGGCTGGCGAACGTCAACCCCGCCTTTGCACCGTTCCTGGAGTTGTTCGACGATACGGCTCTGGAGAAGGAGACGGTCTACCGGGAAGTGGTGGCCGGCCTGCACGAGTTCTTCGCCGACCAACCCGTCTTTGGGCCGGACAATCAGAACCTGGTGGACATGCTCCGCAGCCCTGCGGTGGCCGTGCCGCATTCCTTGAGCGGCCAGCTCGCCTACATCCTCGACCGCTGGGGCCACCTGCTCGGCAGGTATCTGTACCGGCTGTTAGGCGGCCTCGACCTAATGAAGGAAGAAGAGAAGGGGGCGTTCGGCGGCGTCGGCGGCGCTGGCGGACCCGGCACCGCCCAGGTCTACCAGTTCAAGGGACAGGAGCTGGAGCCGGAACGCTTCAGCCCCGACCGCGACTGGATGCCCCGGCTGGTGCTGTTGGCCAAGAATGCCTACGTCTGGCTGGACCAGCTGAGCCGCAAGTACCGCCGGCCGATCCGCTACCTGAGTGATGTCCCGGACGAGGAACTTGACACCCTGGCGCGCTGGGGCTTCTCGGGATTGTGGCTGATCGGCCTCTGGGAGCGGAGCCGGGCATCGCAGAAGATCAAGCAACTCTGCGGCAACCCTGACGCAGTGGCCTCGGCCTACTCGCTGTATGACTACCAAATCGCCGCCGACCTGGGAGGCGAAGCGGCTCTGCACAATCTCAAGGAGCGGGCCTGGCGGCGCGGCATTCGCCTGGCCAGTGACATGGTCCCCAACCACATGGGGATCGACTCCCGCTGGGTGATCGAACATCCCGACTGGTTCATCTCCCTCGACCACAGCCCCTTCCCTTCGTACCGCTTCAGCGGGCCGGACCTCTCCACGGATGACCGTGTCAGTATCTTCCTGGAAGACCACTATTACACCCGCACCGATGCGGCGGTGGTCTTCAAGCGCGTAGACCGGCGGACAGGCGAAGTGCGCTACATCTATCACGGCAACGACGGCACCAGCATGCCCTGGAACGACACGGCCCAGCTCAACTTCCTCAACCCCCAGGTGCGTGAGGCGGTCATCCAGACCATCCTCCACGTAGCCCGGCAATTTCCCATCATCCGCTTCGACGCCGCCATGACCCTGGCCAAGAAGCACTACCAGCGGCTGTGGTTCCCTGAGCCCGGCACCGGCGGGGCCATCCCTTCCCGCGCCGAGTACGGCCTGAGCAAGGAGGAGTTCGATGCCCGCATGCCCCAGGAGTTCTGGCGCGAGGTGGTAGACCGCGTTGCTCAGGAGGTGCCGGATACCCTTCTATTGGCCGAGGCCTTCTGGCTGATGGAGGGCTACTTCGTTCGTACCCTCGGCATGCACCGGGTCTACAACAGCGCGTTCATGAACATGCTCAAGAACGAGGAGAACGCCAACTATCGCAGCGTCATGAAGAACACGCTCGAGTTCAACCCGGAGGTCTTGAAGCGGTTCGTGAACTTTATGAACAATCCGGACGAGGAAACGGCGGTGGCCCAGTTCGGCAAGGGGGACAAGTACTTCGGCGTCTGCACCATGATGGCGACGCTGCCGGGACTGCCGATGTTCGGCCACGGCCAGGTCGAGGGCTTCACCGAGAAGTACGGCATGGAGTACCGTCGCGCTTACTGGGACGAACGGCCCGACGACGAGTTGGTGCGGCGGCACGAGCGCGAAATCTTCCCGCTGCTCCGCCGCCGGCAACTCTTCGCCGAGGTGGAGCACTTCTACCTTTATGACCTGTTCACTCCGGAAGGGCACGTCAACGAGGATGTCTTCGCCTACTCCAACCGCGCCGGCGAGGAGCGGGTGCTGGTGGTCTATCACAACAAGTATGCCACCGCCCGGGGCTGGGTCCGCACCACGGTCGGCTACGCCGGGAAGACCGGCCGGGGAGACGAGCGCGTGCTGATGCGGAAGGACCTGGGGACGGCCCTGGGACTACACCCGGCCGAGGACCACTTCTGCATCTTCCGGGACCACGTGACCGGCCTGGAATACATCCGGAACAACAAGGAGCTGTGCGACAAGGGACTGTACCTGGAGCTGAACGCCTACCAGTATCATGTCTTCCTCGACTTCCGCCAGGTGCGGGACAATGAGTGGCACCAGTACGCCCACCTGACCGCTTATCTGGCCGGGCGCGGCGTGCCGAGCATCGACGAGGCGCTGCGGGAAGTTTTCCTCCGACCGCTGCACTATCCCTTCGAGGAACTGGTCAACGCCGGCAGCCTCCGACAGCTTTGCGATGCCCGCGTCACCGATCCCGAGGCGGTTCCGGAGAAGGCAGTTCTGGATCGGGTAGAGCAGCAGATGGTGCAGATGCTCCGCGCCATCAAACACCTCAGCCCCTCACCCACCCCTCTTCCCAGAGGGATGGGTGAGGGGGGCGACGAAACAGCCCTGGCCGGGGAGGTCCGGCGGCGGCTGGCAGCCACCCTGCAACTGCCCATCCTGGAGGGTCGGTATGTCGGCCTGGCGTCGCCGGATTATCGCCCGGCTGTCGCCTACCTGAAGGCCAACCTGAGCGACGAGCCGCAGTTCTGGGCTTGCCTGTTCGGCTGGGTCTTTATCCATCCGCTGGGGTGGATTGTGACGGAGGCGGACGCTCCCCGACGGGCCCGGAGCTGGATGGACGAATGGTTGCTGGGCCGGATCGTCGCCGGCGCCTTGCGCGACCTGGGAATGAGCGACGAGGCGGCCGGGCGAGCGGTCAAGTTGATCGGGCTGCTCACCAGCCACCAGCGCTGGTTCGAGGCCGAGGCCACCGGCGAATTGCGGGCCTACCGGCTGGTAGAGTCGTTGCTGAAGGACAGCGACGCGCAGCAGTTTTTGGGAGTCAATCGTTACCAAGATATCCTATGGTTTAATGGGGAGGCATTCGAGGAGCTGCTGGGCTGGCTGTTCGTGACGGCTGTGGTCCAGGATACCGCGGACCCGGGCCGGCCGGCGGCCGACGTGGCGGAGGCGATCCGGGAGCAGTACGGCATCATCGAGGATCTGCGCCGCGCCGGGCGAGAGGCCGCACACCAGGTGGAGAAACTGCTGGAAGCGGCCAAGGACCTGGGCGCTGTCCCGACCGCTGAATGACCTCTGCCTTTCAGGACTTCTTGAAGTGGCCCACTACTTCCAGCCGGTGGCCGGTGACCTGGAAGCCGGCCCGGCGCAGGGTTTCCAGCAGGGTCGGGTCGAGCTTGTTGATCAACTCAGGGTCGTAGGGGATGGGCAGGTCGCGGACCTGACCGGTCTCGAGACAGTGAAGGTGATAGTGGGCCTCGGTCCGGCAGTCGTAGCGGGCGGGGCCGTCGATGTCGGCCAGCTTGGCCACCAGCCCAGCGTCCACCAGCGCCTCCAGCGCCTTGTAGACGGTGGCCAGGCTGATATTCGGGATTTGCCGCCGCACCGCCCGGTAGACCTGCTCCGCGGTCGGATGACAATCCACAGACGTTAGGTAGGCATAGACCGCCTCCCGCTGGCGCGTGCAGCGCCAGCCGGCTTTCTCCAGGGATCGGCGCAAGTCGGCTTCCCTGGTATGAGGACTCGATGCGTCGTGGCGGCTTTGCCTCATGGTAGTATCAATCTAGATGACGTACCTGAGGGCGGCAAGCGGCACCGCGAGCCGAGCCATCGGCCGACAGCCGTTACCACAAGGCAGGGAACCCCAGCAGGGGGTCTCGCAAACGGTCCAGCGACAGCAGCAGCACTGTGCCGTCAGTCAGCGGAGCAAAGGCGCGGCCCGGACCAAAGGCCACCGGGGCGGCGGCTGGGGCCGCATTGGCCCGCAGCGTGTAGCTCCCGCGCGGCTGGCCCGTCGCCGGGTCGAGCCCGACGAATTTCCCCGACTGGTCGGCCACGAGCACGAGGCCCTCTATCAGCTGCGGCTGACCGACGATTCCTTCCCCCTCGCTGGTGTACTCCCAGAGCGGCCTGTCCTCGGTGGGATCGAGCCAGACCAGCCGGCGCCGATCAACCACGCAGCCCACGTGTCCGCCGCGCAGGAAGGGGCCCGCGGTGATCCGGCCGTCAAGCTCCCAGTGCCGCACTGGGTCCAGGCCGTCCCCCTTCAGCCGCACCAGCCAGACATGGCCGTCGGCGTCGGCGATGCAGACCTGTGGGTCGGCCTTGTCCCCGGACCGCAGGACCACCGGCGGCGCCACGATGCGGGCCGGCAGCTCCAGCGTGGGATTGCGGGGGTCTTTCTCCTTGGGCAGCTGATGCCAGACACCGCCGCGCGGCCAGCGCCAGCGCCACAGGCCCCGGCCGCCGTCAGTGGTGAGGAGGTCCTGCTCGGTGAGCCAGACCACGTAGGGCTGGAGGCCGACCGGGGAGCGGGTGCCGCGCCAGTCCGGGCCGGCCTGGGCGGGCGAGCCATCGGGCGGCAGATTCAGGCGCCAGATGCTGCCGTCGGCCAGGGGGAGCAAGACGCCCTCGGCCGACAGGGCCGGCTCACCCGCCAGGGGCGCCCGCAGGTCCACCACATGTTCGGCGACGGAGGACTTCTGCCCGTCCTTGCCAGGTTGGTAGTGCCGGACCACCAGGCCCGTTCCTTCGCCGGCTGGGGCGATCTCGTAGGCCGAGGCGCCGTCGGGGCCAGGCAGCAGGTAAGGGCGTGCTCCCGGCAGGTCGGCAAGCGGCCCGGCCACGCTTTGGCCGCCGACCTGCCACGGGAAACCGGCTTCGGGGGGGTGCTGGGCGGGGTCGAAGCGGAACAGGCCGCCTCCCTGGTCCACGGCGATCACTTCCCGGCCCAGCACCAGCGGCTCGCCCTGGCACACCAGCCCCAGCTGCCGCTGCCAGCGGACCTGGCCATCCTCGGCGTTGACCATCGTCGCCAGGCAGGCTTGCCGACCCAGCGATTGGGTCACCACCAACAGGCCGAGGCCCGGTCCGAACGGCGAGTCGTCCACCTGACTGACATGCAACGGCGAGCCGAGCACCAGCGGCTCATCCCAGACCGGTATCACCCGAGGACCGGTCCGCCGATCGAAGGTCAGCTGCATCCGTTGGAGTCGGCCTTGGGCCAGGACCCAGAAATCGTTTTCCTGGGCGTGGACCACCTGGGCCCGGCCGCGGCGGTTGACCCCAATCTCCGGCTCCTTGATTGGCGAACTCACCTCGGGTACGAGCGGGAAAAGCGGGTTGTCCTGGTTGCGGAGTTGGCGGATGCCGAACAGGCTGAGGACGCCGGCGTCGGTGATCAGGGCCAGCTTCTCGGGGTCGTGGTGAGGCGGGAACCAGGTCCAGCCGCGGACGCGCGGCTGCGGCTGCATCGCCAACGGCTGGGCGTCGGGGTCTTGCAGCGGCAGGCTGAAGACGCGCAGCTCCATTGCGTCCAGGCCGTGTGTCTGACTGAGGATCAGGTAACCCTGCGGGCCGCCGCCCATCGGCTGCTCGCCCCAGCTGGTCAGGATCGGCTCGCTCCGCAGTGAGCCGCTGGGGTGCCGCGAATAGAGGATCTTCTCGCAGCAGCGCTGCCTGGGATCGACATTGAGGACGTAAACGCAGTAGTCATCGGCGGGGAAATAGAGGAGGTACGTCCCGGGCTGGCGGGCGCCGCCGACGCTGAGCGGCTGGCCGAGGTCGTAATGACCCAGCGGCTGGCCCCGAGCCAACTCGATCTCGTGGACCTTGCCGTCATAGGTTGGGACGAAGACGCGCTGATCGACCACCAGGGGCCGGCCGAGGCACGGGGAACCTAGATGGTACTCCCAGAGGATGCGTTGGCCACTCGTGTCGAGGGCGGTCAGCGTGGCGGCGTCGGTAGACAGGACCAGGAACATCTCCGGGTTAGCCAGCGTGGCCGGCAGACGGATCGGCAGCGTGGACGTGTCGATGCCGACACGCAAAGCACCCTTGACCGCGCCGGTGTTTCGCGACAGGAAATACAGCACGCCGCGGGCCAGGGCCAGCAAGGTGCGGTCCTCTTCCGGCGCAGCGGCGTACCGGGCGGACACCAGTTGATCGACCAGCAGGCTAGGCTCGGCCGGCGTAGGGGGGCGCGGCGGTCGGCCGGCATCCGGGATGGCCGGCGTGTAGGTGACGCCATTGCGGTGTGCCTTGTAAAGCTCGACGAGCAGATGCCGCACCTTGGGGTCTTGGTCAATGCCGGGCTGCACGGGCAGCTCACGCTTGATGAGCCGGTGCGCCTCCTTGACCGCCTCCGCCGACGGCTTCGTCAGCAGATCGTGCAGGCGGGCGAGGAACTCTTCGTGCCGCTGCCGCCGGGCCACCTGGTCGCGGACCCTCTGGAAGGCCTGGGCCAGCTGGGCCCGGTCGGCCTCGGCAATGGCGCCCGGCAAAAGCCGGTCAAACTCTTGCAGCAGGCCGTCTGCGTGGTCGAGGACTGCCAGGGCAATTGGCTCTCCCATCGGCTCCACCCAGGCCGCGTAACTCTTCAGGAACTGGACCACCGATTGTCCCAAGTCGGGGCCGTAGGGCTTGAGCAGTGCCTCCTTGGTATGCTTCGTCAAAAACTGTCTCACGCGGTCGAGGGCCGGCCGGGGGTCGGCACCAACGCCTTGCAGGCTGTCGCGCAGCTCGCTCAGCTCGGCCAGAAGTTGGTACTCCGGCGCCCGGGTGCTTTCGGGGAACTTCGACGCCAGGCTGCGGTATTGGTTGGCGGCGTCCACGAAGCGCCCTTCCTGGTAGGCGCGCTGGGCCTGGTCGCGGAGGCGGTTTTCATTCGCAACAAAGACACTCCAGGCGATCCAGCCGGCGAAACCGAGGAAGACCACCACGGCCAACGCCAGGGCAGCCATGATCCGACGCGCCCGCCGCCGGGCGCTCGACACGGGCAGCACCTCGCCGTCGTGCTCCTCCCCGGCCGGCTCGGAGGGCGCGGCCGAGAAGGTATCGCTGCTCGGCCGGCGCACGGGCGGTGCTTCCCACGCCCCCGGCGGCAGTTCCAGCGGCTGACCGGCTGTGTCGGTCATCGTCGCGACGGCGGGCCGGGGCGGAACCCGATCCGCGCCGGAAGCCCCTCGATCAGAGCTGGGAGCGACCTGATCAGAGCCGGGAACGTCAGCGACCGGAACACCACCGACCGGCGGAAGTTGTTCCTGGCGTGGCAGCTGGTGGGGCGGTGCCTGTGTGGTCCGCACAGGTCGGGTTTGCCGGGTGGTCGGGGGCTGCTTTGGTCGGCGGACTTCCGTGGGGGCCGCGGCCCGTCGCTCGGCCGGTGGGGGCGGTGGGGGAGTTGCCCCAGGACTTCCGCTCCTGTCCGCGCCGGGGTGCGGGGGTGGTCGGCGCACGGGAGGAGGCTGGCGCCACGAGGGCGCCTCGACAGGCGGTGCAGGCGCGGCAGGCTCCACCGACTCGATGACCTCGGCCTCGGGGATAGTATCGAGGTCCTGACCGGCCCGTGCTGACCGGCCGGCCTCATCCCCGGAAGGCGGCTGCGCTTGAATCGCCTGTTCGGCCGGGAGGATGGGAACAATTTCGCCGACCGAGCCGGTCTGGTGGATTATTCCCGGAGGGATCGTCGGCCCATCCGTGCGTCTTCCCGGCGGACTGCCTGGGGTCGGTGCCCCGCTGGCGTCGGCCGGTGGCGGAGGTGGCTCACGCACCTCGAAGATTGCCCGGCACAGGGGGTTGGGGCACCGCATCAGCCGGCCGCGCAGAGAGGGATCGACCTGGCGGTAGATGTTCTGACACTTGGGGCAAACGACGGTGATAGGCACAGGTCCGTTCCCCGATAGGCCCAGGTCTGCCGCTCAGATTTGTATTCTACGCGAGATCGCCAGGAGGGGGAACAGAGGGTGCTGCACTTGCCCAAGTTCCCCGTCGCTGATGCTCCGGGCCCGGATCGAAGCGTCTGCGACGGGTGATGATACTACGAGCCGCCGACCAGCCCGCTCACGCGGGCCGCTCGCCTGTGAGCGGGCCGGTTACCCCTCCGGCGCTGACCGGATCTGTGGCTTAGTTGGTGCGGCTATTGCGCCAAAGGAGCTTTTCCCGGCCGCTGCGTCCAGCATAAAACTACCAAAGAGATTCGCTTTGCCAACGGAAGGACCGACCCATAGAAACGCTGATGGACACGACCGTCTGTATCCTGACCAAGCTCGGTGAAGTCCGTTGCTGCGGCCTGATCTGTTTCGGTGTAGACCATCATTAGTTCCGCCTGAACCTACCCGAGGTGCTGAGCCAGCTGGGCCTGCCCTGGTATGGGTGTCTCTTGCGTGGTCGATCCTCGCAGTCTGTGAGGGCCACAGGGAGGGAAGTGACATGGGTCTCTTTGATTTCCTGTTCGGTCCCCGCGCGCCCGAAATCCACGACCCGGACCAGCTCAAGGAGGCGCTCTTCCAGGTTGCCGGGCGGGGGGACTACAAGCAGCTCGAACGACTGTGTCGGAAGAATCGGCAGGCGGTGCTGGACCACTTCCCCCGATGGCAGAAAGTTCCCGAAGAGCTGCGCAATGACCCGGCCGCCATGCAGGGCTATGTCCACGCGCTGGTGAGCGTCGCCCAGGTCTTCGCCCAGCGCCTGGGCTGCCCGGACCTGCTCAACCGCCTCATCGGCACCGAGGAGTCCAATCCGCTCCTGCGCTGGCAGAACCAACTCGGGCAGGCCCGCCAGCTGATGGCCGAGCTGCGCTACCAGGAGGCGCGCGAGCTCCTCGCCAACCTGCTAATCGACGTCCGCGGCCTCCAGGGAAGCGGGGCCGACACGTACCGCGCTGTCACTCTCGGCTGCCTGGGGGAGTGCTACTTTCAGAGCCGCCAGGCCGACCAGGCCGTGCCCCACCTGGAGCAAGCCTTGCACCTATGCGAGCAGAACGGCGACCGGGAAGGGGTCATCACCTACCTCAGCAACCTGTACGAGGTTCACCGTTACCTCGGCCAGCCCGAAGTCGCCGCTGAGTATGCCGAACGCCTGGCTGCGGCGTTGGCCGAACAGGGCCGACCGGATGAGGCACGCCGCTACCGGCGACAAGCCGCGATCGTCCGCGCGGGCGAGCCGCTGAACCGGGTCGTGGCCGTCGTGGACGGGGTGCGCTATGAACTCGACGAAGTCAGTGACCTCGTTGAGGGCAAGCGCGTCCAGCTGGTCTTCGAGCGCAACCGAGTCACGCTGCGTCCGGCAGCGGAATTAACCCGCCGGGGGGAGGAACTGGGCAGCCAGGGACGGTACGAGGAGGCACTCACCTGCTTCCGTGACGCTGCCCAGGCCGACCCCTTCGACCCGCATGCCCGCTACCAGGAAGGGTACACGCTGCTGCATCTCCAGCGCTATCCCCAGGCGGTTGAAAGTTACCAGGCCACCGAGGAGCGGGCCCCTGGCTGGTTTCACTGTCGCACCGACCTCTGGCTGGCCCAACAGCTGGTGCTCGGCCGCCTCGGCCCCGACACGGGCGTGGCCATCCTCGTGCTGGAAGATGCCCCGTTTCCTGCCGAACAGAAAGTTAGCCTGGCCGAGCAGATCCTGGCGCGTGCCCCGGACCTGGCCCCAGCCCACCTGCTGCTCGGCAAGTACCTGGCGCAACTGGGGCGGGTGTCGGATGCCCGGACGGCCTTGCGGCAAGGGCTCGCTTGCGCTGCCGAGCCTGACGTCCAGACGCGGCTGCTGGTTGAACTCGGGGTTCTGTGCGAAGACCGCCAGGAACAGGTGGCGCTGTTGCAGGAGGCGCAAGCCCTGAACGGCAACCTGGTGGCCGCGGCCCAGGCGACGTTGGTCCTCAAGGCGTGGGCCGCTTCCGCTTGAACGGCTCAGGCTAGGTGCCACCTCCCAAGTCCGGATTTGCCATCCGGCGTGGCATCCCAGGCGTCGCTGCGCTCAGCCTTGGCCACCCAACCTGTAAGCCCCTGTTTTGCACCGGGGGCGGAGAAGGATTCGCTGTCATGCTTGAAGTCGAGATGAAGTTCGCTGGCGTGGACTTTGGTCCGATGGAGCGGCGCTTGGCCGAGTGGGGCGCCCGGCCGGGGCCGCTTTTGCAGGAAGCCGACCACTACTTCAATGCCCCCGACCGCGATTTCGCCCAGACCGACGAGGCGCTCCGTCTCCGCCGCGTCGGGCCGGCCAACTTCGTCACCTACAAGGGTCCCAAGCGCGACCTCCAGACCAAGACCCGTACCGAGGTCGAAGTCCCGCTGGCCGAGGGCGACCGCGCCGCCGAGGACTTCATCCGCCTCCTGACCCACCTGGGCTACCGCCCTGTGGCCGTGGTCCGCAAGCGGCGGCGTATCTTTCACCTGGAGCGGGCCGGCTTCCCGGTGGCGGTCTCGCTCGACGAGGTGGAAGGGCTGGGGCGGTTCGTCGAGCTAGAGGTGCAGGCATCCGAAAAGCGGATGGCAGCCGCCCGCGCCGCAGTGCAGAAACTGGCCGCCGAGCTGGGCTTGACCGCCAGCGAACGGCGCTCATATCTAGAATTGCTGCTGGCCGCCGACTCCAAAGGGGACGCCGTCCCTTCCCGCACGGCCCGAAGAAAGGATCGCCATGACTCCCCCCGTCGCCGCCACCGTTGACGCCGTCCGCCAAGCCGTGGCCGAGGCCCGCCGCGCCGGCCGGTCCGTCGGCCTGGTGCCGACCATGGGGGCGCTGCACGCCGGCCACGCCAGCCTGATCCGGGCCGCCCGGGCCGAGACCGGCTTCGTGGTCGTCTCGATCTTCGTTAACCCGACCCAGTTCGGCCCCACCGAGGACCTCGCCCGCTACCCCCGCACCCCGGAACAGGACCTGGAGCTGTGCGGCCGCGAGGGGGCCGACCTGGTCTTCGCCCCGGATGAGGCGACAGTCTACCCGCCGGGCTTCTGCACCTATGTCGAGGTTCACGGGCTGCAAGACGTGCTCGAAGGAGCCTTCCGGCCGGGACACTTCCGTGGCGTGGCCACGGTCGTGCTCAAACTGTTCAACATCGTTCAGCCCGATGTCGCCTACTTCGGCCAGAAGGACGCTCAGCAGGCCCGCCTCGTCCGCCAGATGGTGCGCGATCTGGATGTGCCGGTCCGCCTGCGGGTTTGCCCCATCGTCCGCGAGTCGGACGGCCTGGCCCTCAGCTCACGCAATCGCTACCTCTCCCCGGAAGAGCGCCGCCAGGCCGTGGTGCTGTCCCAGGCGCTGGCGGAAGGGCAGGCGCTGGTGGGGCGGGGCGAGCGCGAGGCGGAGTCAGTGCGGCGGGCAGTTCGTGCGCGGATCGAGGCGGCCGCAGATGCCGCGGTCGATTACGTCGCCGTGGTTGATGCCGATACCTTCCAGCCGGTGGAGCGCCTCCAGGGGGATATCCTGATTGCGGTGGCGGTGAAGTTCCCCTCGGCCCGCTTGATTGACAACGTCCTGCTCGAGAACGTCCGGTGACGGGTGCCGAATGTCCCATCCGCTTTTCGGCCCGGAAGTCAAGCTGATGCTGCAGGAGAACGACTCCCGCGGCCTGAGCACCTTCTGCGAAACGCTCCACCCCGCCACCGTCGCCGAGACCCTCAGCGATGAGTTCGACGTGGATGCCGTCTGGCGCGTGTTGCAACACACCGGTATCCGCCAGCAGGCGGAGATCTTCGAGTATTTCCCGATCGAGTGGCAGGTACGGATGGTGGAGGGGACCGGCCGGCCGCACATGGCCCGGTTGATCGAGCAGATGTCGCATGACGACCGGGCCGACCTGCTACGACGGCTGCCACCGCAAGTGGCCGAGAGCTTGCTGCGGCTGGTCGATGAGGCCGACCGCCGCGACATTGCCACGCTGGTGCGCTACGAGGAGAACACCGCCGGCGCCCTGATGACGACCGACTACGCCTGGCTGCCGGCCAACATCACCGTGGCTGAGGCACTCGACCGGCTGCGGTTACAGGCGCCTGACAAGGAGACGATTTACTACGTCTACGTCCTCGACGAGCAGCGGAAGCTCCTGGGGGTGCTGTCGCTGCGCGACCTGATCCTTGCTCCCCGCGGCGCTCTGATCAAGGACATCATGGACACCAAGGTAGTGACGGTGGGGGTCAACGACGACCGCGAGCAGGTGGCCCAGGAGATCGCCCGCTATGACCTGCTGGCCATCCCGGTGATTGATGAGGAGGGCCGGCTGGTCGGCATCGTCACCCACGACGACGTCATGGACGTGGTGGTGCAGGAGGCGACCGAGGACGTGCACCGCCTGGGGGCGGTCGGGCCGATTGAGGAGAACTACCTGGAGGCGGACTTCCTCACCGTCTGGCGGAAGCGAGTCGGTTGGCTGTCGCTCTTGTTCGTCGCCGGGTTGTTCACCATCCTTGCCTTGCACAGCTTCCAGGAGACGCTGGACGAAATCGTCGTCCTGGCCCTGTTCATTCCGCTATGCATCGGCACGGGGGGCAATTCCGGCTCGCAAGCCGCCACCCTGATCACGCGGGCGCTGGCCCTGGGGCACCTTAGCGTGCACGACTGGTTCCGGGTCCTGCGGCACGAACTGCTCATGGGGTTGGCGCTGGGCCTGAGCCTGGGGGCAATCGGCTTCCTGATCTGCGCCCTGTTACCGTCGCGCGTCCTGGGACCACAAGTGCAATGGTGGCAGCTGGCCCTGATCGTCTCCCAGGCAGTGACCGTCATCTGCTTGTGGGGCACGCTGGTGGGGTCGATGCTTCCGCTGGTTTTCCGGGCGCTGCACTTCGACCCGGCCTTCGCCTCCAGCCCGTTCGTGGCCATGTTCGTGGACGTCACCGGCATCCTGATTTATTTCTCGATTGCCACTCTCTACCTGCTGGGCTGATCTGCCGGGACAGGCACAGGTAGAAGATTGCAGAAACTTCCCGTGGGCTGCGGCCGCATGGGCTGGGCGGTGGAATCAAGAAGTGCAACAGAGGCAGCGCCGGGCGGGCGGCGTCGGCCGCCGCACCGCCCGCCCGGATCAGACGGTCAGGCCCACGGAGTGGTTTGCTCGGCGGTCCCTTTCTGGGCCAGGGTCACCGGCCGGCGGGTCTCGATCGGGTCGTTGTGGTAACGCCAGAAGCGCAATGGCTCGGGGTCGAACAGGTCATAGACAAACCAGGCGAGTTGGTCGTTGTAGACGAAGGGGATCAAGGCCCGGCCGTGGACTGGGTGGAGGCAGTAAACGCCGATGGCCTCGAGTTCGGCCAGTGCCTCCGCGAAGCGCTCCTCGGCCTGGCGGGCATCGCGGAGGGCCTCTTCGTGGGCGATCAGGGCTTTGCGGTCGGGCCGGCCGGGCCGGTCGGCCAACCGCTGAGCGGCCAATCGGTAACGCAGCGCTTCCAGGCGGTGCTCCCGTAGGGAGCGCACGATGGAGGCAAGGTAGGGGAGAGCGGCCCGGGCCTTGGCGTAGGTCCAGGGCCGGATAGTTTCCTGACGTCGGGAGGCCCCCTTCCGGTTGCGATTCATTGAATTCTCCTGCTGGATGGGAGACGGGTCCTGTCCGCGACAGGCGGCTTGCCCGCACCTCTTCTACTATTTAGAGGGAAGGACGCGGGGAGGAGGTTCGCAGGGATTACCATCCCGAGCGGATTGCCCCTTCTCGCTGTCCAGGGAGCCCCAGGTTTGTCGGGGCCCCTCTAAAAATATTGTAAGTGCGCCGGGCCGGCGGGTAGTAGGTCAGCAGACCCGGAATTGGGGGCCGGTTGCTCAGCGAGCATCTGCTGGCCGACGCCCTGGCGCGGCAAGCCGCGGCCCACGGCCAGTCCTGCCCCATCGCACGCCTGCCCCGGCAGCGGGTCTTTGAGTATGTCGGCCCGGCCACGGTCGCCCCGATAGCAGATGGCGGGGAACGTCGTCAAGGCGGCGGCTCGCTTCACTCCGCGAGGCGGCTGCCATCCACAGAGGTCGAGGTAATCTCCCCGCCAGACTGGACCCTGCCCTCCTCGCGGCGCATACTGACGGGGGCGGCCCACTCGGGCCGTCTCCATCGCCGAGCGTCTGGTGCCCGTTTTTCCTATCCGACGGTTTGAGGAGGATGCAACGATGCGCAGGCAACTGGGATTCGGGGTGGCGGCCCTTGTTCTGCTCCTGGCGGCCGGGCCGGCCCGGGCGGCGGTCAAGACCAGCGAGATCACTTTCAAGTCGGGCGGTGAGGAGGTCAGGGGCTTCCTGGCCGAGCCCGATGGCAAAGGCCCCTTCCCGGCTGTGGTGGTGATCCAGGAATGGTGGGGGTTGAACGACTGGATCAAGGAGAACACCAAGCGGTTCGCCGAGCAGGGCTATGTCGCCCTGGCCCCCGACCTGTATCGCGGCAAGGTGACCGATGACCCGAGCAAGGCCCGGGAGTTGATGCAGGGCCTGCCGCGCGATCGGGCGCTGCGCGACCTGAAGGGGGCGATCGATGCCCTGGCCGCGCGCGCCAACGTGCAGAAGGACAAGATCGGGACGATCGGTTGGTGCATGGGGGGCGGCTACGCCTTGCAGTTGGCGTTGAACGATGATCGCATCAAGGCCTGCGTCATCTGCTATGGCCGGGTCGTCACCTCGCCGGACGCGGTCAAGCCGCTCAACGCCGCCGTGCTCGGCATCTTCGGCGAGGAAGACAAGGGCATTCCTCCCTCGGACGTCCGCCAGTTTGAGCAGGCGCTGAAGAAGGCCGACAAGCAGGTCGAGGCGATCCAGATCTACCCCGGCGCCGGCCACGGGTTCATGCGACCCACCAACGGCCCGGTCAAGAACCCGGAATACCGCGAGACCCAGACCAAGGACGCCTGGCAGCGGATCGACCGCTTCTTCGCCAAGGCGCTGGGCGGGAAGTGAACGAACGCCCGCTCAGCCGCTTGCGGCAACAACCATCCGACCCTCGTATCGGGGCCCGTGACATGAGGCCGGTGCTGTTCTGTTCGTTATTGCTCCTGCTGACGGCCTGCGCGGCGAAGCCGGCCACCGGGCCGGATGTCGTTGCCGCGGCCGTCAGCTACCGGTCGCGGGGCGAGACGGTGCGCGGCCTGTTGTACCGGCCGGCGGGAGAGGGGCCCTTCCCGGCGGTCGTGGTCGTCCACGGCGACTACGGACTGACCGCCGGGGTCAAGGAACAGGCTCGCCGGCTGGGCGCCAAGGGTTACCTGGTGCTGGCGGTCGATCTTTACCGGGGACAGGTCGTCAGCGACCTGATGGACGCGCACATCCTGGACCGCGGGCTCCCGGAGGATCGGGTGCTGGCCGACCTGAAGGCGGCCGTCGATTATCTGGTCGGCCGGGCCGATGTGCGGGCCGATTCTCTCGGGGCCGTCGGTTGGGACTCGGGGGGCGGCCACGCCCTGGACGCCGCCATCCGCGACCCGCGCCTGCGGGCCGTGGTCGTCTGCTACGGCCGGCTCACAACCGACCCGGAATTGCTGGCCCCCTTGCAGGCGTCGGTGCTGGGCATCTTCGCCGGCAAGGATGAGGGGATCACCCCCGAGATCATCGACCAGTTTCAGTCCGCCATGCGCCGGGCCGGCAAGCGCGTCGCCGGCATCCACGTCTATCCGGAGTGCGGCCACGGGTTCATGAATCCGGCAACCCCTCACGCTTCCGACTCGTTCGCCGCCTCGGCGGCTGCCGACGCCTGGGAAAAGATCGAAGCCTATCTGGCGGCCGAGTTGCAGCGGTAGAAGGCAACCATCCCGGCCGGTTTGGTGCTGGACTTTCGTCGGGACCAGCCCAAATAATCTCTGCATGACCGCTGCCGCGCTGCCGCCGCCGACCCGCGTGCGCTACCTGGTCGTCGCCCTGACCATGCTGTCCGCGGTGCTGCTCTACCTCGATCGCTTCTGCATCTCCTTTGCGGGGGGGTACATCAAGGAAGACCTCGGCCTGAGCAACGCCCAGGTCGGCTGGATGCTCAGCGCCTTCTTCTGGACCTACGCGCTGGCCCAGGTCCCGTCCGGCTTCCTGAGCGACCGCTTTGGGGCCCGGCTGATGCTGACGCTCTACATCTTGTTCTGGTCACTGTTCACCGGGCTGACCGGGTTGGCGGGCGGCTTTTTGATGTTGATGGTGCTGCGCTTCGGTCTAGGACTGGCCCAGGCCGGCGCCTACCCGACCGCCGCCAGCCTGCTCAGCAAGTGGGTCCCCTTCCCGGCCCGCGCCCTGGCCAGCAGCCTGGTCGCCTGGGGGGGCCGGATCGGCGGCTTCATCGCGCCGGTGCTGACCGCTCTGGTGATGGTGCTGTTCGTCCCCGTCAGTGTTCCCTCAGTGCTGGGGCCGGACGACATCCTCGACTACCCGCTCTTGTGCCACCAGCTCAGCCAGCCGCAGCAGGTGGCCGGCCTGGGTGACCGTATCCTGGGACACCTGCCCGGCCCCACCCGAGACATGATCCGCGAAGCCGGCCGCCGGTATGCCGCCGCACTGGACCAGAGTCGGGAACAAGGAGTGCCTCTGCAAGAGGTACTCGAACAATCCTCGGCGCTGCCTTCCGAGTCGCAGGTCCAGGCGCTGGCGGAGGGGTTGAACGAGGTCATTCGATGGCGGGAGTTCCACCAAGCGCCCTACTTCCACGGACTGGCGCTGCCGGATCAGGCGAAGGAGTTGCTCGAACGGCCGCGCTCCGAGTTGAGCGCAGCGGAGGTGGAACGCCTCAATCGCCTGTTGCTGGAGGCGGCTTATCCGCAGGCCATCCGCAAGGTCTACGTCGCCGGCTGGCGGCCAGTGATGCTGACCTACGGGTTGGCGGGGGTGGTGGTCGCGGGGTTGTTCTGGTTCTGGTTCCGCGATCGACCGGACCTGCATCCGTACTGCAACCAGGCGGAGGTGTGCCTGATCGAGGATAGCCGGCCGCCCGGCACCCCGAGCCCGCACGGCAAGGCCCGGCGCGTCCCGCTGGGGCGGCTGTGCGCCAGCGGCAGCATGTGGCTGCTGTGCATGGCGGCGCTGGGCACCAACATCGGCTGGGTTTTCCTGGTGACCTGGCTGCCGCGTTATCTCGACGAGGTCCATCGCCTGCCGATCGAACAGCGCGGCTGGCTGGCGAGCATTCCGCTGCTGGCCGGCTGGGTGGGGATGCTGAGCGGCGGCTGGGCAACCGACCGCCTGACCCGGGCCGTCGGCCTGCGCTGGGGCCGGGCCTTGCCGCTAGCCCTGTCGCGCTTCCTGGCGATGGGCGCTTACCTGGTCTGTCTGCTGTTCGACCTCGGCCCGTGGTCAGCGACGGCGGCCTTCGCCGTGGTGGCCTTCGCCACCGACTTCGGCGGTCCGGCGATCTGGGCGTTCGGCCAGGATGTCGGCGGCCGATACGTCGGCTCGGTGCTGGGCTGGAGCAATATGTGGGGCAACCTGGGGGCCGCCCTGTCGCCGCCGCTTCTCGATTGGGTGGTTGGGCCGGGCCGGTGGGACTTGGCATTCCTGACCTGCGCCGGGGCCTTCCTGGCCGCGGGCGTTTGCGCCCTCGGCGTGAACGCCACCGTCCCCATCGCACCGTCCGAGGAGAGGGAAGGTTAACTGCCGCAAGGGAACCACAACCCGCTCAGTAATTCAGCCCCGGCACGCGGACGCCTCGCTCCTCGGCGCAGCGGATGGCCTCGTCGTAGCCGGCATCGACGTGGCGGATGATGCCGGTCGCCGGATCGCTGGTGAGGACGCGCTGTAGCCGGCGCTCCGCCTCGGGGCTGCCGTCGGCCACAGCCACCATGCCGGCGTGCAGGCTGTAGCCGATCCCCACACCGCCGCCGTGATGCACACTGACCCAGGCTGCCCCGCACGCCGTGTTGACCAGCGCATTCAGGATGGGCCAGTCGGCGATGGCGTCGGAGCCATCCTTCATCGCCTCTGTCTCCCGGTGGGGCGACGCCACTGACCCAGAGTCAAGGTGATCACGGCCAATGACGATCGGTGCCTTGAGTTCGCCCCGGCGGACCATCTCGTTGAAGCGCAGCCCCAGCCGGGCCCGCTCGCCATAGCCCAGCCAGCAGATGCGGGCCGGCAGCCCCTGGAAATGCACCTTCTGCTGTGCCAGCCTGATCCATCGCGTTAGCGATTCATTCTCCGGGAAGGTCTCCAGTACCGCCCGGTCGGTCCGGTAAATGTCTTCCGGGTCGCCGGACAGGGCCACCCAGCGGAACGGCCCCTTCCCCTCGCAGAACAGCGGCCGGATATACTCGGGCACGAACCCGGGGATGCGGAAGGCGTCGGCCACGCCCGCCTCAACCGCCTGGGCACGGATGTTGTTGCCGTACTCGAACGTCACCGCTCCGCGCCGCTGTAGCTCCAGCAGCGCCCGCACGTGCCGTCCGATCGACTCCCGGGCCCGGGCAATGTACTGCTCGGGGTCCTCGCGCCGCAGGGCATCCAGGTCTTCATCGGGGAAGCGCTTCACCGGCACGTAGCCGTTGAGCGTGTCATGGGCGGAGGTCTGATCGGTCAGCACGTCGGGCACAACGCTGCGCCGCACCAACTCGGGCATGACCTCGGCGGCATTGCCGACCAACCCCACCGAGAGGGCCTGCCGCTTCTGCCGGGCCTCTTGTACCAGCCCGAGCGCCTCATCAAGGTCATGGCTCATGCGGTCGAGGTAGCCGGTCTGAAGTCGGCGCTCGATGCGGGCGGGGTTGACCTCGACGCCGAGGAAGGCGGCGCCGTTCATGGTGGCGGCCAGCGGCTGCGCCCCGCCCATGCCGCCCAACCCTGCGGTCACGACCAGCCGGCCGGCGAGGCTGCCGCCGAAGTGGCGACGGGCGCAGGCGGCGAAGGTCTCGTAGGTGCCCTGGAGAATTCCCTGCGAGCCGATGTAAATCCAGCTGCCGGCCGTCATCTGACCAAACATGGTCAAGCCCATCTGCTCCAGCCGGCGGAATTCTTCCCAGGTGGCCCATTTCGGCACCAGCAGGCTGTTGGCGATCAGCACGCGCGGGGCGAATTCATGGGTGCGGATGACGCCGACCGGTTTGCCCGACTGGACCAGCAGCGTCTCGTCGTTCTCCAGTTTGCGGAGCGCGGCCACGATGCGGTCGAAGTCCTCCCAGGTGCGGGCCGCCTTGCCACAGCCGCCGTAGACGACGAGGCGGTCGGGATCCTCGGCCACCTCAGGGTCGAGGTTATTCATGAGCATGCGCAGGGCGGCTTCCTGGATCCATCCCTTGCATGTCCGCTCCGGGCCGCGCGGGGCACGGATGATACGGGAGCCGGCGGCGGGTAAGATTGCGATAGACATGGACAGCTCCCCCAGTAATCCAAAGCACCGGCGAAGACCATCTTCCTTCGTCCTGCGGAAGCTCGAAGGTATTATATGTCGCCACGCGGATGGGGAATTCTGCTGGTCCCTGAATTGGGCTTATGCCCGAGAGAGTGCGGCAATCTGGCAATGTGACGCGGAATGCGAGGCGCAAGTCGCAATTCGCCCGACTGTCAGGCCGTAATCGCCGCGGTATGATACCCTCATGCACCGCTCCCTGCGCAACGCCGCCGTTTTGGAATTAACCGGCGACGGTCTGACCCTGGACGACGCCGAGCGCATCCTGCGCGGCCAGGTCGAGCGTCTGGTGCTGGCGCCGGCGGCGCGCCGGCGCGTTGAACAGGCCCGCCGCTGCCTCGATGAACTGCTGGCCCGGGGCGCTACCATCTATGGCGTCAACACCGGCTTCGGCAAACTGGCCAACCAGCGGATCGAGCCGGACGAAGTGCTGGCCCTCCAGGAGAACCTGCTCCGCAGCCACGCCGTCGGTATGGGGCCGCTGCTCAGCGTCGGTGTCAGCCGGCTGGCACTGGCCCTGCGCATCCAGGCCCTGGCCAAGGGTTACTCGGGAGTGACCGCCGAGTTGATTGACCAATTGATCGAGATCTACAACCGCGGCGTGGTGCCCGCCATCCCGGAGCAGGGGAGCGTCGGCGCCAGCGGCGACCTGGCACCGCTGGCTCACCTGGCGCTGGTGGTCATGGGTGAGGGACATGCCTTCATCACCCGCCCGGGAACCGACGGCCGCGGCGCAGTCTCCGGCAGGCCGCTCAGCGGCCGGGCAGCCCTGCGGCGCGTCCGGCTCCGGCCATACCGGCTGCGGGCCAAGGAAGGGCTATCGCTCATCAACGGCACCCAGGTCAGCACCGCCATCCTGGCCGACGCCCTGGTGCAGGCCCGCCACCTGGCGAAGATCGCCGATATCGCCGGCGCCATGACCGTCGAGGCGACCAAGAGTTCCCTGCGCCCCTTCGATGCCCGCATCCAGGAGGTCCGGCCGCACCCGGGCCAGGTCGCCTGCGCGGCCAACCTTCGGCTCCTTTTGGAGGAGAGCGAGGTCATGGCCTCGCATGCCGATTGCGGCAAGGTACAAGACGCCTACAGCCTTCGCTGCATGCCGCAGGTCCACGGCACCCTGCGCGACGCCATCGCCCATGTAACGCGCGTGGTCGAGTGTGAGATGAACTCGGCCACCGACAACCCGCTGGTTTTTGCCGACAGCGGCGAGGTAATCTCCGGGGGCAACTTCCACGCCCAGCCAATCGCCCTGGCGGCGGACCTGCTGACCGCGGCGGTGGCCGACCTGTCGAGCATCAGCGAGCGGCGCGTGGAGAACCTGGTCAACCCCGACCTGAGCGGTCTGCCCGGTTTCCTGACGCCGCAGCCCGGCCTGAACTCCGGCATGATGCTGGTGCAAGTGCTGGCAGCAGCCTTGGTGTCAGAGAACAAGGCGGCCTCGTTCCCTGCCAGTGTCGATTCGATTCCGACCTCGGCCAACCGTGAGGACCACGTTTCGATGAGCACCACAGCGGCGCGAAAGTGCCGGGCGGTGGTGACGCACACGACCCGGGTGCTCGCCTGCGAGCTGCTGTGCGCGGCCCAGGGACTGGAGTTCCACCGGCCGCTGCGGGCCGGCAAGGGGGCGGAGGCAGCCTACCGGCACCTTCGTGAATACGTCCGGCCGCTGGGCCGCGACCGTACCCTGCACCGCGACCTGGAGGCGGTCGAGCGCCTAATCCGCTCCGGCAGCCTGCTGGCCGCGGTGGAAGCGGTGTGCGGGCCGCTGCAGTAGGCGGGCTGTGCTGCCTGGGATGGACATAGCCGAACTCCCTCGCTTTCAGGTCATTCCCTTGGACTCGGAGGGCACACGCCCGGCACCACTCCCTTACCGCTGATCAGAGAACCTCGTTACCGGAGCCTGGGGCGTATCGTCTAAACAGAAGGGAGGGGCGGTGGGCGTGCAATCTCCCAAGCGGCGGGTTGTCCTTGGATGACGCGGACGAATTGCTCCGGCGGTGTCAGCGCGGTGACGCCTCGGCCCTGGCGGTGATTGTCCGCCTTTACGAGGAGCCAATCTACCGTCTGGCCTACCGCGTGATGGGCAATGCCGTCCTCGCCGAGGAGGCGACCGTCGCGGCGCTGGCGAAGATCTGGGGCCGGGCCGGCCAATGGCGCGGCGATGCCCGGGCCGGAACCTGGATCTACCAACTCGCCCTCCGCACCGTCCTCGACCACCATCGCTCCTGGCGGCGCCGGTGGCGGCGATGGTTGGCGCCGCCGAGGGATGTTCCGGACCCGCGCCCGGGGCCGATGGAAAAAATGGCGGAAGCCGAAGGCCGCAACCTGGCCACCCGCCGGATTCAGGAAGCATTCGCCCAGCTGTCGGACACGGATCGGGCTCTGGCCCACCTGTACTATTTCGAGCAGCGCAGCCTGGCGGAGATTGCGGCCATCTTGGGCTCGACCCGGGATGCCCTCAAGACGCGCCTGGCCCGCGTTCGCCAAAAACTCCGCGACCTTTTACGGGACTGTAATGAACTCCTTTGAACCCACTTCCCCTTGCGAGAGGGCCTCACGGCAACTTCCCGATCTGCGAGACGGCCTTCTCGACGCGGTCCAGGCCGAAGCGCTGCGGGCTCACCTGGAGGCCTGCCCCTACTGCCGAGAGGACCAGGCCTGGGACGACCGGCTGCGCGACCTCCTGCACGAGTTGCCCTTGCCAGCTCCACGGGGCAGATTCGGGGAACAGGTGCGGCGCCGCCTGCGGCGGCGCTGGTGGTGGCGCGCCGGCGGGAGCGTGGCTGCGGCGGCGCTGTTGGCCGTCGGGCTCGTCTCCTGGCAGAACTGGCCGCGGAGGCCGCAGGAGCCCGTCGCCGACCATCCCGGCAACCCGCCGGTGGCCAGGAGGGGGGATGAATTGCCCGATTCAGCCGTGCTCTTCGCCGCCCCGCCGGTCGATTCCCTCGACCTGCTCGCCCGCCAGCAGGCTGGGTACGTGGCCGTGCTGGAACAACTGGGAAAGGAGTAGGACCATGACCGGAGCGCCCTTCGTCCTTGCCGCCCTGCTGGCCGTTTCCCAGGACAAGCCGCCCGACCCGCCGCCCCTGACTGAGGCGCAACGGATGCGCCTCGCCCAGCTAGCCCACAACGCGCAGCGGGAAGCCGCCCGGCTTAAGGCACTGCTGGAAGAGCGCCAGCAGGAACTGTCCCAGGTTTACGCTGAGTACGACCTCGACCTGCCGCGGGCAACCCAACTGGAGGCAGAGATCCTCGACTTGCAGCGGCAGATGCTGGATAACTACCGCAAGATGCAGGTCGAGCTGCGGGCGGTCGTCGGCAAGGAGCGCTTTCTGATCCTCAAGAAGCGGATCGATAACCTTCTCCGATCGCCCCCAGCGAAGGACCAGCCGCCGCCCCGCCCATGACGGCCTTGCGGTCTGTCACGGTTTGCTCCCCTCTCCTTTGCTCCGGGGGAGGGAGAGTGGTTTGGAAGAAACGGAGGTACGTCTCTCGATGGCCCGCACACTCCTGATCGCATTCGTCCTGCTCTCCCTTGCCCTTCCGGAGGGCCGGGCCCAGGAGAAGCTGTTCTCCGGGCCGCAGGTGGGGGAGAAGCTCCCACCGTTCAAGGTCCGCGGCTTCTTCGGCGACGACGCCGGCAAGGAACTCGACTTCGTCAAGCAGGCGGCCGGCAGGCCGATTGTTCTGGTCTTCATCCATGATGTCAACCGCCTGGCGCTCTCCTTCACGCGCTACCTGACGGCCTACACGGCCGGGCGGGCCAAGGATGGATTGGCAACCGGCGTCATCCTGCTGAGCGACAACGTCACCGAGGGCGAGCTCCAGCTGAAGCGCTGGGGCCACGCGCTGACTCGGGAAGCGCCCGTGGGCATCTCCCTGGATGGGCGGGAGGGGCCGGGCAGCTACGGGCTGAATCGTAACGTGACCCTCACCATCCTGGTCGGCAAGGACGGCAAGGTCACCGCCAACTTTGCCCTGGTGCAGCCGAGTATTCAGGTCGATATGCCGACGATCTTGGAGGAGATCGCCAAGGTGGCCGGGGGGCCGGCAGCCACTCTGGAGGACCTGCTGATCGTCCCGAACCCGAGGTTGCAGGGCTTCCTCAGCCTGTTGGTTCAAAAGACATCCAAGCCCGAAGACGTGGATCGGGAAGCCGCCGCCATCGAGGAACTGGTCAAGCGAGACGAGGCTGCCCGCCATCAACTCGGTCGCGTTGCCCGGCGGGTGGTGGAAGGCGGCCGGCTGGCCACCTACGGCACTCCCCGGGCGCAGGAGTACTTCCGCAGATGGGCGAAGGAGTACGGCGGCGCTCCCAAATAGGAAGGCAACCGATGGGCGAGCGGCCGGTGCTAACCGGCCGGTTCACGCCGGCCGCTCGCCCGTGCTAACCGGCCGCTCGCCATTTGCTGGAGGCCCTTCAGACAGCGAGTTCGGGAGGGATCATGATCTCGTCCAGCGTTCTGATCGTCGCCTTGCTGAATGCGGGGCCGGCCCCCCTCACCCTACCCTCTCCCCCCGCGGCGGGGGGAGAGGGTAGGGTGAGGGGGCCGGTCGATTTCGATACCGAGATCATCCCGGTGTTGACCCGGGCCGGCTGCAACGCGGGGGCCTGCCACGGAGCGGCGGCGGGGCGCGGCGGGTTTCGTATGTCCCTGCTTGGCAGCGACCCAGCGGCCGACTACGACGCCATCGTCCACGAGCTGGAGGGGCGCCGAATCAACCTCGCCCGACCCCACGAGAGCCTGCTGCTGGCCAAGCCAACCGGCCGGATGGCGCATCAGGGCGGCGAGGTCCTGGAGCCGGACGGCCCCGGCGCCAGGCGGTTGGCTGACTGGATCGCGGCGGGTGCGCCGCGGCTCCAGGCGCGCCGCCTGATCGGCCTGGAGGTCAGCCCCGCCCGCCGCGTCGTGGCGAAGGCAGGGGCGCAGGTGCAGTTAACGGCGACGGCCCGCTTCGACGACGGCAGGTCCGAGGACGTTACCTTCTGGACGGTGTTCACGGCAGGCGACCCAGCGGCCGTCGAGATCGAATCGGAAACCGCCCGGGCGACCATCCACCGCCCCGGGCAGCACGTCGTCATCGCCCGCTTCCTCGACCGCGTCGTGCCGCTGACGCTGACGCTGCCCCTGTCCGACACGCCGGTCGATCTCTCGAAGCAACCGCGGGCCAATTTCATCGACGACGAGATCCTCAAGACGCTGACCATCCTCCGTCTTCCCGTGTCGCCAGCTGCGGACGACGCGACCTTCCTGCGCCGGGTTCGACTCGACCTCACCGGCACGCTGCCACGCCGCGACGAGGTGGAGGCATTTCTCACGGACCGCTCGGCCGACAAGCGGGCAAAACTGGTTGACCGGCTGCTGCGGAGCGATGCCTTTGTTGATTACTGGACCTTCCGGTTTGCGATGCTGTTCCGCATCCAGTCGCTGCCGAACGAGAAGGAAGGAGCGTGGGCCTTCCACAGCTGGCTGCGGGAGCAAATCCGCCGGGGCACGCCCATGGACGAGGTGGCGCGGGCACTGCTGACGGCAGTCGGCGACTCCCACGTGGTGGGGCCGGCCAACTTCGCGCGCGTGGCCGGCGACGCCCGGGCGCAGGCCGAGCTGGTCAGCCAGGTGTTCCTCGGCGTGCGGTTGCAATGCGCCAACTGTCACAACCACCCCCTCGACCGCTGGACGCAGGACGACTACCACGGCCTGGCGGCGGTGTTCGCCCGATTGGAGCGCGGCCGGGTGGTGCGGGTGACGCCCCACGGCGCGGTCAGCAACCCGCGAACGGGGGAGCCGGCCGTGCCGCGCATCCCGGGCGTCCGCAACCTTGAAGCGGGCACCGACGGCCGCGAGGCATTCGCGCGGTGGCTCACCGAGCCCGACAACCCCTACTTCGCCCGGGCGATCGTCAACCGCCTTTGGCGGGCGATGTTCGGTCGGGGCCTCGTCGAGCCCGCCGACGATCTGCGCGACACCAACCCGGCGACCCACCCCGAGCTACTCGACCGGCTCGCGGCCGACTTTGTCCGGCACGGCTACGACATCCGGCACACGCTCCGCCTCATTGCTCTGAGCGAAACCTATGGCCGGAGCGGGGCTAGCAACGCAGGCAATGAGGCCGACGACCGCTTTTATTCCCACGCCTACCACCGGCCGTTGGAGCCGGAGGTGCTGGCCGATGCCCTGGCCGATGTGACCGGTGTGTCCGACCGCTACGGTGATGAGCCGCTGGGGACACGGGCCATTACCCTGTTCGACCCGCGGACCCCTGCCCCGTCGCTTGATATCCTCGGCCGCTGCTCACGGCAGACATCGTGTGAGGGGACCACGGCGGGGGGCGGCTTGCCGGCGAAGCTGCATCTGCTTAACGGCGAGTTGATCAACCGGAAAATCACGGCGCCGAACGGCCGCCTGCACTGCCTGATCGCCGCGGGCAAGACCGACGAGGAGATCGTCACGGATTTCTACTACCGCGCCCTTGGCCGTCCTCCGACCGGGGCGGAGCGCGAATACTGGGGGCGCCGGCTAGCAGAGGCCGGCAAGGCCAAGCGGGCCGAGTGGCTTGAGGATTTCGTGTGGGCCCTGCTCAACTGTAGCGAGTTCAGCACGAATCATTGAGAGGCGCAACTTTTGGCGAGCGGCCGGTGTCAACCGGCCGGTTAACACCGGCCGCTCGCCATTCGGATAAAACCCCTGAGGGAGTGATCCAACATGCCAGCCTCCTTTCCGCGCCGCTGTGACGGGCCCACGCGCCGCGACATGCTTCGGGTCGGCAGCCTGACCGCCCTCGGCCTGACACTGCCCGACTGGTTCCGGCTGCGGGCCGCGGCTAGGGAGAAGCCGGCCGGGCGGGCGAAGTCGTGCATCCTCCTGTGGCTGGACGGCGGTCCCAGCCATCTCGAAACGTTCGACCTGAAACCGGATGCCCCCAGCGAGGTGCGTGGACCGTTCCGACCGATTGCGACCAACGTCCCTGGCATACAGATCTGTGAGCTGCTACCAAACACGGCCCGCATGGCGGATAAGATCGCCATTGTCCGCTCGGTGACCTCGCCGCTGGGTGAGCACGGCCTCGCCAATCACTACCTGCTCACTGGCTACAAGCCCTCGCCGGTGCTGGAGTACCCCAGCTACGGTGCCGTACTGGCCCATGTCCGCGGCGGACAGCACACCCTGCCCCCGTACATCGCGGTTCCCGACTACCGGCCGACCGCCGGCTCGGGGTTCCTGGGGGCCGCTTACCGGCCGTTCGCCGTCGGCGGCGACCCGGCCAAGCCCGACTTCCGCGTCCGCGACCTCGACTTCTACCCGGGCGTGACCAACGGCCGGATGGAGCGGCGGCGCGAGTTTGTCTCCCAGCTGGAGCGCTTCCAGCGGGCCGTCGAGGCCGACCCGCCGACATCCGACCCGGCGTTCGAGCAGGCCTACCGCCTGGTCACGTCGCCCGAGGCCAAGCAGGCATTTGACCTGGCACAGGAGAAACCGGCCGTCCGCGCCCGCTACGGCCCCCGCACGGTCGGGCAGAGCTGCCTCTTGGCCCGGCGGCTGGTGGAACGCGGCGTCGCTTTCGTGAACGTGAACAACGCCGGCTGGGACACGCACGAGAGCCTGGTGCTCCGGCTGAAGGAGGGTTACGCAGGGGCCAAAATAAGCGTCGGCCTTATCCCCACGTTCGACCTGGCGTTCGCGGCCCTGGTCGGCGATCTGAGCGAGCGCGGGCTGCTCAACGAGACGCTGGTGATCGCTATGGGCGAGTTCGGCCGAACGCCGAAGCTGAACAGCCGGGGCGGTCGGGATCATTGGCCGCGAGTCTTCAGCGTTGTGCTCGCGGGCGGCGGCGTCAAGGGGGGGCAGGTCATCGGCGGCAGCGACCGGGTCGGCGAAAGCCCCAGCGACCGCCCGGTCACGCCGGCTGACCTGGCCCACACCATCTATACGCTGCTCGGCGTTGACCCGAGCCGGGAGATCTACACGGCGGATGGCCGGCCGGTCCAGATCAACCAGGGCGGCCAGACGATCCGGGAGCTGCTCGCATGAGGGCCGCGCCGCTTGTGCTGGGGCTCTGTCTTCTGGGCGCGGCAGGAGCCGGCGCCAACGGGGCCGCGCCGCCGATCACGGCCCTCGCCTTCGCGCCGGACGGCAAGTCGGTCGTGGTCGGCTCACAGGCCGGCCTGGAGGTGCGTACCTGGCCCGCACTGAACCGGGCCCGTTCCTTGGCGACGGAATTGGTCCACATCCACGATCTGGCCTTTGCCCCTGACGGCAAGACTCTGGCGGCGGTCGGCGGCGCGCCCGCGAAGAGTGGGACGGTCGAGCTGTATCGCTGGCCGGACGGGGAACTGCTGCACCGGACGAGGCCGTACCGCGACCTGATCTACGCCGTAGGCTGGCGCGCCGACTCCGCGGCATTCGCCACGGCCAGCGCGGACCGGAGCGTCGGCATTCATGACGCCGCCTCCGCCAAGACGATCCGCATTTTGGAGGGCCACTCCCGCGGCGTGCTGGCCGTGGTGTTCCTCCCCGGCGAGGCGGGGCTGGTGACCGCCGGCATTGACGAGAGCGTGCGCCTGTGGGACGTAAGCAGCGGCCAACTGCTGCGCACGCTCTCGAACCACACGCGGCCGGTACACGGCCTGGCGCTGCGGCCCCGCGGGGCCGAGGGTCCGCCACAGGTCGCCTCCGTCAGCGATGACCGCACCATCCGCCTCTGGCAGCCGACGGTGGGCCGGCTGATGCGGTTCGTTCGCCTGGAGAGTGCGCCGCTGGCGGTCGCCTGGACGGCCGACGGGCGGGCGCTGTTGACCGCCTGCAAGGACGGCCGGCTGCGCGTGATCGACCCCGACACGGTGGAAGTGCTGGAAGACCTACCGGCCCTCGACGGCGTGGCCTACAGCGTGGCGGCGGCCCCGGACGGCAGCGTCCTGGTGGGCGGGCAGAACGGCCAACTCCGGCGGCTAGTCGTCAAGCAAAGTCCGCGGTGAGCGGCAAGGACCTGGGGAGGACCTCATGAGACGCTTGCTCCTCTGGCTGCTCCTGATCTCCGGCGTCGTTCGAGGGCCTGCTCCGTGCGTGTCCGCTGCCGAACCGGTTTCCTCCCCGAAGAAGGGTTACGGCAAGGTGGAACTCCTCCGCGACCCGTGGGGCATCCCCCATGTGTTTGCAGAATCGGACGCCGGGGCGATGTACGGCCTGGGCCATGCGGTCGCGGAGGACCGCGGCTACTACCGAGCGACCCGGGCCGTGTGCCATCAACTGTACGAACCCAATGGATGTTTACTCTTTCCATAGTGACGGGGCCAAAGCCGTGTTCGCCGACGGCTCGGTCCATTTCCTTGCGGAGAGCATGCCACCCGCGGCGTCGGCTTCCAGCAGG
>DATLYH010000134.1:0-44094 GCA_035575035.1 Gemmataceae bacterium
CGAACGCCGCCCGCACCGCCGCTTCCAACCGGTCTTCCCCCGGCCGCAATTCTCCCGCCAACGGTACCGGCACCAGACCCCAGACCACCGCCAGCCGGCGCAGCACCACCTCGGTCGGAGCCGGGGCAATGATCGCCGCCCGCGGCCGATGACGGGCCACCAGTCGCGGCGTCCGGCCGGAGTAAGTTGGGGCCACGATGGCGTCCGCCCCGACCTCGCGGGCCAGGGCGCAGGTGGCGTGGCTCATGTGGTCCTCGATCTGGGCGCGGGGAACGAACACCTCGCGGAGCGGATCGGCGGCAGGATGGGCCTCCGCCTCACGGGCGATACGGTCCATGAAGGCGACCGCCTCGACCGGATACTGGCCGACCGCCGTCTCGCCCGAGAGCATGACCGCGTCGGAGCCGTCATAGATGGCGTTGGCCACGTCGCTGGCCTCGGCCCGGGTTGGGCGCGGATTGGTCCGCATCGAGTCAAGCATCTCGGTCGCCGTGATCACCGGCTTGCCGGCCGCGCGGGCCTGATTGATCAAGCGCTTCTGGACATGCGGCACCTGCTCCAACGGAACCTCAACCCCGAGGTCGCCACGCGCCACCATGATGCCGTCAAAGGCGTCGATGATCGCGTCGGCCCGCTCGACCGCCTCGGGGCGCTCGATCTTGGCCATGACCGGTACGTCCAGGCCGAGCTGCCGGGCAGCCTGGCGCAATTCCTGAGCAGCCGACGGCTCCCGGACGAAGGAAAGGGCCAGCCAGTCCGCCCCCACCGCCGCGGCCGTCACCAGCGCTTCCAGGTCGCGCGGCGTCAGCGCGGGGATTGACAGGCGTGTGTCAGGAAGGTTGACACCCTTGTTCGGTTGCAAGGTGCCGCCGACCTCGACGCGGGCCAGCACCCGCTCGGCATCGGCCCGGACGGCGCGGAGCTGGAGCCGGCCGTCGTCCAGGAGAATGCGATGGCCGGGGCGGACTTCGCGGACCGCCTCGGGCTCGGTGACGGCGATGTCGGCCTGGGCATCCGGGGTGGCGGCGAAGGAGACTTCCTCACCGGCCGACAGCATCCGCGGCGCCTCGAGCCGGGCGCGGAGCTTGGGACCGGGCAAGTCGGCGAGGACGGCCACGAAGCGGTTAACGCTGCGGGCCGCTTCACGCAGGTGGGCGACGCGCCGGGCGGCCTCTTCCGCAGTGCCATGAGAGAAGTTGATGCGGGCCACATCCAACCCCGCGGCCAGCAGCCCCTCCAGGATGCCGGGCGGGTCAGTGGACGGCCCCAACGTGGCCACGATCCGGGTACGACGCTGCACAGATGCCCCCCGCCTCAAATAAGAGCCTAACCAAATGGCGAGCGGCCGGTGTTAACCGGCCGGTTGACACCGGCCGCTCGCCATCGAGTTAGAGTTCCTCAGATGACGCTGTCTGCTGTTCGCCTTTGCCCCGCTTTCCGTCTTCCCCCTTTGCCGGCTTCTTGTCGGCGCGGGCGGCGGCGAGCATGGCAGCCGCTTCCTGGCGGGTGGTTTCACCGCGGGCCTCGCCGCGCAGCATGCTAGCCAGTTCCTCCAGGCGCTCCGCCTCGCCGAGCAGCTGGATGGTCGTGACCGTGCGCTTGCCGCGGCGCACCTTGCGGATGGTCCAGTGGTGCCGGGCGTAGCTGGCGACCTGTGGCAGATGGGTGACACAGATGACCTGGTGCGTCCGGCCCAGGGCGGCGAGCTTCTGCCCGAGCACGTCGCCGAGCCGGCCGCCGACGTTGGCGTCGATCTCGTCGAAGACCAGCGTCCCGGTGCGGTCGTGCTCGGCCAGGACGGTCTTGAGGGCCAGCATGGTGCGCGACAGCTCGCCTCCCGACGCCACCTTGCGCAGCGGCCGGGCCGGTTCCCCCGGGTTGGCCGCCAGCATCAGCTCCAGCTGATCGATCCCCCAGGCCGGCACTTCCGATGTCAGCGGGTCATCCCCCAGCGGTATCGCCTCCAGGTTCACGTCAAGGCGGGCGTCGGCCATGCCCAGGTCGGCAAGCTGGCGCTGAGTCTCGGCCGCCAGGCGCCGGGCCACCTTGTGCCGCTGTCGGCTCAGCTCGACCGCTGCGGTCCGCAGCCGATCAAACGCCCGGGCCAATTCCTCCTGCACGCCGGCCAGGTCTTCCTCCTGTTGTTGGAGTTTCGCCTCCTGATCTTCCAGGGTGGCGCGGTAGGCGATCAGATCGTCGATGGCGCGGTGGTACTTGGTTTCGAGTCGGCGGAGCAACTGGAGGCGATTGTCCACCGCCTCCAGCCGTTCGGGGTCGGCTTCCCAGCGCTGGCCAAGCGATCGGAGCGTCTCGGCCACATCCTGGACCTCGGCCGCCAACCCTTGCAGCCGGCGGGCAACTTCGGCAATGGCCGGGTCAAGCGCGGCCCACGACTCGGCCTCGCGCTGGAGCTTGCCGAGTTGCTCAACGACCGAGCCTTCGTCATCGTACAGGCGGGCGCATCCTTCGGCGGCGAATGCTTGCAGCGCCTGCGTGTGGACCAGCCGCTCCCGTTCGCGGATCAGCTCGGCCATCTCGCCGGGGCGCAGGGCCGCCCGATCCAGCTCCTCGCGCTCGAAGCGGAGCAGGGCCAGCTCGCGCTGGCGGTGCTGGCGCTCGGCGGCCAGGTCGGCGTGCCGGCGGCGCAGCTTGCGGACCTGCTCGGCCGCTGTCAGATAGTTCTGCCGCAATTCGTGGAGCCGGCCGTAAGCGTCCAGCAGCTCCAACTGATAAGCGGGTTCGAGCAGCGATTGGCTCTCGCGCTGGCCATGAATATCGACCAGGACGCTGCCCAGCTCGCGCAGGGTGCCGACGGCGACCGGCTGCTCATTGGCGTAGGCGTAACTGCGGCCGGCGCGGCTCAGCCGACGGGTCAGGATCACCTCGTTATCATCAAGGGTGGTCTGAAGGATCTGCTCGACCTGGCGGCGCAGCTCGGGCGGGGAAAGCTCGAACCGGCCGGTGATGCGCAGCTCGTCGGCGCCGGTGCGGATCAGCTCGGTGGAGCCGCGCTCGCCCAGCAGCAGGCCGAGCGCCTCCAGCAGCAGGGTCTTGCCCGCGCCGGTCTCGCCGGTCCAGGCGCAGAATCCCTCCCGCAGCTCGACGCGGACGTCCTCAATAAGGGCCAGGTTCTGTACGAAAAGTTCCCGAAGCATAGGCGCCGTCATCTTACCGTTCCGCCGCCCCTTTCCACCAGCCGGAAGCGGACGAGAGATGGGGCCTCCGCTCTTCCGCCCGTGCGGTCGGAGGGCTACAATGCAGAGGAACCGTCCAGCAAACCCACAAACATCAAGTGAAGGTCATTCAAGAGCACTATGGCAGGCAAGTTGGTCGGAATCGATCTGGGGACGACCTTCTCGGCCATTGCCACCCTCGATGATCACGGTCAGCCGGTAACCCTGGCCAACCAGGACGGCGAGATGCTGACCCCCAGCGCCGTGCTGATCGACGACGGCACGGCGGTGGTCGGCCAGGCCGCCCTTGATGTCGCCCTGGAGCATCCCGACAAGGTCGCCACCCTGATCAAGCGGCGGATGGGGCACGCGACCTATGGCCGGCCGGTCGCCGGCCGCGAGTTCCGCCCCGAGACGTTGTCGGCGATCATTCTCCGCAAACTGGTTCAGGATGTCGAGCGGCGCATCGGCCCGGTCAAGAAGGCGGTGATCACGGTGCCGGCCTACTTCGATGATACCCGCCGCAAGGCGACCAAGGATGCCGGCCGGATCGCCGGGCTGGAGGTCCTCGATATCCTCGATGAGCCGACCGCCGCCGCCTTGGCCTACTCTTTCCAGCCGCCGCGCAGCACCACCGACCTGCGGCCCGACTACGTCCTGCCCGATGAGCAGCGCACCGTTCTGGTTTACGACCTGGGAGGCGGCACCTTCGACGTGACGCTGGTCCGCCTGTCGCAGCGCCGCTTCCAGACGCTGGCCATCGAGGGGGATGTCCGCTTGGGCGGCAAGGACTGGGATGACCGCATTGTCGATTACGTCGCCGAGCGCTTCCTTCACGAGTATGGCGAGGACCCGCGGACCGACCCGCAATCGCTGGCCGTGCTCAGCGCGGCTGCCGAGCGGGCCAAGCGGACGCTGAGCAAACTCACGCAGACAACCCTCACCTGCACCCATCGGGGTAAGGTGCTGAGCGTGCCCTTGACACGGGCCGAGTTCGAGGGCCTGACGCGCGACCTGCTGGCGCGGACCCGGCTGACAACGCAGCTGGTACTGCGCCAGGCCGGGTTAACCTGGGACAAGGTGGACCGGATCCTGCTGGTCGGTGGCTCGACCCACATGCCGATGACCGCGGCCATGTTGCAGGAGCTGACCGGCAAGACGCCGGACAAGTCGCTGGCGGTCAGCGAGGTGGTTGCCCGCGGCGCCGCTATCCATGCCGGCATCATGGCGGCCCAGACCGATGAGGACGGCCTGACGCTTGACGCCGAGGCCCTCGACGCCTTGGGTCAGGTGGTCGAGATCAACGTCAACTCGCACAGCCTGGGGATCGAGGTCAAGCACAACGGCGAGCGGATCAACGACATCCTGATTCCCAAGAACACGCAGCTGCCGGCCGCCGCCAGCCAGGTCTACCGCACGGTGGTGGAGAACCAGCAGCGGGTGCGGGTCAAGGTGCTGCAAGGCGAGGCGCGCCAGGCCGACGCCTGCATCAGCATCGGCGAATGCTGGATCGAGGGGCTGCCGCCCAACCTGCCGCGGCGGTCGCCGATCCAGGTGCGCTGTAGTGTCGGCACCAATGGCCTGATCGACGTGATGGCCCTGGACATGACCAGCGGCAAGATCGCCCGCACGACCATCCACCGTTCCAGCGGCCTGTCCGACGAGGAGATCGCCCGCGAGGCCGAGTGGGTCAGAAGTTTGAAGATCCAGTGACCGTCCGTAGTCTGTAGCCGAAACGGATGAACGACCAAGTGCTGCCTACGGACTACGGACGACGAACGACGGACTAATGACATGGTCTTCGCCGTCCAGTGCCCGAATCCGAAGTGCCGCAAGTTCATGTTGGTGGAGGAGCACGACCGCAACAAGGTGGTCGCCTGCCTGCTGTGCAAGACGCCGATCCGCGTCGGTGCCGGCCCCGCGCGGCCGCCGGGCAGCAGCTCCCGGCCAACCCCGCCGCCCCGGCAGTGACCCGCCTCACCTGGCCGCCGACGCCACGAAGGCGTTGACGTCCTGGATCAGTTTGCCCAGCCCTTCGCGCACTTCGAGGATGGTCTCGGCGATGCGGGCGTGGTCCGGGTTGAGCGTTGGGTTGAGGGCTTTTTCCTGCTCATTCAGTTTGGCGAGGTGGGCCACGGCCGCCTTGGCCAGCTTCAGCGGGCTGAGGGTGTCGCCCACGCGCTTGCACTCCTCCAGGGCCGCGTGGGCCTCCGGCAGCCGTTCCTTCAGTCGGGCCGGCTCCACCTTTGGCCAGACCTCGTAGATGAACCGGCGTACCTCGCGGTGCGTTTCACTTTTGACTTCCCAGATCTTAGTTAGCTTTTGCACATGGGCCTTCAGCTTGGGGTCGTCTTGCTCCTTGAGCACCTCCTGGTAAAGACTGAGCGCCTGGCCGAACTCCGCCTCGTCTTCCAAGAGTTGTCCCCTGGCCACCTTGGCCCTTAGCTCCTTGAGCCGGGGATCGGCCTCTTCCTTGAGGGCCTTGTCCAGCCCGGCGATGAACTTCTCCAGCTGCTGCTGGGCCTCGCGCAAATCACGGAGGCATTGCTCGCCGTCGGCCAGGCTGGGCCGATTCCCTTCCGGCAGCGCCTGCATGGCGGCCCGGAGGGCGTTCATCTCGTGGGTCGAGTTTTCGATGTCCGCCGTGAGCGCCTGCAAGCCCGCCTTGGCCCGCTCCAGAGCTGCCGGCCGCTGCTCGGGTTTCTCCGCCAACTCGTTGAGGCGGCGGAACAGGTCGGCCTGGGCCAGCAGGTTCTCGTAAAGCCGCCCCAGCCACAGCGACCGGCGGAGCACCAACGGGGGGCTTCCTTCCTCCTTGCCGCTGTACTTGATGACCACCGGCTGCTCGTCGATGAGGGGCACGGGGATGCGGGCCCGCTCCTTGTCGCCGTCCATCACGGTCACGAAGGCGATGTGCTCATAGGGCCGGTCCCGGCCGGCGCGGAAGAAGCCGTCGGCGTCGGTCGTGTCCTGCTCCTTGGCGGCGTCCTCGAAACTTTGCCGCCGAACCTGGATCTGGAGATTGGCGCGGGGGACCAGGGCGCGGGGGTCGTCGTCGATGAAGCGGAGGCGGACCGGTCCGCGGATGGTGCCGAGTTTCAGACAGCGGTAGCCCAGCACGTCCCGTCCTGCCGCCAGCGGCTCGGGGTGGCGATGGTAGAGCCGGCAAACGCAGACGCCGTCCGGAAGCACTTCCTCGACCCGCAGCAGCGCCCACGGCACCCGGTACGCCCACGGGCCGGCCCCGCTCTGGTTGATCTGCACCAGGGCGAAGACCTCTCCTTTTTTGACCCAGCGCTCCAGCGGCACGCCGAGACCGCCCCCCTTGACGGCGACACGCACTACCGGGAAGCCGCTGTGGTCGATGACGGTGCCGACCAGGCCGAAGTCGAGCGCGATCAGCAGAGCTGCGGTACGGGCAACAAAGCGGCGGTCGGGGACCAACTCGCGCCGGACCACCGGGCTGGGCTGGCCGGTCAGCCCATCGTACTGCCGCGCCTGCACCTCGTACTGGTCGTCAAGGAAGTTGATGAGCACAAAGTGGATCTTGAGGTCGGCAATCTCTTTCCAACCGTCGAGTGCTTGCAGGCCCTTCTCCCGGATCTCGTTTAGCCGGGGGTGGTCGCGGACAACCTCGACCTGGGCCATGTCGCCCAGGGCGGCTTGCAGCCCATCGCGCAGCTCGCGCTCCACCTGGTCCTTGAAAACATCGGTGAGCAGCCGGTGCTTGGCAATATGGAGCACCACCTGCAAGTGGTAAGGTTTGTGCGTTTCCGGATCGAGGGCGGCCTGAAGCGGCGAGGAACCGCCGAAACACAGAAAGTACAGAGACAGGACGAGCATTAAGAAAAACCAACGGCGAGGAGGGGCCGGCTTCTTCATGGCTGTTCCTTCCTCTCGGTCTCTTGGCGGTGTTCGGGGGGTTCGTGCTGGCGTAACTTCTCCAGGTCGTCGAAGAAGTTGGGATAGGTCTTGGCCACGCAGCCGGGGTTTTTGATGACAACGCCCGGCACGCGCAGGCCGACCAGGGCCAGGCTCATGGCCATGCGATGGTCGTTGTAGGTTTCGACGACGGCGCCGTGCAGCGGCCGCGGCGTGATGGTCAGGCCGTCGGCGAACTCCTCGACGCCGGCGCCGAGGCGGCGCAGCTCGGCGGCCAGAGCGGCGAGGCGATCGGTCTCCTTGTAGCGGATATGAGCGACATTGCGGATGGTGGTCGGCCCCTCGGCGAAGCAGGCGACCGCGGCCAGTGTCATGACAGTGTCACTGATGTCGTTCATGTCCACGTCGATGCCGTGGAGCGGCCGGCCGTGGACCGTGATGCCCGAGGAGCAGCGCTCGACGCGGCAGCCCATATCGGCCAGGAGATCGACGAAGCGGACATCGCCCTGAAGGCTGTTCTCGGGGAGGCCAAGGACCGTCACCCGGCCGCCGGTGATGGCCGCCGCGGCGAAGAAATAACTGGCGGCGGAGGCGTCGGGTTCGATGTGGAAGCGGTCCTTACAGAATTGCTGAGGAGCAGGCACAAGGAAGCTGCTATCGCAGGTCGCGTGGACTGTGATGCCGAACTGCCTCATCAGCTCGACCGTCATGAGCACATAAGGCCAAGATACCAGTTGTCCTTCAACCCGGATCGTAATCCAATCACGGGCGCAAGGGGCCGCCAGGAGAAGACCGCTCAGGAATTGACTGCTCCTATCGCCCTTGATGCGAACCTGTCCCCCGTTCAGACCACGGGCCTCGACAACAACCGGCGGACACCCGTTCCCCCGCTCACTGTAGGCGCAGACGCCCAGTTGCCGCAGGGCGGTCAGCAAGTCCTCGATGGGCCGCTCCCGCATGCGCGGCACTCCATCGAGGCGATATCGTCCGTTCCCAAGGCTGACGAAGGCAGTCAGGAAGCGCATCGTCGTGCCGGAGTTGGCGACGAAAAGGTCAGCTTCTGACGCGGGGACTACGGGGGCATCCTGCGGGCGACTCACTCGCACTGTCACGTCAGGGACTTCACCCAAGTCCAGGCCGCAGTTGCGCAAGTCTTGCCGCACCTGCGCCAGCGAGGCAGGCTCACCATGCAGAACGTCTACCTGGAACCCGAGCCGCCGCAGACATTCGATCATTACCTCCGTGTCCTCGCTTACCAGCGGGTCAGTTAGGTAACAACCGAAGGGGCGAGCGCTGCAAAGCGCGGCCAGCACCAGCGCCCGGTTGGTAATGCTCTTGGAGCCGGGCATGCTGACAGCGGTACTGGGTGGACTGTTCAGCGGAACAATCTCGAGCGCGTCGGGGTACGTGATTCGGTTAGCGCTCATACGTCACCCGCATCAGGAACAGCCCCTGTGCCGGCGCTGTCGGCCCAGCCTGGGTGCGGTCCTCGGCCCGGAGGATCTCGGCGACGCGCTCCTCGGGCCAGTAGCCACGGCCGACATTCATCAAGGTGCCGGCGATGGCCCTGACCATATTGTACAGGAAGCCGTCGGCCTCCACGTCGATCCAGAGCCAGTCGCCGACGCGGTTGACGGTCAGATGGGTGATGGTCCGCACGCTCGACATGCGGTTGGGCCAGTCGGTCTCGAAGCTGTGAAAGTCGTGGCGGCCCTTGAGCGGCTCGGCAGCCCGCCGCATCGCTGCCGCGTCGAGACGGTGCTTGCTGTGACAGCAGTAGCGCCGCAGGAAGGGGTCCGGCACCGGTCCATCATGGATGACGTAGCGGTAGAGCTTGCGGAGAGCGTCGCGGTTGGCATCGAACGCCTGGGGTACATCATCGGCATGGCGGACGACGATATCGGGCGGCAGGTGGGCATTGATTGCCCGGACCAGGACATCCGGCGCTAGGCGGGTGTTGCTGTAAAAGTTGACCACCTGGCCGATGGCATGGACGCCGGCGTCGGTGCGGCCGCTGGCATTGACGCGGATGCGCGGCTCGCCGGTCAACCGGGCGATGGCGTTTTCGAGGGTTTCCTGAACGGTACGATAGCCGGGCTGGGTCTGCCAGCCGTTGAAGTCGGTGCCGTCGTAGGAAAGGATCAGGCGGATGTTACGCATGACAGGACTAATGACGAATGACGAAAGAAGCCCGAATGACCTCATGACGAAACCATGCCGACCACTGCCTTCGTCCTTGGTGCTTCGTCATTCGTGCTTCTTTCGTCATTCGTCATTGGACATTCGTCATTTGTGCGGGAGCCAGCCGCGCTGCACCAGGACCTCGGCGATCTGCACGGCGTTGGTGGCAGCTCCCTTGCGGAGGTTATCGGCCACCACCCAGAGGTTGAGGCCGTGCGGCACCGTTGGGTCGCGGCGCAGCCGGCCGACAAAGACCTCGTCTCGACCGGCGGCCCGCAACGGCAGCGGCACCTCTCCCTTGGCGTAGTCATCGACGAGTACAATCCCGGGCGCCCGCCGCAGGGCATCGCGGGCCTGCTCCACCGTGATCGGATGATGGAACTCGACGTTGACCGCTTCGGAGTGGCCGTGGCGCACCGGCACCCGCGCCGTCGTGGGCGAGACCTGGATGCTGTCATCGCCCAGGATCTTGCGCGTCTCGCGCACCATCTTCCATTCCTCCTCGGAGTAGCCGTCGTCGCCGAGCTTCCAGTCGTGCGGCAGGACATTGCCGGCCAGCTGGGCGGCGTGGGCCTTGGCCTCAGCCACCGGCTCCCCTCGGCCCAGGGCCGCGATCTGCGCATCCAACTCGTACAGGGCGCGGGCCCCCTTGCCGGAGGAGGCCTGGTAGGTCGCCACCACCACGCGCTTGATCCGGGCCAGGTCGTGCAGCGGCTTCAGCGCCACCACCATCTGGATGGTCGAGCAGTTCGGGTTGGCCACGATCCCTTTGGGGATGTGCCGCAGCTGGTCGGCGTTGACCTCAGGCACCACCAGCGGTACCTCGGGGTCCATCCGCCAGGCGCTGGAATTGTCGATGACAATGGCCCCGGCGCGGGCGGCGATGGGGCTGTACTCCCGGCTGACAGAGGCCGGCGTGCTCGACAGGACCAGGTCGATGCCGGCGAACGCCTCCGGACGGAGCGGCTCGACCGGGTAGGTCTTCCCCTGGAACTCGACGGTTTTGCCCGCGCTGCGCTCCGAGGCCACGAACTTGATCGCGCGCAGAGGAAAGTTGCGCTCCGCCAGTACCTGCCGCATCACCTCGCCGACCGCACCGGTCGCACCGACCACCGCCACGCTAGGCCACACGAGAAACGCCCTTTCGTGAAATGGACCTGCCGGAGACCCAGCGGGAGCTGCGGTCCCGTCTGCTCCCCGGACACAATTATCGTTCCTCCACTATTAGACACCGGACAGGTCCTTGGCAAGGGGAAGCGTCGTCCGGGCCGTGCGGCACGCCCCTTTTTTCCGCGGAACAGGCTTGCCTACCTGAACAGCGGGAGCGTATCGTAAACAAGGGGAGGAACAGTGAAGGACCCTCGCGGGGAGAGGAACGGCGACATGGAAGACCGGGAAAAGCACCACCAGCCCCCGCCGTCGGGGCCGCAAGTTGAGGAGCCGCTGACGCCGGAGCGGATTTTCCGCGACTATGCCGGGCAGGTCTACCATCTTGCCCGGCGGATGCTCGGCAGCGACGCCGATGCCGAGGATGTCACCCAGGATGTGTTACTCCAGGTGGTGCGTAAGCTGGACACCTTCCGCGGCGAGGCCGCCCTGAGCACCTGGCTGCATCGCATCACGGTCAACGCTGCCCTGGCCCATCGCCGCAAGAAAGCGATCCGCGAGGAGCACCGGGTCCGTGACCCGCTGGAGCACTTCCTCGAGGACGGCGGCCACGGCGCTCCCGTCCGTCGGTGGTCGGTCAGCCCCGAGGAGCAGGTCCTGGACGAGGAGACCCAGCGCCTGATCGAAGAGGCGATCGCCCGGCTGCCGGAATCGTACCGCGACGTGTTCATTTTGGCCGACGTCGAGCAGTTGCCCAATGCCGAGATCGCCAACCTTCTCGGCATGAGCGTGCCGGCCGTCAAAAGCCGCCTGCACCGGGCCCGCCTGATGATGCGCGACGCCCTGGCCCCGCATTTTGAGGAGGCATCGGCGTGATCACCTGTCGCGAACTGGTCGAACTCCTCATCGACTACATCACCGACGAGTTGCCGCCCGAGCGCCGGCAGGCCCTGGAGCAGCACTTGCAGCGGTGCCCGCCGTGCCTGGCCTACCTGGAAACCTACCGCCTGACCATCAAGTTGACGCGCCGCCTGCCGCGCTGCCCGCCGCCCCCGGCGCTGATGCAGCGGCTGCACGCGGCCCTCAAGTCGGTCCCGCCGCCGCCCCCGCCGCCGACAGGCGGATGCTACGCATGAGGAAACGGTTCGCCGCGGCAGGGAGCGCGGGCGCATTCCGCGCCGTACCGCGGCTCCCCGGGGACATCCTGCTTTTACATCAACCCCAGATCGAACATGTTGTTGAGGGTCCGCCAGGCCCACCAGGCGCAGGAGCGCCAGCGGCAGTGGATCTTGACCTGGGCCATCGTCCGGGGGTAGATGCTGCGGTCGAAGTCCACGAAATCGACGGAAATGAGGTAAAGCTGCGCCTGCGGCACGTTCGGCCCCTCCGGCGGGCCGGGCTTGACGGCGACGGGGCCGCCGCCCCGGGTGGTCAGCTCCACCGGCATGTCCTTGCACTCCGACAACGGCAGCGGGGCCAGCTTGCCGCGCCAGGTGCTGCCGCCGTGGCCCTGCACCCGGATCGTCGCTTCCAGGTCGGCACCGCGCTGTTGCAGATATTCGCGATCGCTTTTGAGAAGCTCGTAATCGGCCGGGGTGACCGGCACGAGAGCCCGCAGCCGTTCCGGCTCGCCGATCTCGCAGAACGGCGTCCGTTGCTCCTTGTCGTAAAACTTGCGAATCTCGTCCCGCTTGGGCAGGCCAATGACCACGCCGGCCCGCGGCGCCCGCAGCACCAGGGCCTGCTTCTTCTCCAGTAGCGCGTCCCGCTCCGTGCGATACTGGTCCGCCTCGCTGAGCAGCTGCACCCGTTCCTTTTCGATCCGGTCCTTCTCCTGTCGTTCCTGGGCGTCGTCGAGTTTCCGTTCCAGCGCCTTGGCGGCCTGCATTCGAATCTTGTACTCGGTCTCCAGGGTACGGAGTTGGTTGTCCAGTTCGGGGTCGCTGAAGTAGGCCAGCGCTTGCCCCTCCTTGACCCATTGGCCCTCCTGGACGGCGAGCTTTTCCAGGATGCCCGACTCGTGGACGAAGACCTTGACGGTGGCGTCGGGCTGGAACTCAACCAGGGCCGTCTCGCGGACCCGGCTGACCGGCAGCGGCACGAAGAGCAGGAACAGCAGCACGGCCGCCACCACGACCGCTGAAACCGTCACCCGCCAGCGCTTCATGTCCGGAAGCCTCCCCCGTTGGTGAAGGTTCTTGCCCAGCCGGTACAGCGGCCAGCCGATCATCGAACCGACGGCCGCCAGGGCCAGCAGGCGGCTGATTACGCCCAGCTTGTACGGCTTGAGGAACGAGTCGAGAAAGACCAGGATGACGAACGTGATCACCCAGCGGTAAATGTAGCTGGTCACCGCATAGCTGACGAAGAGCACCTTGCGCCACAGGGCCATGTACGGCTCGGGCTGAACCTCGACGCCCAGGCAGTGCTCCAGCACCAGGTTCTTCAGGAAGCGGTTGGAGCGGTCGCGCAGGTTGGGGATCTCCAAAAGGTCGGCCAGCACGTAGTAGCCGTCGTAGCGCATCAGCGGGTTGGCGTTGAAGACGACGGTGCTGACACTGCAAACCACCATCAGGCTCAGGCAGAGATGGTTGATGAACGGCTGGCTGGGGGTATTCCACCAAATGAAGGTGGCGATGGCGGCGATCATCAGCTCGACGTAGATGCCGGCCGAGCTGATGATGATCCGCTTCCACTTGTTGGGCAGCGTCCAGGCGTCGGAGACGTTGCAATACAGGCAGGGGGACAGGCAGAGGAACAGCGCCCCCATCTCGTGGACCTCGCCGCCGAATGCCTTGCAGCTCAGGCCGTGGCCGAACTCGTGGATGATCTTGACCGCCCCCAAGGCGAACCAAAGGTAGATGACCGTCTTGAACTGGAAGAACTCGTGGTACGACGGCAGCTTGTCGCGGAAGGTTTGGAAGTGGGTGGCGACCAGCATCACCGCGGCCAGCATGACGCCGATGCTGACGAGGAGGAACCACCAGGTAAAGATCCACCAGGTGTAGCGGAGCATCCAGTTGAGCAGCCGCTCCGGGTCGAAGAGAGGGATCTTGATGTACAGGATGTTGGTCAGGGCTTGCAGCCATTCGCTGCGGCGGCGTTTGCGGCGGCGCTCGAAGAGCTGCTCGCCCGCCTTGGGCGACTCGTTCTGGGCCAGCCCGGCCTTGAGCAACTGTTGCGCGAACGCTTCCAGATCCTCCAGTGTCAGCCGTTCCGGCCGGAAGCGCTTCTCGTATTGCTTCTGGGCCTGGTCGAGGGTGTGTTGGCCGTCGAGGAACTGGAGCAGGAAATGCTCCTGTTCCTTGAAGCGATAGTAGCGCAGGCTAACCGGGTCCTTGACGACGTAGTAGGTTCGCCCCTCGTACTTCTGGGGTTGAATCGACAGGTCGCGGCGCAGGCGGATCTTGACCTGCTTGCGGCGTTCCAGGTCACTGGCGGCGGCTTTGTCCATGCGAGTCTCGTGATCTTAACGCACGAAGGACGAAATCCGAATGACGCACGAAGGACGAAGCCCTGATGACGAAGGACAAAACCGGATAGCAGTCTCCTTGCGACATTCGTCAGTCGTCATTGGTCCTTCGGGCTTCTTTCGTCATGCGTGCTTCGTCCTTCGTCAGTTGGCGGTTACTTCTTCGGTTCGATGACCAGGGTAGCGGTGTCGCCTGGCAGGAGGTAGCCGGGGTTGGTCAGCTCGGCCGCGATGCGCACCTGGCGCGTGCTGGAGTCGAGCGAGCGATCAACCAGGGTGATCCTGGCCTTCAGCTCCTGATCTACCTCCTTCGGGTCGGGCATCTGCCAGACGAGGACGGTGAGGTCGCGCATGCCGGTGACGAGGAACTGGCCGTTGGGGGCGAAGGCGCCGCAGGTGGCCGGAGCGGCCGGCCAGACCAGCTGGCGGATCTCGGCGGCCCGCAGGGTAGCCGTCGGCGCCCGGTACAGTTGCAGGCGGTTCTCAGCAGCGCTGGCTGTCAGGATCACCTTGCCATCCTTCGGTGCGAACAGGGCCATGGTGCTAAAGTGCATCGCCGGCGAGGCGTTTTGCAGCACCCCCTCAATCTGGCCGGTCTGGAGCGACAGCACTTGCAGGTCCTTCCCCTGGTCGAAGAGCACCCGCTTGCCGTCGGGGCTGACGCCGAGGTTGGCCACGTCGCCGCTGCGGCGCGGGAACTCGGCGATGCGGCTCAGGGCAGCGCCCGGCCCCAGCTTCCAGACCAGAACGGCGTTGTCGCCGCGCCCCGCGGAGACCAACTCGGTGTTGGAGGCAAAGTGCAGCGACGTGACGGCGCCGCGGTGCCCTTGCTCGGCCGGGGAAGTATTCAACAGTTCGCCGCTCGCCGCATCCCACAAGCGGATGAGGTGGTCCTCGCCGCCGGTCGCCAGCAGCGTGCCCTCGGGGCTGAAGGCGGCACAGGTGACCGGTCCCCGATGACGGCCATTCAGCTGCTGGAGCACCGGGGGCGTGGCCCGGTCAAAGCCGCGCAGCAGCCAGACCGAGCCGTCAGCCACTCCCGCCATGCCCAGGCTCCTATCGCCGTCGGCCGTGCAAGCCACCGCCCGGACCGCCGCCGGGAAGCCCCGCAGCGTGTAGAGCTGCTTGCCCTCTGCCCGGTCCCAAATACGCACGGTACGGTCCTCGCTGCCGGACAGGATCAACGCGTCCTTCGCCGGGCTGACGGCCACGCTGGTGACTTCCTGCATGTGCCCCCGCAGCACCAACTCGGGCTTCTCCGGCTTGGAGGGCTCGACCACCGCTTCCATGCCCGGCTCCAGGTAGCGGGCGTGCTGCACCTCCACCAGTCCCTCGACCCGCAGCCGATCGGGATCCTGGATCAACAGGACCGGGTCAAGGTTCTTGACCGCGTCGCCGCGGTTCTTGTAAATGGCCTTGATGACGCCGTTGATCTTGCTGCGGATGGCGTGCATCTCCAGCAAGGTCTGGGCCTGCTTCAGTTCATGGACCCCCAGGGTGATCGCCTGCCGCTTGCTAATCGCCTCGAAGCGGTAGCGGTCCCAGGTCAGTTTGGCCCCGGTGACTTCTTCTAGCGGCGTGGCCCGGCCGCCGGGAGAGTTGTACAGTTTCATCTGTCGCTCGTAGCGCGAAAGGGCCTCCGCAGCGGTCATTTCTGCGGCCTCGTGGTCGGCCCGGCTGGCGATCACCCGGGCCTTCTTGATGCCCAGATCGTCGAAGGCGACGCGGGGATCGACCAGGGCCAGCAGCTGCCCCTCCTTGACCCGGTCGCCGACAGCCAGGCGGCGGAGACGCTGGCGCTGGGTGATGATCTCGAGGTCCGCGGCATCAACCGTCTCGCCTTCCTTGATGCGTCGGTACTTGACGCCGGCCATGTTCGGCACGGTGATGATCTCACTTGCGGGGACCTCCTCGCCGGGCTTGACGCGGGTGACCAGGTAGCGCATCTCAACCTCGACGGTCCGGTTCTCGGGGATCTCTTCGCCGGGTTCCGGTTCGGTGGCGATGAAGAGAAGTTGGCCGTCACGCAGGGCGGGGACTTCCTGCCGATCCATGACCACCAGGCGGCAGCCGGGGATGACCAGCGGCCCGCGGACGCCCGGCAGGTTATGGATCTCGACGCTCGGGCCGGAGGTCGCGGCCGGCTGCGATCGCTGGGCGGCCTTGGCTTGCCGCGGTGCCGGGGCGTTGGGTGCGGGGTCGGAAGATTCGGGATCGCCTCCGCCGCCGGACTGAGGCAGCCCCACGGCCAGGAACACCAGGCCGGCGATCACCAGCCCCAGGATGCCACAAACGGTAAGCCAGCGGCCCATTGGTAGTCCTCCAACATTCCGGTTGACAGCGGCAACCGGCCGATTGATACCGGCCGCTCGCCCGTTCGTCAGACGCTTTGCGGCAACCGGCCGGTTGATACCGGCCGCTCGCCCGTTCGTCAGACGCTTTGCGGCAACCGGCCGGTTGACACCGGCCGCTCGCCCATTCGTCAGACGCTTTTAGAAGAAGAATACAACCTTTTCGTAGAAGAATTCCCAGACACCATAGAACAGCGAATAGCCCATGCGGTGATGGCCGCAGCGCACCTTGGCGTTGACCTGGGTGTCCGCCAACAGCAGCCGCTGCGGGATCTGCTTCTCTGCCGGGATGTCGTCGCCGCTGATCCGGACGCGGGCCACGACCACCGGTTCAGCTTCGTTGTTCTCATCGCGGTGTTGGTCGGCGGCGCCGGCCAACTTGCTCCGGGTCAGTTTGCCCTTGAACACCTCGGTCGGGGCGCTCTTGACCAGCAGGTCTACCTCCAACTCCGACTCCTTCAGCAAGTCCTGCTGGTCCGCCTTCAGCACCCCCAGGCCACGCATCCGCTCTTGCAGGTCGCGCAAGGGAAGCGCCTGCATCTCGGCCAGGGCCTCCTTGCTCACCGTACCCGCTTCGGCCGCGGCCTCGAGCACGCCGAGCAGCTCCTCCCGCTTCTGCCGGTCCGCCCGATCGAAGGCCTGCAAGACCTGGCCGATGTGCTTCTGCGGGATCTTCAGCACCACTTCCCACGGCCCCTCGCGGTAGCCCAGACGCAGCAGCGGGTCGGAGGGCTTGACCTCGGCGTCGGTCAGCCGCTCCTTGTAGTCCCAACTCAGGACGGTCCAGCGGGGGTTGCCCTGGACCACGCTGTCCTCGGGGAAGCGGGGCGAGCGCAGCCAGAAGTAGCCGGGCCGGCCGGGCACCGAGTTGGTGGCGGCGACCCAGGCGTTGTATTCCTGGCTCTTGGCGTCCAGGACCGCCTTCTGCTTCTCGATCTCCGTGGTGATCAGGGTCCGCTCAATCGGGTTGTTGGCATTGGTCAACTGGTTGGTCAGCTGATCGATCAGGTTCTGGGCGCCGCGGACTTCGGCCTGAAGGTTCTCGAGCTTGATCTTTAACTCGCGGTCGAACATCAGCACCAGGTTCTCGTGCTCGCCCACTTCCTGGCCGGCGTCCACATTGAAGCGGACGACGTGCCCCTTGGTCGGCGAGTAGACCCAGTAGCGTTCCTCGGGCAAAAGTTGGCCGGTGGCATCCATCTTGAGCGGGTAGGGGACAAAGTAGAGCACGCCGATGAGGATGAGCAGGGCGGCGGCGATGCCCCAGAGGATGGCGCGGGTCTTGCCGCCCAGCCCCTCCTGGACGCGGGCAATCGGCATCCAGATGAAGCGGAAGGGGATGCGGCGGTGTTCGACGGCGTTGTACAGGGCGCTGGCAGCATGGCGGGCCAGCACCTCCTGGCGGGCAATCAGCTGCTCCGGGGCGGCGGCCGGCTCGAAGCATTCCATCATCAGCACCGAGCGCGGCGGCTTCCTGGGCTTGTTCTCTTCGGTTGTCTCCCGCTCATCGCGCAGCGGGATGATGCAGAGCAGCTTGCTGGCGCTCTCCTCCAGGTAGGCGTCGAGCGCCTGGAGCACCTCGGGCGGCAGGCTATCATCCTTGGTGCCGGTGTAGACCAGCTTCTCGCCCCAGGCCAGCACGCGGTCGAACAGCTTGCGCATCCGCTGCACCAGGTTGGAGCGTTTCTCGACAACATCGGCACCGCTGACCGCCTCGACAACGACACGCTTGCCGTAGCGGACGCCGACACTGACGCGGTCACAGTCGATCAGCCGCCGGCCCTCGTTGGCGACGCGGTAGGCGACCTCGACGGGGTTGAGGCTCTCGTGGATCTGCCGGGCGAACAGCTCCATCTTGGTCCATAACTCCTGCTGGCCGATCATCTCGCCCAGCAGCCGATTACGCAGGTAGCGCGAAGCCAGCTCCCCCATGTGGACCAGGAACTGGAGGAAGCCCTGGATGGCGCTGGGATGCCGGTTGGGGTCTTGCCAGACCTCGATCAGGCCCTGGACCTGGTTGCCCATCATGATCGGGGCGAGCAGGAGCAGGTAGTCGGTGGGGTTGCCGGGGGCGGGAGCGCCGACCTGACCGGTGCCAACGCTGGACTGCGGCTGCAAGCAGAGCGGCCGGGCCTGCTGGACCGCCTGGCGGAGTAGCTCGCCGTGCTGCTCCTTGGCGGCGTCGCTTCTGTCCAGGCCGACCTTCTGCATCTGGACCTGGGCCTGCAGTTGCAGGTTGCCATGTGGCGTGCGGGTCCAGACGGCGCCGGCCGGGGCCGCCAGCGCTTGCAGCACCCGCGTCAGGAACTCCCCGAAGTAATCGGCCGGCGCCAGGTCCATCTCCGAAAGGCGGGCCACCTCCTCGCGGAGACGGTTGATGTGTCTACGCGTCTGCTCGATCACTTTGGGATCGACATGGGGATGCTGTGTGCCGGCCACGGTAAACCTCGCAGGGTAAACCAAAAGACAAAAGAAGGGTCCAGGGAGGACTACAAGTCCCCTCTATGGTAGTTTGGGTTCCGGCAGGGAGCAACTGTCTGCTCCTATGTTAATACCATCATATTTTTCCGGGCCGTGACGACTTTTTTTCGATTTTTTTGGGAAAAGATTTCTTTCCGTCCCACGGCGGAATTTTGGGGCGAGGCACGAATCAGAACATTCCATCTCGGCAGTCTGCATCCCCCTCCACTCGCCCCCGATCTTCAAGCGAGCGCTAAGGGGAGAATGACAGGTGGCGGAATGACATTGCCGTCCCCTGGTGCCCAGCTGTTTTTATTTTCCCACATCCTAATACGAAATCGGGGAACGCGCCGGACCAAAAAACTTGGGAAGGCGGGCAAATCCGACTCGGTAGAAGGGCTGATAGTCCTATGGCAGGTGTACAGGGATTGACGAAGAAAGGAGTAGGGGGAAGGTTGCCGGATGAGCAGGACCGGCGCCGAAGGCAAACGGTCAGGTGGTGGGGGGATGTTCGCTTTCCCAGGTGAGGATGGACTGCATCAGGTCGCAGGGATCGACATTCCGGGTCGGCAGCGGCCAGCCGAAACGCTCGGTGGCGGCCAGCTGAATGGCGGCGGCGCGGGCCGACTCGTAGCACCATAGCCGGACGAACCGGCCAATAGCCCGGCCGCGGCGGCAGAGGTTCCGGACCTGTTGCTCATCGGCCCCTTCCGAGTCGGCGACCTGCTCGGCCTGGTCGATCAGCCATTCTACCAGTAGCCGGGCCTCGGGGTCGCCGAGGTGGCGCGTCAGCGCCTCGTCGTGCAGGATCTGACTTAACAACGGCCTGGCCAGCATCCGCGTCTCCCTGCCGGCGCGGCCCGGGAGCGCACCGGGCGCCCCGCTGAACCGCTGCTGGACTATCGCTACGCCAATGGGAAGGCGGGCCTTATAACCACCGCCGGCCGGGAGGGCAACGGCAATCCGTGCGGCCCCGCAACCGCACCCCCGCTTGACGCGCGGCCCTCGCCGCAGTAGAGTCCCGCCCCACATGGCCGGGTTCCGGACCACCTTCGGGACTCATGGGAGGAAATAACGATGCCTATCGGGTGTGCTCTGGGGGTCATCCTCGCGCTGCTGGCCGGCGCCGGCGGAGCCTCCGCCCAGCCCAAGTATCTGCTGGCCGAGACGGTCAAGGAAGGCGATTGCTTCCACGTTCAGATAGACCTGACCCTCCAGGGCGAGTTGCGTATCAGCCGGGACGGCAAACCGACCTCCCTGAAATTGACGGCAGCCGTCTCCCACGAGTTCTCCGAGCGCGTCCTCCACGTTGGCCCAACCGGCCTGGCCGACCGCTCGGCTCGCATCTACGAGACGGCCAAGGCCGAGATCACCGTTGCCGATAGCTGTTCCCGGCGTACCCTTCGGCCGGAGCGGCGGCTGGTGGCAGCCCAACGGCACAAGGATCAACCGCTGGCCTACAGCCCGGCGGGGCCGCTGACCTACGAGGAGGCCGAGCTGATCGGCGGACACTTTGATTCGCTCGCCCTGACCGGCCTGCTGCCGGGGCGGGAGGTGGCCGTCGGCGAGCGTTGGAAAGTGCCCCCGGCCGTCGTCCAGGCCCTGTGCCACTTCGAGGGCCTGACCGAACACGACCTGACCGGCAAGCTCGACAAGGTCGAGGGCAAGACGGCCCACGTGTCGATCACCGGTTCGGCCACCGGCATCGACCTGGGGGCCCTGGTCAAGTTGAAAGTCGAGGCCGTGTGCCGGTTCGACCTGGAGTCGGGTCGGCTGGTCCGGCTGGAGTGGAAGCAGCACGACGAGCGCGAGCAGGGCCCGGCCAATCCCGCTGCCACTCTGCGGGCCGCCACGGTGCTGAGGCGGACGCCTATCGAACCGCCATCCTCCCTGTCGCTGGTCGCCCTGGTCTCGGTGCCGGTTGACTTCAACCCGCCCGAGCCGATGATTCAGATTGCGTATCGCGATCCGCAGGGCCGCTTCGAGCTGATGCACGGCCGGGAGTGGCACTTGGTTGGCCAGACGGCGGACCATGTGATCTTGCGGATGCTCGACCGCGGCGACTTTGTGGCCCAGCTGACCGTCACGCCGTGGACGCCGGCCGAGAAGGGGAAGCACCTATCGCCGGAGGCCTTCAAGGAAGCGATGGCCGACACGCCGGGCTGGGAGCCGGATCGGGAGCTGCAAGCCGGCGAGGTCCCGGCGGCAGATGGCCGCTGGATCTACCGCATCTCGGCGGTGGGGTCTCTGGACGGTGTGGAGGTGCTCCAGAACTTCTACCTGGTGGCCGGTCCCGGCGGTGAGCAGGTGGTGCTGGCATTCACCATGTCCCCCAAGCAGGCCGAGCGCCTCGGCTCGCGCGACCTGGCCATCGTCGGCAGCGTCGATTTCCCCTCCAGCCGCAAGGACGCGCCGACGAAGCCGTGAGCAGGGAGCCGACGTCGCCAGACTTCGGGGAATGTCGCGGAGGCCGAACGCGGGCGCGTTCGGCCCCGGGAGGCGCTGCTATTCCACCGTCACACTCTTGGCCAGGTTGCGGGGTTTGTCCACGTCGCAGCCACGCAACAGGGCAATGTGGTAGGCCAACAATTGCAACGGCACCACCGCCACCAGCGGCTGCAAATACTCCGGCACCTCCGGAATGTAAATCACCTCGTCGGCCCGCGCGGCCACCTCATCGTCTCCCTCGCAGGCCACGGCGATGACCGGCCCGCCCCGGGCCTTGATCTCTTCCAGATTGCTCATCACCTTGTCGAAGACCGCCCCGCGTGGGACCAGGAAGACCGACGGCGTGTTGGCATCGACCAGGGCGATCGGACCATGCTTCATCTCCGCGGCCGGGTAGCCCTCGGCATGAATGTAGCTGATTTCCTTCAGTTTCAGCGCCCCTTCCAACGCTACCGGGTACAGGTACTGCCGCCCCAGGTAGAGGCAGTTATCCACCTGGTAGTAGCGCTGGGCAATCCGGCGGACGGTATCGTGGCAGGCGAGGGTGCGGCGGACGGCATCCGGCATGGCGCGGAGCCAGCGAATCATCTCCGTTCCTTGCAGGCTGGAGAGGTGGCGCATGCGGCCGAAATAGAGGGCGAGCATGGCCAGGACAGTGACCTGGGCGGTGAAGGCCTTGGTGCTGGCCACGCCGATCTCCGGCCCGGCATGCAGGTAAACGCCCCCGTCCGCTTCCCGGGCGATGGTGCTTCCCACCACATTGCAGATCGCCAATGTGGGGTGTCCCTTGCGTTTGGATTCGCGGAGGGCGGCGAGGGTGTCGGCCGTCTCCCCCGACTGGGTGATGGCCACGACGATGGTATTGCGGTCGATGGGGGGATTGCGGTAGCGGAACTCGCTGGCGTACTCGACCTCCACCGGGATGCGGGCGAATTCCTCGAACAGGTATTCGCCGACCAAGGCGGCGTGGTAGCTGGTGCCGCAACCGGTCAGGATGAGCCGCTCGGCCCGGCGGAGCTGCTGGGTATCGAGGTTGAGACCGCCGAAATGGGCGCTGGCATCCGCATCGTCGAGCCGGCCGCGCATGGCGTTTTCCAGCGTCTCGGGTTGCTCGTAGATCTCCTTGAGCATGTAGTGCTCGAAGAGCCCCTTGTCGGCGTCGCTGGCGTCCCAGTCGATTTTGTGGACCGAGGCCTCCACCCGGGTGCGCTGGCGGTCGAGGATCTGCCAGGAGTCGGGGGTCAGCACGCACATCTGGTGGTCTTGCAGGTAGACCACCTTCTCGGTCTGGCCAAGCAGGGCGCTGGGATCGCTGGCCAGGAAGTGCTCCCCCTGGCCCAGGCCGAGCACCAGCGGGCTGCCGAGCCGGGCGCCGACCACCACGTCGGGGTTGCGCGGGCTGATGACGGCCAGGCCATAGGTCCCCTTCAACAAGGTCAGCACCTTGGCTACCGCCTCGGCCAGGTCGCCGTTAAGGTGCAGGGCGATCAGCTGGGCGATCACCTCGGTGTCGGTGTCGCTCTGGAAGGAGATCCCCTCGGCCTGGAGCTGGCGTTTGAGGGTGGCGTAGTTTTCGATGACGCCGTTGTGGACGACGGCGACCAGGCCGTTGCCGCCGACGTGCGGATGGGCGTTGACGTCGGTGGCCGGACCGTGGGTGGCCCAGCGAGTGTGGCTGATGCCGATGCATCCGGGAGCGGGCCGTTGCCGCAGGTGCTCGGCCAGCTCGGCGATCCGGCCGGCGCGCTTGCGGAGGTGGAGGCGGGCGCCGGTGAGGGTAGCCAGGCCAGCGCTGTCATAGCCGCGATACTCCAGGCGGTGCAGCCCCTCCAGGAGGATCGGCTCGGCCTCCCGGCGGCCCACGTAGCCCACGATGCCACACATGCCCTTACCTCCTCAATTGGCCGGTTGGTCGGAATCGTTTCCCTACGGCGGGCGCAGGGACAGGTACCCGACTATACGCCGTCGGCAACAATTCCACAACGCCGCTCCTTGTCCGCAGGAGACAGCGGAATTAAGGTAACTGCGTTGACCCGCGAAGCCCGGCAACCCGGAGGACCTGTTGATGGTTGACGCCGTCTCCCCGACCCGCGACGCCCTGCTTCCCCAATGGCACGACGCCCTCGCTTTCGCCGCCGAGCAGGCCCGCCGCATCTTGACGAGTTACCCCGGCTACTATCCGATGTACACCGTCGGCGGGAAGTGGAACCGCGAGGGGGAGCGCTGGACGCACTGGTGCGAGGGCTTCTTCCCCGGCATCCTCTGGCTGCTGCACAAGCACACCGGCGACCCCGAGTGGCGCCGCTGGGCTGAAGAGTACAGCCGGCCGCTGGAGCCGCGGAAGCATGACCGGACGGTGCACGACCTCGGCTTCATCTTCTTCTCGACCTACCTGCGCTGGTATCGGCTGACCGGCGATGCCGCCCTGCGCGAGGTACTGATCGAGGCCGGGCGGACGCTGGCCCTGCGCCGGCAGAAGGGGGGCTATCTGGCGTCGTTCGTCGGGCCGCAGTCGCTGTTCATCGACATCATGATGAACGTCGGCCTCATCTTCTGGGCCGCCAACGCGACCGGGGATGATCACCTGCGTCAGGTCGCCTTGGAGCATTGCCGGACGACCGCGAAGTACCTGGTCCGGCCCGACGGCGGCACGGCCCACGAGGGCATCTTCGACGTGGCGACGGGGCAGTTCCTGCGTCAAAGCACCCATCAGGGATGGAAGCCGGAAAGCACCTGGTCGCGCGGCCTGGCCTGGGCGCTGTACGGGTTCACGGCGGCGCATCGGCTCAGCGGCGAGGAAGAATTCCTGGCCACGGCCCGGCGCTGCGCGGACTTCTACTTGCGACGGGCGCCGGCGGGGCTGGTGCCGTACTGGGACTTCGATCTGCCGCCCCCCTCACCCTTACCCTCTCCCCCAGCAGCTGGGGGAGAGGGTAAAGGCTTTTCCTCCCCTCTCCCCTCCCGGGGGGAAGAGGGTAAGGGCTTTTCCTCCCCTCTCCCCTCCCGGGGGGAAGAGGGTAAGGGCTTTTCCTCCCCTCTCCCCCCGCGGGGGGAAGAGGGTAAGGGCTTTTCCTCCCCTCTCCCCCCCCGGGGGGGAGAGGGTAAGGGTGAGGGGGGGCTGCACCTCTGGGACAGTTCCGCCGGCGCCATCGCGGCCAGCGGGCTGTGGGACCTCGCCGAGGCGGTCAGCGATCCGGCCGAGCAGGAGCGCTACCGCGGGGCGGCCCTGACCATCCTGCAAACCCTCTGCTCCGACCGGTTCCTGGCGCGCGGCCGGCCGGAGTGGGAAGGGATTCTCCTGCACGGCGTCTACCACTACCATAAGGGCCTGGGTGTGGACGAGTCGGTGGCCTGGGGCGAACACTTCTTTGTCGAGGCGTTGGTGAAAGCGGCCGCCGGCCGGTCAGAAGCGGCATGGTGAGTCATGCAGATCGCGATTCTCAGCGACACGCACAGCCGATACCCGACGGTGGCGAAGGCGCTCCAGATGCTGCAAGCCCGCCGCATCAACTTCGTGCTCCACTGCGGCGACATCGACGACGCCGAGACAGTCTGGCTGTTCCAGGGTTTCACCGCCCATTTTGTCTTCGGCAACTGCGATGTCGAGCATGCCCGCCTGCGCCAGGCAATCCACGGCATCGGCGCGACGCTGCACGAGGGCTGGGGCAACCTGGAACTGGAGGGAGTGAAGATGGCCTTCCTGCACGGCGACGACCGCCGGCTAATGCAGGACGTGGAGAACAGCGGCGTTTTCGACTTCCTGTTCTACGGCCACACCCACCAGGCGGAGGAACACCGGACCGGCCCGACGCGCGTGCTCAACCCGGGGGCGCTGCACCGGGCGCGGGTGAAGACCATGGCGGTGCTCGACCTGGCGACCGGCACGGTGGAATCGGTGGTGGTAGATTAGAATTTAGCCGCGAGCCCCCGGCGCGCGCAGGCACGCTCGCCCCCTCTCCCCCACCGAGGGGGAGCGGGGAAGGGGTGAGGGGACGAGCGGCTAAACAGACCGGCGAGGTCTCAGAAATCGTTCGGGCTAACCACTTCGCCGCCAGCACGGGTAACGAGGCGGGCCAGGATCCGGATGTCCACACTCTCACGGACCCAGCGAACGGAGCCGTCGGCGAAGCCAATGTTCGATCCGTTCATACCGTGGAAGCAGTAGATTTCATTGCCGCTGAAGCAGTTCATCGGGCAGGGGCCCGGTGTTGCCCCCGTCCCGGGGCGAGGGCCGGGGGTAAAGCCCTTCAAGGTGAATGGATTGGCCGCGTCGGCCCATCCGCTGCCCGAGCCAGCTGAGTTGACGTAGACGCCCTGGAACCACCGCTCCGGCCGGTTGCCGTCCTCGACGATCACGATCGTGTTGGAAGTGCCGTCCCGGACTTCGAGAAATCGAGTCAGGGCATTCCCGAAGATGGCGCCTCTGTAATCTCCCAAGTCCTGATCGACGATGTTGAGCCTGACCAAGTTGGCGTGGACCTCTGTGATCACGGCGTAATCGGTGCAGGCGGCCTGCCAGGCCGGGAAGCCGGAGCCGGCGGCCCCTAGATGCACCCGGTTGGGTTTCGCCGCCGCACACTGGTAGGTCTTGATCTGCGTCGTGACGGCCGGTGCGTTCGCTGGGTTGCGGAAATCCTTATTAAAGTCGTACAGCTTGTAGATGTTGTCCTGCTCGATGTACGGCAAGAGGAATGTGCCCCAGTTGTGCTGGGGAGCGGCATTGCTGAGGGGATCGTTGGCCGTGATGCCGAGTTGAGGCATGAGCCTGGTGACCGAGGCGGGCGGGAAGAAGCCGCGGCTGCTCTCGAAGTTGTGGAAGGCAAGGGCAATCTGGCGGACGTTGTTGGAGCAACTGGTCCGGGCGGCCGCCTGGCGCACCTTCTGCACCGCCGGCAGCAACAGGGCGATCAGCACGGCGATGATGGCGATCACCACCAACAGCTCAATCAGGGTAAAGGCCGGACGCTGGCGAACGGGACAACGGGCAGCGTGCATGGAAAGGATCTCCGACTAAGGCTGGCAAAAGCGAGAGCTTTACCAAACTCTAAAGAGCAAACTCCCCACGGTCAATGGAGAACCGGATGAGCTTGTCCTGACGATCCGGGGAATTACCGAATCGCGATCGGCCGCAGGGCGAAGCCGGCCACCGTGCCCCGAATCTTGTTCGTCAGGCAGATGTAACAGAACTCGTAGACCTGATCGCGGGCCAGGTCCTCCAGGTAATGGAACTCGCCGATGTGTACTCCCTGCTCGATCAGCAGGTAGCGGTGCACCGGGATGAACGTCCCCTTCTCGGCGGGGGCGGGGCTGTGCTCCAGGCCGCTGGTGTCCTAGCCGATCAGAATGGCCCCCTGCTGCTCAACCAACCAGCGGGCAGCGGCCAGGTCGATACCGGCCGAGTCGTGTTGCCGGATCTTGTCGTGGTCGGCTCCGTTCTTGCCCCAGTAGCGCAGGGTGCCGGTGCGGATCAGCACCGTATCGCCGGGGCGCAGGACGGTCTTCTGCCGCTCCAGGGCGGCCTTGAGGTCGTCGGCCGTGATCCGGTAGTGGGCGGGCAGGGCATCGACCTGGCGGAGGCCGGCCACGTCGATCAGCACGCCGCGGGTGATGATCGGCGGGATGGTGGTGACGTCGCACTTGCGGACGCCGAAGTTGCCGCCCCAGTCGGCCTCCTTGAAATGGTTGTACCAGTGGTTGTCGTCGCCGACGGTGATGTGGGCCAGGCCGTCGATCTGGGTGCCGACGTTATCGTTGATGAACAGAGCGCAGCTATGCCAGCCCAGGCGGTCGGGGTTGGTTCGGGGGTCGGCCACCGGAGCGAAGTCCCCCTGCCGCTTGACCCCCTCCGGACTGCGGTAGGTGATGATCTCGCCAGGACTGTGGCCGGGCCAACGGTACGACTCCCGGTCGTAGGGAACGCCGAGGTCATAGACCTTGCCGGCCTTTGCCAGCTGCAAAGCGGCCCGGATGGTTTCGGGGGTCATGGCGTTGAGCGCGCCGACCTCGTCCTCCTTGCCCCAGACCGGGCCCCAGCCCTTCCCCTTGGTCCAGCCCTTGAGCACTGGCGCCTCCGCCGCCTGCTCGCGGGGGATAGCTCGCCCCGCCAGCGCCCAACCCAGGCCGAAGGCTGCCGCCAATGCCAGTCCGCCGACGATCCAACGCCCGCCGTACATGCTGCTTCCTCCGCGTGGGATGACATCGCCGCCGGCGCCGTGACCTCCCGGCTGCTCACCGCGGCGCTCCGATTGTAGGAAGGGGTACACGGCGACGCCACCGCCAATCCGGTCCCCTCGGGGGCGCCGCGGGAGACCGATACCGTAGCCGGCAACCGAATCGCCATCCAAGGACGGGGCGCTGCGCTCGCGCGGGCTCGAAGCCGAGGTCCTGCCAACCGACCCATGCGGAGGCGTCCGCTGCCTTAGAGCTACCGGAATCCAGGTCAACGGGAGCGTGGCCCGGGCGGGATGGGGAAGAGATCGGTGGAGGAGTTCCTCATGAAACGGGGCTACAGGGTGAAGCGCAAGGCGACCCGTTCGTCTTCCGCCGGGGACACGTACCCCAGCGATGCGTGGCAGCACGTACCGTTGGCGAAGCGAAGACCTCGACAATCTACGCAGGGCAGCGGCAAGGTGTCCTGCGTGATCACCGAGGCTCCAGAGATCTGGGTCCCACAGATGTTGGGAAACTTAAAGTACGGGAGGGGTTTTCCGTGCCTCAGTGCCCCTGTCCAGTGGCAGCGGGGCAGGGGCTTTTTTCTTGCCTAAAAGTGGGCGGCACTGGATTCGAACCAGTGACTTCCACCGTGTGAGGATGGCACTCTAGCCGCTGAGTTAGCCGCCCACTGCTCACGCCGACCCATTGCCGAGCCGGCGTGCGGTTATTTTACACCTTCGGGGGAGGGGTGATATTGTTCGGGTTATCCTCGAACTTCGGCGCCGTGGTCGCCACGCGCTGCGGCGGACGGGGCTGCTCCAGGACCGGCTCCTGCGGCCGGACCACTGCCGTCCCCTCCACGTCGTCTTCCAGCCCCTTGATCCCCTTCTTGAACTCGACAATTCCCTTGCCCAGGTAACGGCCAACTTCCGGCAGTTTCCGGCCGAAAAGCAAGACGCCAAGGACCAGCAAGAGGGCGATCTCCTGCGGGCCCAGACCGAACACGCCCAAAACCGGACTCATAAGGATCCCCTCATTCAGGCTAGTCAAGCGGAGTTCTCCAGAGGCCGGACCGCAGTGCCTGGGGGAAACGTCCGATCGCTCTGCAACCCCCGTAACTATACCAAGCGGCCGGACCGATCGACAAGCGGAAACCGCCCTACTCTTCCCCCCGGAACCCAGGCGCCGGAGCGGTCGCTGTCCGGCCCCCAACCTTTACGAATGGACCTCAAACTGCGGGGCCGCGGCGGCGAGCCGCTGCGGCGGATGGAGCGGCTCCGGAGGAGGCTCCGGCCGGGCTGCCACCGCTCCCTCGATCTGCTCTTCCACTCCCCTCATCCCGTTCCGGAATTCGACGAAGGACTTCCCCAGATACCGCGCGATTTCCGGCAACTTCCGGCCGAAGAGCAAGACGCCAACCACGGCCAGCAAGACAATCTCCTGCGGCCCCAGACCGAAGACAGCAAACATGGATCATCTCCTGTTGATGGGAGAGACAAGGTGGGAGGTAAGGGAGGGACCGGAGCAACGGCACCCTGCGGGGTATCCAACCAGTGGACAAATCAAGTATACCGGTCCGCCCCGTCCGAAGACAAGGAGCAAGTCGGGAAAATCGCGGCAGTTTTGCCTGCACGGCCGAGGTGGGGCCGCCTGTCTGGTCCTGTGCCTGGCCGCTTGACCGCCGCGGCCGGGTGCTATACCTTGCACACAGCCGGCTTCCGACAACCTGGTCTGCTATCGGTTCCCGCGCCCATGCGTAATCCGACGTCGCTGCACGTCTACGCCCGTTACGTCCTGTACTTGTTTGGGGAGTTCCGCTGGGCGCTGCTCGTCTTTTGGGGCCTGGTGCTGGGGGGCGGACTGCTGCTGCACCTGTGTTATCACCACGAGGGGAAACAGCTCGGCTACCTCCAGGCGTGCCACGCCGTTTTCATGTTGATCTTTGTGCAGCCGAGCGTGGAATTCCCTGATGAATGGTACTTGCAACTGCTTTGGTTCCTGCTGCCCATCATTGGCCTGGGAGCGGTGGCGGACTCGGTGGTGCGGCTGGCCTACCTGGTCTTCACCAAGAAACAAAAGCTGCCGGAGTGGCAACGCATGGTCGCCTCCCTGTATCGCAACCACGTGGTCGTTGTCGGTGTCGGCAAGGTGGGGCTGCAAGTCATCAAGGGGCTGGTGCAGCTCCGCGAGGCGGTGGTGGCTATCGAGCGCAAGCAGGACTCGCCGTTTGTGGACGAGATCCAGGACCTGCGCGTGCCGGTGATCACCGGGGATGCCCGGCAGCTGCCGACGCTGCAAAAGGCGGGGGTGGCCAAGGCCAAGGCCGTGGTGCTGGCCACCGATGACGACCTGACCAATCTGGATGCTGCCCTGACGGCGCGCGACCTCAATCCGAAGGTGCGCGTGGTCATGCGGCTGTTCGACGACACGCTAGCCACCAAGGTCGGCGGCGCTTTCCAGCTGCCGGCCATTTCGCCGTCGCGGGTGGCGGCGCCGGCCTTTATTGCTGCCGCCACCGGGCGCAAGGTTTACCAGAGCTTCGACCTGGACGGCAAGGCGCTGCACCTGACCGATCTGTCGGTCTGCGCCACCGGCGGGCTCGTCGGCCAGACCGTCGGCGACGTGCAACAGAAACTGGGGGTCAACCTAGTGATGCACCGCAACGCCAACGGCGTGCATATCAACCCCAGTCATGATATCGTGCTTGCCCCCGGTGATACGGTGCTGGTGATCGCGCCGATGGAGCAGCTGCTCGAGCTGGAGCAGGCCAACCAGCCGCCGGCCGCTTCGGGGTGAGCCGGTCAATTCCCCCTGCTCTCCTGAGCCAGCAACTGACGCAGCACCGGCCGCAGCTTCTCCAAGGCGCGGGCGCGGTGGCTGAGGGCATGCTTGACGCGCGGGCTCAGCTCGCCGAAGGTGCGGTGATATTCGGGGATCAGAAAGAGCGGGTCGTAGCCGAAGCCGCCGCTGCCGCGGTACTCGCGCGTGATCACGCCGTGACAGCGGCCCTCGGTCACGGCCCGGACCTCCCCCTGGGGATCGGCCAGGACGGCGACGCAGACGTAGTAAGCTGCCCGGCGGTCGTCCGGCAACGGGGCCAGTTCCGCCAGTAGCCGGGCATTGTTGGCCGCGTCATCCCCCTGCTTGCCGGCGTAGCGGGCCGAGTGGACCCCCGGCCGACCTTTCAAGGCCGGTACTACCAGACCGCTATCCTCGGCCAGCACCCACTGCCTCAGCGCCCGGGCCTGCTCGACCGCCTTCTTGCGGGCGTTCGCCTCGAATGTCGGGCCGTCTTCCTCGACCTCCGGGGCATCCGGGAACTGTGTCAGGTCGCGGAATTCAATCGGCAAGTCGCCGAGGATCTCGCGGATCTCCTGGCTCTTCTTGGCGTTGCGGGTCCCCAGCACTACGATGGGCGGCATCGCTCACGCTCCCGGCGGCGGGGCCAACTCGGACGCTCGAAAGCCGACCTCCCGGTGCGAGCCGTCGCAAAACGGCCGGCTCTTCGAATGGCCGCAGCGGCACAGGGCGATGGTATCCTTGCCGGCCGGCAGAACAAACTCGTTGCCCAGGTGGTCCGTCACCTTGACCGCCCCTTTGATCACATAAGGCCCGTTCTCACGACAGCGGATCACAACCGGTTCCGACATGGCGCCCTTCTCCTTGCATAGCCGGATGAGTGCCTCCGGTCATTGCTAGAGCCGTGCCTGCTCCGCGTCAAGCCGACGAGGCGGAGGTCACTCGCAATCGTGCTCTTCCCGGGTGGGGTGCGAGGTCAGGTACCACGACAGCCGCTTGGCCACATAGTTCAAAAAGGCGTCGCGGAACTTCTCCAGGCTGATGTCCTCGACCGGGATGGCATGACGGGTCTCGCTGGGGAACTGGCAGACAAACTCGCGGCGGAGCGGTCCCTCGTCAGGATGGTTGACATCAATCAGGCTGACGGTGATCTCAGCCCGGCCGCGGTAGAGAGTATTGGCGCTGCGTGGCTCATAGAGGGTCAACGAGCGGATCTCCAGATAGAAGACGTAATCGGCCCCGAACTGCTTGCCGATCTCCTCGAAGTCCATGGTGTGCCAGTCGGGGTTCTCGTTCTTGAATTCCTCTACCCGGCGTGGCGAGGCAATGACGACATTCTCCTTGTTGTACTCGAAGCCGGCCTTGAGATGGGCTCGGACGCGCTCGGTCAGCTCCCGGTCGGCGCGGACGAACTCCGGCTTCATCTCCAGGCCGGTGTTGTGGGTCAGGATCAGAACCTTGACCACCTTCCTCTTGTCGTCGGAGGCGACCCGCTTCATCCCGGCCGGGACGGCGGGCTCGGGGCCGAAGATGAAGAAAGGCAAGGCCAGGAGATTGCAGCCGGTCAAACCGAGTGCTGCTACCACCAGGCCGATCCACGCCCCGCGCCGCAGAATTGCCGCCATGCCGCTCCTCCCTGAGCAGCCGGTCCCGCGGCGGGCCCTCACCGTCGGCCCCCTGCGGAACGGCCGCACACTATCCATACCATTTGCTCAACCCGATTACGCCGAGGACGATCGCCCAGCGGAGCAGCAGCAGGCTCAGAAAGGTGACAATCAGGACGATCAGGGTCCGCTCCAGCGAGATGACGAAGAAGGTCCTCCCGCAGACGGCACAGGCCAGGGCCCACGGGATGAACGCCAGGCCGAACAACGCCAACAGCGTGCCGACAGCGTTGGCCTGCAGTGAGTTCCACAGATCGCCGTGCATCAGCAGGGCGAAACTGGTCGTCATGCCGCACGAGGGGCACGGCAGATTGGTCATCAAGTAGAAGGTACACGGCGGCAGCCCGAGCTGCCGGTGCGTCTCCATTCGCCGGGGCGTGCCGTCCTCCTGGTAGGGGTCCAACCGCCAGGCGATGACGAAGACCATCACCAGCCCGAGGGCAATCCCCACCAGGCCGCCGCGCACCCATCCCGTGAGCGCCGGAATCGCGTCCAGCGGCTCGTCGAGTTGTTCCGCTTGCTGCAGTGAAGGGGGCACGATAACGACCGCCTTCTCCGGGTGCAAGAGCAAATCCGTCCGTGGTCCATGATCCGTAACTTCCAGTGATTATCCCCAGTCTGAAGGGTTTTTGCTACGGCCTAATCGGGCCACTCGCCGCTGAATACCTCGACGGCGGGGCCGGTCATGTAGACATGGTTGTCCGCTTCGGACCAGTGCAGCTGCAAATCGCCGCCCGGCAGATGGGCGGTGATCTGCCGCCGGGTACGGCCGGTCAGCATGCCCGCCACCGCCACGGCGCAGGCCCCCGTGCCGCAGGCCAACGTCTCGCCCGAGCCGCGCTCCCAAACACGAACCGTCACGTCGGCGGGTCCGTTGACGCGGACAAACTCGGCATTGACCTTGCGCGGAAAGGCCGGGTGCCGCTCTACCTGCGGCCCGATCCCCAGCACCAGGGCGTCAGTGATCTCCTCCACGAAGCTGACGCAGTGCGGGTTGCCCATCGAGACGCAGGTGACGCGCAGGGTGGTGTCGCCGACGGTCAGGGGGATGTCCCGCGGCGGATCGCCCGGCAGGGTGGTCGGGATGCGGGCCGACTCCAGGATCGGTTCGCCCATGTCCACGCGTACCCGGCTGACCTTGCCGTCGGCCAACTCCAGCTCCAGGGTCAGCACGCCGCGGCCGGTCTCCACCGTCAGGGTCGGTTTACGGACCAGGCCGTGGTCGTAGACGTACTTGGCGACGCAGCGGATGCCGTTGCCGCACATCTCGGCCTCGCTGCCGTCGGCGTTGAACATGCGCATGCGGGCGTCGGCCCGCTCGGAGGGGCAGATCAGGATCAGGCCGTCACCGCCGACGCCGAAGTGGCGGTCGCTCATGGCCCGGCTCAAGGCGGCAGGGTCGCGCGGCGGCGGATGGCGGAAGCAATCGAGATAGATGTAGTCGTTGCCCAAACCGTGCATCTTGGTGAAGCGCATCTGTACCCCATTCGGCGTCCATCATCGTTGATTAGAGAGCCGGTGTTCGTTGTGTGTACTGGCGAAGAAGCTCTCGATGCCCTGCCAGCATTCCTCGGTCACGAAGTAGGTTTGCGTGCCCGCATAACGCTTGCCATCCGCCGCCTCGAAAACCACGAGCCAGCTACTTGGGTGGTCTTTCAAATTCGGGTCCTGGCGAAAGCCGACGTAGCAGAGGCGTTCGCCGACCCGGAATTGCCGACTGGTGCCCCAGGAAAAACCTTCCCCTTCAGGAGAGGCATGGAACTCCTGGATGCAGACAAACTCATCGCCCGGCTGGCATTCCAGCATGACACTCATCCCTGCCTCACTCCCACTCGATCGTCGCTGGCGGCTTGCTGCTGATGTCGTAAACCACTCGATTGACTCCCGGCACCTCGTTGATGATTCGTGTTGCGATCTTCGCCAGCAACTCGTAGGGCAGGTGCGCCCAGTCGGCCGTCATGAAGTCTTCCGTCTGCACCGCCCGCAGAGCGACCACGTTTTCATACGTCCGCGCATCCCCCATGACGCCGACTGACTGCACCGGCAACAACACCGCGAATGCCTGGGCCGTCTGCCGATACCAACCCGCTTGCTTCAATTCTTGCAGGAAGATGGCATCGGCCTTTCGCAGAATGTCGAGCCGTTCGGCCGTCACCGGACCCAGACATCGGACCGCCAGGCCTGGACCAGGGAAAGGATGTCGCCAGACGATCTCCTCCGGCAGCCCCAGCTCCAACCCGAGCCGGCGCACCTCGTCCTTGAACAGGTCCTTGAGCGGCTCAACCAACTCAAAGCCCAGCTCTGCCGGCAGGCCGCCGACATTGTGGTGTGTCTTGATTGTCGCCGCCGGGCCATCCCGGGCGCCGCCCGACTCGATCACGTCGGGGTAAAGCGTCCCCTGAGCGAGGAAGCGCACGTTCGCAATGCGGCGGGCCTCGTCCTTGAACACATCAATGAACACATGCCCGATCACCCGTCGCTTTTCCTGCGGATCACTGATGCCGGCCAGGGCTTGCAGGAAACGGTCGCGGGCATCGACCACATGGAGGTTGGCGTGGAAATTGTCCTGGAAAGTGCGGCGGACCGCCTTGGCCTCTCCCTGGCGGAGCAGGCCGTTGTCCACGAAGATGCAGGTCACTTGCGGTCCGACCGCCCGGAGCAAGAGCGCCGCCGTCACCGCGGAATCAACGCCGCCCGACAGTCCGCAGATGACGCCGTGCGGCCCGATCCGCCGGCGCAGGTCGGCCACGGTTTGCTCAATGAAAGATTGCAGCTGCCACAACCCCTGACAGCCGCAGATGTCGTAGAGGAAGTTGCGAAGGATGCGGCTGCCGTAGGGGGTGTGGCTGACCTCGGGGTGGAATTGCAAGCCGAAGACTGGTCGGCTACGGTGGCGGACGGCGGCGACAGGGCAGGTGGCGGTGCCGGCCAGCGGCACGAACTCGCCGTTGACCGCGTGGACCTGATCGCCATGACTCATCCAGACGACGGTTTCTTCCGGCACGCCGGCGAAGAGTCCCTCGGTCTCGCGGATGAAGATATGGGCTCGGCCAAACTCTCGGCTGCCGGCCGGCCGAACCTCACCGCCGAGCAGGTGGCAGGCGAGTTGCATGCCGTAGCAGATGCCGAGCACGGGGATGCCGAGGTCGAAGATTTTCGGGTCACAGCGCGGCGCGCCCGGCTCGTAGACGCTGGCCGGGCCGCCGGAGAAGATCAGCCCCTTGGGCTTCAATTCGGCGACCCGACTGGCCGGCAGGTCATGGCGGACAATCTGGCAGAAGACGTTCTGCTCGCGCACCCGCCGGGCGATCAGCTGGCCGTACTGCGAGCCGAAGTCGAAGATCAGGACCCGTTCACTTTCGGGCACAGTTGTCATTGGAGATCAAGCCGGCATCGAGGCCGACGAATTCACGAACGGAAAAAGGCCTCCGACTCCTGACGCACCTGCTCGGGGGTGGCGGCGGGGGAGTCCGCCGAATACTCGGCGAACAGTTTTTCCAGAATGGATTCGTCGTAGATCTTGCCGTTGCTGCGAAACCGCTCGATCTCGACGTGGACTTCGTCGTCGTAATCGACAAACTCGATCTCCCAGCGTTCCCCCGGCACGTCCACCTCAATCATGATCGCGTCGTCCCGACACCGATTCAACCGATGAGCGATCTTGGCTTCATCCAACCGCCTGAGCAATCCGAGGATCTGGCGACATACATCGTCTTTCATTTGTCATATTCCCCTTTCGACAGGAGCTTCGTTGTCTCTTCGTCGCTCTCTCGACGACTTCTTCCCAGGTCAGGTCCAGGATATCGTCCCAACCCGGCGATCCCTCGTCCAGCGCCGCATTCCTGATGCTCGCCCTCTTGCCTTTGAGGATCTCGGCCACTGTCTTGCTTGTGTTTGGCCATCGCAGTCATGCCTGCCCTAGCTCGATCGCCCGCCGGGTTGCCGCTTCCACGGCGTCGATCAGGGCGGCGCGGAGGCTGCCGCGCTCCAGCGCATGCAGTCCCGCGATGGTAGTGCCGCCGGGGCTGGCCACCATGTCCTTCAATACGGCTGGGTGCGTGCCCGACTCCAGCACCATCTTCGCCGCCCCGTACACGGTCTGCGCCGCCAGCGCCGTCGCCACGTCGCGCGGCAGGCCGACCCGCACCCCGCCGTCACTCAGCGCCTCGATGATGACGTAGACGAACGCCGGGCCGCTGCCGCTCAGGCCGGTGACCGCATCGAGCAGGTCCTCCGGCAGGCGGAAGGCCCGGCCGACCGCGTTCAGCAGCCGGTCCACCAGGGCCACGTCCTCGGCCGTGGCGAACTCGCCGGGGGCGTAACCCGAAGCACTGGCCCCGACCAGGCAGGGCGTGTTCGGCATGACCCGGACCAGTCGGCGGTGCGGCCCCAACCCCTCGGCCAGCTGCCGCAGTGTGATGCTCGCCGCGACCGAGATGACCAGGTGCCGGCCGGTCACCGCGGGGCGAATCTCGTCGAGCAGCGCCGGCATGGTCTGCGGCTTGACGGCCAGCACCAGCACGTCGCTGCCGGCCACGACCTCGTTGTTGTCGGCGGTGGTGCGGGCGCCGATGGCGGCAGCGAAAGCTTCCCGGGCCTGCGGGAGGGGATCGCCGGCCAGGGTGCGGTCGCGGCTCGCCAGGCCGGCACGGATCCAGCCCTGGGCCAGCGCCGTGGCCATTTTCCCGGCACCCAGGAAGCCAACCCGCAAACCGGAGCCGTCCGCCATCGAATCATCGCCCTCCCGAAAATCAGCCTTGGGCAATAGTTATCGTCCGGGGAAGGAATCCGTATCATACCGGAACGGCGGGGCCGGCGTAAATGCTGGCATCCGCCCCTGCCGCCGGATATACCTATGCCAGGCCCGCCGCGGATCGACCGAGAAAACCCCTGTGACCCCCTACAAGCCATGCACCTTGATCAGCCGACCCCTGAGGGAGCCGTTAACAATGGACAGCCCTGGTGGCGCCTCCTGAGCCGCTACCACTGGTTCGTGCTCGTCGTGGCCGCTCTGGGCTGGCTGTTCGACACAATGGATCAGCAACTGTTTATCCTCGCCCGCAACCCGGCCATGCGGGAGTTGCTCGAGGAAATGCCGGGGGAAACGCCCGAGGCCTTTCGCAAGCGGGCCGACATCCTCGGCACCTGGGCCACGTCGATCTTCCTCATCGGTTGGGGCACAGGCGGCATCATTTTCGGCATCCTGGGGGACCGGATCGGCCGGGCTCGCACGATGCTGCTAACCATCCTGGTCTACTCGCTGTTCACCGGCCTAAGTGCCGTCTCGGTCGGCTTCCTGGACTTTGCCCTGTACCGATTCCTGACGGGACTCGGGGTGGGCGGAGAGTTCGCGGTGGGGGTGGCCCTGGTGGCGGAGGTCATGCCCGACCGGGCCCGGCCGTTCGCTTTGGGGCTATTGCAGGCCCTGTCGGCAGTGGGGAACGTGACGGCAGCGCTGATCAACATGGCCCTGGGCCAGTTGGAAAGCGAGGGGGTCTTCCAGAACTTCTACGTCTTTGGTTACGGCCCCGTCAGCGCCTGGCGGACGATGTTCGTCATCGGCGCGCTGCCGGCCCTGTTAGCGATCCTCATCCGCCGCCGTCTGAAAGAACCGGAACGCTGGACCGTCATTGCCCAGATGAGCGCGGCCCGCCAGCTGGGATCGGTCCGCGAGCTGCTCGGCGACAGCCGCTGGCGAAGGAACGCCCTGCTCGGCCTGTGCCTGGCCATCTCGGGGCAGGTCGGGCTGTGGGGGATCGGCTTTTATTTCCCGGAGCTGACGCGGTCGGTCTTCCGTCGGACGTTCGAGGGCCAGGGCCTCAGCCCCGACGAGGTCGAAGGGCAACTGAAAATCTGGGCCGGGATCACCTCGCTGCTGCTCAATGCCGGGGCGTTCTTCGGCATCAGCGCCTTCAGCCGAGTGACATACTATCTCGGCCGCAAGCCGACGTTCGCCATTGCCTTCATCGCGGCCCTGCTGAGCACCGCCCTGGTCTTCGGCACACTCGACCAGTTCGGGGAAATCTTCTGGATGATCCCCCTGATGGGCTTTTGTCAACTCTCGCTGTTCGGCGGCTACGCCATTTACTTCCCCGAGCTGTTCCCGACCCGGCTGCGGAGTACGGGCACGTCGTTCTGCTACAACGTGGGGCGCTTCGCCGCGGCCGCCGGACCGCCCATGTTCGGCCTGCTGCTGAACCTGTTCGACTACCCGCCGCCCATGCCCCATCGCTACGCGGGGCTGGTGATGTGCTCGGTGTTCCTCGTCGGTCTGCTGGCCTTGCCCTTCGCCCCGGAGACCAAGGGCAAGCCGTTGCCGGAGTGAGGCGGAGGGAGACGATGGCAGTGCAGACCCCCGATTGGCTGGCGCGGCGCGGCGGTGAGCTGCGGGCGGGCGTCGGCGGGCAGTCCTGGCTGGTCTTCTTCGACAACGAGCCGCAGTACCGTCTGGAGCCGGTCCCGGTCGCCGGCAAGTACGGCTGCAAAATCACACAGACCATCAACGGCCGAATGATACCCAGCGCCGGGACCTACGCCACGGCCGAGGATGCCATCCGCGGCGGGCTGGAAGACCTGCGGAAGGCGCTGGGGTGGTGAGACAGGTTGCCACCGGACGCATCACGCTAGCCGAGACGGCCCCCAAGAGCGGTGGTTCAGCGAAGGGCGGCGATGATGGCGTCGGCCATCTGGGTGGTCGTGGCGCTGCCGCCGAGGTCCGGCGTCAGGCTCCGCCGTTCGGTCAGCACGGTTTCCACAGCGGCTCGGATGCGCTGGGCCGCCTCCGCCTGACCGACCGCGTGCAGCAGATCAAGAGCGGGCAGCAACAGCGGCAGGGGATTGGCCCGGTCAATGCCGATCGTCTCCCGGCTGCCGCCGTGGAACGACTCATAGACGCGCAGCAATCCGCCCGGCGCCCCCTCATTCCTACCCGCCTCGGGGGAGAGGGGTGAGGGAGCGGCCTCGCCGACATTGATGCCGGAGGTGGCGCTGACGCCGCCGACCACGCCGGCGCCCAGGTCGCTGACCAGGTCGCCGTACAGATTACCCATCACCAATACGTCGAATTGCTGCGGCCGCGACACCAGCTGCATGCAGCAGTTGTCCACAATAATCTCTCGGGTTTGCAGCTCGGGGAAGTCGCGGGCGGTCTCGCGGAAGGCTTTCAGGAACAGGCCGTCGGCCAGCTTGAGGATGTTGGCCTTGTGGACGCAGTGGATGGTCTTGCGGCCGGCCGCGCGGGCCCACTGGAAGGCGAAACGGAAGAAGCGCCGGCAGGCCGCCTCGGTGACTACCTTGAGGCTTTGCACCACACCGGGGACAATCTCATGCTCGATGGCGGCGTAGAGGTCCTCGGTCAGCTCGCGGATGACGAGCATGTCCACGTCCTGGAAACGGGCCGGCAGCCCGCGCAGGTTCCGCAGCGGCCGGATCGAGGCGAACAATCCCAGCTCGCGCCGCAGCTGCACGTTGAAGTTACCTTCAGGAGGACCGGACGGTGACAGCAGCATGGTCTTCAGGGCCATGCCGGTGGTGCGAACCGACTGAAGCATCGCCTCCGGCAGCGGCGGCCCGCCGCGCTCCAGCGAGGCCAGCCCCGCCAGATGCTCGTCCCACTCGATGGCAATGCCTGCCGCCTCGAGGATGCGCTTGACCGCCGGCACCTGGTCGAAGCCGGCACCCCCACCCTGGATGAGCGTCACCTTCAGGCTCATGTCACGGTCTTTCCCATTGAACCGCCGGCCGCGTCAGCGTGCGCCGCGGGTCGATCCTGTCGGCCTGGTGGCGCACCTGAGCGATCCACGCGATAAAGATGCTGAACGCCAGGATCGCCAGCAAGACCGCGACCACCACGTTGATCAGCCGGCGCATAAGCCACCGCCTTGAGGAAAACCCACGGGCCGCCGTCCGCAGCTCTGGTCACCAATCAGGCGCCATTATGCGAGGTTGGCGATCAACTGCTCCGTGATGGTCGCCGTGGTGCCGTCGCCGCCGAGGTCGCGCGTCAGGCCGCGGCCGGCTTCCAGAGTGCGCCAGACCGACGCTTCAATGCGTGCCGCCGCCTGACGCTGGCCGATGTGCTCCAGCAGCATCGCCGCCGAGCGGATCAGGGCGATCGGGTTGGCCAGCCCCTTGCCGGCGATATCGGGGGCCGTGCCGTGGACCGCCTCGAACACGGCATAGCGGACGCCCAGGTTCGCCCCCGGCACCAACCCCAGCCCGCCGACCAGGCCCGCACACAGGTCGCTGATCACGTCGCCGAAGAGGTTCTCCATTACCAGCACCTCGTAGCGTGTCGGGTCAAGGGCCAGCTGGAGGCAGAGTGTATCGACGTGCAATTCCTCGAACTCCAGGAAGGGGTAGTCGTCGGCCACGGCGCGGGCGGTGTTCAAAAACAGGCCGTCGCTCTGCGGTAGCACGTCCGCCTTGTGGCAGAAGGTGACCCGCCGCCGTCCCTGCCGCCGGGCCAGTTCGAAGGCGTAGCGGACGATCCGCTCGCAGGCCGGCCGGGTAATGATGCGCAGGCTCTCGACCACCCCCGGCACCACGAAGTGCTCCAGCCCCGAGTAGAGCCCTTCGGTGTTCTCGCGCACCACTACCAGGTCCACATTGGCATAGGGAACCCGCACGCCCGGCAGCGAGTGGACCGGCCGGACGCTGGCGTACAGGTCAAGCTCCTTGCGTAGCCGAACATTGATGGAGCGAAACCCCTCGCCGATCGGCGTGGCGCAGGGCCCCTTCAGGGCGACACGGTGCCGGCGGATCAGGTCGAGAGTGGCTTGCGGCAGCGGGTCGCCGAAACGCTCGGCGGCACCCATACCGGCCGCTGCCTCCACCCACTCAATGTTGCCGCCGGCGGCCTGCACCACCGCCTTCATGGCCGCCGTCACCTCCGGGCCGATGCCGTCACCCGGGATCACCACCACAGGTATGGCCAAGACAAATCCTCCGCTCCCGAGCCCCCTTCCACCGGCCGCTCGCCAGCAAGGCAGCGCCCCTCAGAAGAGCCTACGCGAATCGGCTGGCCCGCCAAGATGGGGGCCGCCGGTCTTGCCGCTTATGCCGCCTGCACCAAGCAGGCGTTTTATCCCTCTCCACTGGAGGATTTTTCCTTGCCGGCGCCAGATGTCCAGGTAGTATGAGGCGACTACAATGATTTATTTAACGGGAGGAGACCGGGTTATCTCCTCCCTCCACGTCAACGCAGGCTCCCGGGGGTTGGCATGCAGGGCGAGATGAGGGCGCTGAAAGGGCAGGCAATGGAAAAGTGGTTGTGCTGGACCTCGATGGGTGTTTCCGGCTTCCTACTCCTGTTGTTCCTGCTCGACCTGCTTGTCAGTATTCCCTTCGGCGGCGTCAGCACCACGGTGGACATTGTCTGCATCCTCGCCAGCGCCCTGGTGCTCTACCTGTCGTGGGAAACTCTCCGTGAGTGGCGCTAAGTCCTGCCCGCTCCCGCCGGCGCCCCGGGCCAATGCATCCTTGACCATCGCCTCGATTACCCCCGCCGTCGTGTACGCGGCCGCCTCCGCCGCCACCGGCAGACCCAGCTCCCGGACCGCCGCGCTGGTCACCGGACTGATGCTCACCAACCTCACTTCACCCGCCTCGATCCGCGCCCGGGCCGGCTCGTCCAGACCGCGCAAAAGCGCCCGGGCAATGTTGGCGCTGGTCAGCATCACGTAGTCGATCTCGCCCCGCCGCAGGCAATCAAGGGCGGGCGCGCCCGGCTCGATCGCGTCCACCTGGGAATAGACCGCCACCTGTTCCACCTCCGCCACCGCGGCCAATTCCTGGCGGAGCACATCGCGGCCACGGTCGGCCCGGGCCAGCAGCACCCGCTGCCCGGCGGCCCGCTCTTTCAGGGCCGCGGCCAGACTCTCGGAACGGAACTCAGGAGGCACCAGGTCCGGCTCCAGGTGGTAGCTGCGCAGGGCGTCGGCGGTGCCCGGCCCGATAGCCGCCAGCCGCAGCGGTCCCAACGCCCGCAGGTCGCGCCCTGTCTGCCGCAGCCGCCGCACCAAAGCATGCACCCCGTTGCTGCTGGTGAACACCAGCCACTGAAACGATGCCAGGTCTGCCAGCGCCCGATCAACCGCGGACCAGTCGGCCGGCTCGCGCACCTCGACGGCGGGCAGGACATGGACAACCGCCCCCAGTTGCTCCAGCTGCTGCACCACGCCGCCGGCCTGGTGGCGCGGCCGAGCCACCAACACCCGTTTGCCGAAGAGCGGCCGTTGCTCGAACCACGCCAGCTCCGCCCGCAGCGCCGCCACCGGGCCGATGATGGTGATGACGGGCGAGGTCAACCCCGCGGCCCGCACCGCCTCCTCCAGGTCGGCCAGCGGCGCCTCGACCGTCCGCTGCCGGCCAAGGGTCGCCCAGTGGACAGCGGCCGCGGGCGTGTCGGGTGCCTTGCCCTGCTCCAAGAGGGCACGGACGATCTGCCCCAGCCGCCGCAGGCCCATGTAGACCACCAGCGTGCCGGGGAAGCGAGCCAGGGCTGCCCAGTCGAGGGTCCGGCCGCCCTGGCCCGCCTCGTGGCCGGTGATCAGGGCAACGGCGCTGGCGTGCCGGCGGTGGGTCAGCGGGATGCCCGTGTAGGCAGCCGCTCCCAGGGCCGCCGTCACACCGGGGACAATCTCGTAAGCAATCCCGGCCCGACGCAGGGCCTCGGCCTCCTCGGCGCCGCGGCCGAACAGAAACGGATCACCCCCCTTGAGCCGGACGACACACTGGCCCTGGCGGGCGGCCTCGATCATCAGGTGCTGGACATGCGGCGCCCGCTCGGGGTGACAGCCGGGCAGATCGGAAACGCAAATGCGGCGGGCACCGGGCGGGGCATACTCCAACAGCCGCGGCGGCACCAGCTGATCGTGGATCACCAGGTCGGCCCGGCCCAGGCATTCGGCGGCGCGCAGCGTCAGCAGCCCGGCGTTGCCGGGACCAGCGCCGACCAGGAAGACTTGGGGCTCTTTCATGAAACGGGAGACACGGAGACACGGAGACAAGGAAGGGGGCTTACCGGCAGTGCTTGCTCTGCTGGTCGGGGGAGGAGCGTCCTTCTTCCATATCTCCTTGTCACCGTGTCATCGTGCCCTCCACCTCAAACTTCGATCATCTCCTCCGAGTCGGGCACGTCGATATCCAGAGCGGGCGGACGCGGCGACATCCAGCACAGGAAAATGCCCAACTCGTAGAGGAACCCCAAAGGCACCCAGAGGAACAGCATGCTCACCGCATCGACCGACGGCGTGATCACGGCAGCGAAGATGGCCATCAAAAACCAGGCTATCCGCCGCTTGCTCCGGTAAGCATCGATGCTCATGACGCCGATCCGCTCCAGAAGGTACATCACCAGCGGGGTCTGGAACGAGACGCCGAAGACCAGCGGCATCAGAATGGCAAAGCCCAGCCACTCGTTGAGCCGCAGGTCCGGTTCCAGGCCGATCCACTCGTTGAACCAGAGCAGCGCCTCCAACGCCTTGGGGATGACGAAGAATTCGCACAGGAAGACACCGGCCAGGAACAGGCCGAGGCTGAACGGCAGGTAGACGTGGACCAGGCGCTTCTCATGCGGGTACAGCCCGGCGGCGACGAACAGCCAGATCTGCCAGAAGATCCACGGGCTGCCGATGACAACGCCGCAGACCAGACACACCTTGAAATAGACCATGAACGCTTCCTGGGCGCTCAGGGTCGTCAGGCGGGGCCGGCGGCCGACCAGCTTCTCGGCGGAGCTAAGTAGGATCGCCTGGCTTAGCGGCTTGATCCGCACCGGCACGGTGATCCAGTCGGCGTCCGGATCATCGCCGTTATCGGGCACCGGCAGGCCCAGGCCCTTCAGCAGGGCGCTGCGCTTGAACTGCTCTTCGGTCTCCCTGGGCCGATCGACCTCCTCCAGCTCGCGCTTGCCGCTCTTGAGTTCCTCCTCGACCCGGGCGACGCGCTTGTCGTAGAACTTGTCCAGCTGCTCCTCGACCGGCCGGGCGATGAACGCCAGCACCGGTTTGCCGATGAAGAAGCTGAAGATCAACGCCACGCCGAAGCCATAGATGGCCCGCCACAGGTGCTGGCGCAACTCCTCCAGATGGTCGCCAAAGGACATGCGCGTATCGGCAAACATGTCCTCGGGGTCGGGATACTGGTTATTGCCTAGCATCGGTGTTCCTGTAAGCCGTCGCCGGGGAGAGCGGACAAGGTTGGCGGTCATCGGCACCGCCGGAAGGTTATGGTGCCATCCTATCAAGCGGCGGCCACTCCCTCAAGTTGAGCCGGCGGGCGGCCTGCGCGGCCTGTGCGGACCTTGCGGCCGAGGCAACCTTTGCCCGGCGGCTGCGGGAGAATTTTTTGCTGGCGGAGTACCCCGCGGGGCACGATGGATGATAATTAAGGATGTGAGCGAC
>DATLYH010000135.1:0-20139 GCA_035575035.1 Gemmataceae bacterium
CCGATGGACCCCGGTGGTGCACAATGGCCAGGTGGTGCCTCGCTTGCTGTTGCCGTTGTCGCTATCCTATGACCATCGGGTGATCGACGGTGCCGATGCGGCCCGGTTCACGCGTCGGATTGCGGAGATGCTGGAGAACCCCCTCGTGATGCTACTCCACGCCTGAGCCGCATCGCTTCACCGCCGTGAAACTAGGGAGCTTGCCGGCGGAACACGGCCGGGGAGTTGGTCCTGATCCGTGCCGTTTTCAGCACCGGCAAGCTCCGGCGGCCGCGTGCTCCTGAGGGGCGCGCAAGTGCGGGATCACCTCGCGGGCAAACAGCTCCATGCTTTTGCGGGTCAACTCGTGGGGCAGCGAGCCGGCCTGACAGCCGGTCAGGATCACGCCCGCCCCTAGCTCCTTCTGATAGTGTTCCAGTTTTTGCCGGACGGTGGCCGGGCTGCCGACGATGGCGAAGACCCCCTTTTCGATCTGGTCCCAGGTCTGCTGCTCCAGGAGGAATTGGCCGCGATTCTTGAGCAGGGCCAGGGCGGAGCGCGGCGAGGTATAGCCCGGCGGGGTCGTGATAATTCCCTTGAGCAGGTTGCGGACGAAGTACCAGAAATGCGGCTCGAACTCTCGGCGGGCCTGCTCGTCGGTTTCAGCCACGTAGATCGGGACGCCCCAGCCCATCTGCTCGGGCTGCGGGGTGTAGCCGGCCTGGGCGCAGGCGTCGCGGAACTGGTCGAAGACCCGGCGGAAGGTGTCGATGTGGAAATAGGGGATGCCCATGTAGGCGTAGCGGCGCTGGGCGACGAACGCGATGGTCTCCCGGCTGCCGACGCCGGGGATCCAGATGGGCGGGTGCGGCTGCTGGAGCGGCCGGGGCCAGGGGTTGACGTACTTGAAGAAGTAATGCTTCGAGTTCCACAGAAACGGCCCCGGCTCGGTCCAGGCCCTGAGGATCAGGTCGAGGGCCTCGCGGAAGCGCTCCCGGGCGAAGGTCGGGTTGACGCCATAAGAGAAATACTCCGGCCCGCCGCCGATGACCATGCCCGCGATGAGCCGGCCATTGCTCAGAACGTCGAGCATGGCGAATTCCTCGGCGACGCGCAGGGGCGGATGGTACAGCGGCAGGGCGTTGCCGATGACGGCGAGCTTGATCCGCCGGGTGCGCTGGGTCAGGGCGGCGGCGATGAGGTTGGGCGACGGCATCAGGCCGTAGGCGTTCTGATGGTGCTCATTGACACAGACGCCGTCGAAGCCCAACTCCTCGGCGTAGGCAAGAGTATTGATATATTCGCGGTAGAGATCGTGTCCCTTGACCGGATCATAAAGCGAATTGGGGAGCCAGATCCAGGCCGAGTCGTACCGGCGGTCGAAATCGGCCGGCAGGTACGGCCAGGACATCAGGTGGAAGAAGAAGAACTGCATGGGAAGTTCTCCTCACAGCGGCCAGCCCGATGGCTGCGAAGAGAGTCTATTGGAGGAAAGAGACGGTTCCAAGGGCAAAGCTGCCCGGGCTGCTCTGATAGCAGGCGGTACGAGCCATCCGGGCCGATGTCCCCTGTCGCACTGGGGCGGTCGTCGGTAGGGATGAAGGTGATGGTGCCGTTGGGCACCGGCTTGCCCTTGTAGGTTACCGTCCCCCGGACCACGGCGGTCTTCGGATAATTGCCGCAGCTAGCCAGCGCTCTCGGCAGGGACCGGTTACTTCAGGTGGAAGTCGATGGTGTTCGGCCCGTCCTTGACCTCCGCCGTGAGGCCGGACTTGTCGGGGAAACTGTACTTCAAGGGTACGATGGCAGGGGGCAAGGGGGCCCGCTCCTCGGGCAGCCGGTTGGACTGGTCCTCCAGTGAGATGATTGTCACCCGGTGGGTCCCCGGGATGGCTCCGTCACCCTCGCGGTAGGTCTTGAGGACATAACGGCCGTTCCGGATCTCACCGGTCGCGGCTGGGCCGTCGTCGGGCTGGAACATGACCGTGCCGTAGGGCACAGGCTTTCCCTTGTACGTGACGGTGCCCTCAACCGGGGCCGTCTTCATACGGGCGTCCCCGCACCCAGCTAGCAGAGTCAGGACCGCCAAGCAGGAGACAGTAACGCAAGCAACCCGCCGCGGCATGCTGGTCATGTCCATCCTTCCCTCGAAGAGGGTCAGAGTTCGCTGCCGGAGATGACCTCCCCGCCGTTGCGGGTGGCCAGCCCTTGGAGCACATTCAGCTTCGTCCCATTCGGCAGGAAGCGGACGCTGCCGTCGCAGAAGGCGAAGTTGGCTCCGCCGCCGGAGTGGTTGCTTTTGTACGGGGTGTTGTTCGGCAGGAAGACGCCCGTGTAGCCGATCGGATACTGGACATACTTGTGGTCGATCATCAGGTAACCGCCTTCGGTCGCCGGGTTGTAGATGTCATAGTTGTAGAAGCCCCAGGTCCAGGGCTGGATGCGGCCCCAAGGGCTGATGCCGCTCCGCGGCCAGCCGATGGCCGAGGAGATCTCTCCAAGCAGCAGGGTGTTGGACGAGCCGTCCACGATATCGGTCAGGCGCACCTTGCTCTCCGGATAGATCACGCCCGAGGTGGTGTAGCTCCGGTAACTGGCGAGAGTCGGGTCGGTGCTTCGGCCGGGAACAAAGCCGAGGTTCTGGGCACCGCCGTTGGCCCGGTAGTGAAGGGCCGCCTGGTTGTTGGCGTTGATGTCCGCGTGCCCGGGGTAGCCGGCGTCCGGACTCTGTTTGCCCAACTCGGAAGCCGGACAGATGAAGACCAGGATGGGGCTGGTAAACAACTCGCTGTCACCGTAGTGGGGGGCGGTCTTAAAGCGCCAGGGCATGCGGGTCGCCAGGAATCGTGGCCCTAGGGCCTCAATGGCCTTGAGACGATTGTCCTGCTCAAAGTACGGGAAGAGATGAGCCGTCCAGCCGATCAGATACAGCGGGCCAGTCTTCTCCCCTCCGGAGGGAAACTGACCAACGGCGTCATGATAATTGTGCAGAGCCAAGGCCAACTGCTTGAGGTTGTTCTGGCATTGGGCACGGTTAGCCGCCTCACGGACCTTCTGGACGGCAGGGAGCAGCAGGGCGATCAGGATGGCAATGATGGCGATCACCACCAACAGCTCAATCAACGTGAAGCCGGAGCGTCGGAATCGGCACGAGAAGGAACGCATGACCGTGTCCCCCAACCAGAGCAGGATGAAACAGGAAAAGCTCAATCGCCCCCGTGAAACAGCTCGGTGATGACTATTCTACGTCAAGCGCTACGGCGGTCACACCTGGAGGTGGCCTGGGACCACGAAACGGCTCGGCGACAACTACTCTATGTAGAGTGGGGATAAGAACGTGGCGAGTCAAGGGAAAACCAGTTCTTTTGCCGCAACGTACCTGGCGCTTACGCTCTTGTCGATCCCCCCAAAGTCGGACGAATGCAGCTACGGTCCGGCTTGGTCCAGCATCCGGATGATGGAGATATTTCCTCCCATGTGGGCGCCTCTGCGCCGCCTGCCCTGCTATCTCACCAGTCCGCGCTGCCGCAAGTAGGTCAGCACCAGGCGGTCGAACGGCACCTGGTTACTGGTGAACAGGTAGGCCACGCCGCGCCGGGTGCAGAACTCATGCAGCCCCGCGCGGAAAGCGGCCAGGTTCTGCTTATAGCGCTTCAACAGCGGGCCACTTACCGTGATCTCGGCGACGTCCTCATCCTCAATGTCTACCAACTTCAAGTCGCCGACGATCTCCGGCTCGATCTCCTCCTGGGAGAGGATCTGCACGCAGTAGATGTCGAGCTGTCGGGCGATCAGATAGCGCAGCGCATCCTGGTAGCCCCCTTTGTCCATAAAGTCGCTCAGCAGGATGACGATGCCCTTGCCGCTGCACTTCAGACTGAAGGTGCGCAGCGCCTGGCGCAGGTCGCTGGGGCCGGCCGGCTCGACCTTGTTCAGGAAGTCGAGCAACCGCCAGAGGCTGCGCCGGCCGCGGGCCGCCGGCATACTCTGTACCAGCCGGTCGTTGAAGGCCTCGATCACTACCCGGTCCATGTTGACCAGGCCGATGAAGCCCAACGCCGCCGCCACCTGCTTGGCATAGTGCAACTTGGTCGGCGTGCCGAAGTCCATTGACAGGCTATTGTCGATCAGGATGTAAACGTGCAGGTCCTCCTCCTCCATGAACAGCCGAAGGAAGAGGCGGTCGAGCCGGGCGTACAGGTTCCAGTCGAGGAAGCGGAGGTCGTCGCCGACGACGTAATTGCGGTAATCGGCGAACTCGACGCTCTGTCCCTTGCGCTTGCTGCGCCGCTCCCCCTTCATCCGGCCGAGGAAAATCTTCCGCGAGACTAACTCAAGCTGCTCCAGCTTGGTCAGGAATTCGGAATCCAAAAGCGGCGGCGTCTGGGTGTCGGCCATTGTCTGTTGCCCGTTGGCGGTTGTCCGTTATCAGGGGTCCATTGTCGCGAGGCTCTTGGCAACTGACAACTACCCTCGGACTATCCCCGCAGCCCCACCTCGCGCATCAGCCGGTCGGTCGCCTGGTAGGCCTCGCGCACCCATTCGACGATCTTCTCCGGCTCGGGGGAGTACTCCAGCTCGATGCTGACCGCTCCGTCGATGCCCAGGTCCTTGATCTCGCGCAGATACGGGCCGAAGTTGACAACGCCCCGGCCGGGAGGCAGATCGCCATGCACCTTACCGTCGCAGTCGCTCAGGTGGACGTGGATCGCCTTGCCCTTGAGGCGGCGCAGCTCCTCCGCCTTGGTGCCCGACAGTTGCAGGTGCGAGATGTCGATGTTCGCCTTGACTGCTGGGTGGTTGACCTCGTCGAGGAAGCGCACCATGCTGTCCACGTTGTTGATCAGCGACAGCCGGAACGGCTCCAACTCCAGGGCGATTTGCAGCCCCAGGTCGGCCGCATACTTGCCCAGCTCGCGGACGTTCTTGACGCCGGTTTGCCACTGCTCGGCCGGCGGAATCACCTGCTTCTCCCAAATATACTCACCGATCACCAGCAGCAGGTTCTTGGCCTCGTACTCGTAACAGAGGTCGAGGTAGGCCCGGCAGCGTTGTAAGTGGAAGCGCTGCACGCTCGGGTTGAAGTCAATCAGACCGACCGCCACACAGGCCACACTGATGATCGGCAGGCCGGCCCGATCGCACTCCTGCTTGATCCGGCGGCGCTCCTTAATGTCGATGTCGAGTGGGTCGGTGAAGATGTCGATGGTGTCGAAGCCGATCTCCCGGGTCATGCGGATGCCGTAGGCCGTATCCTTGCCAGATTGGGCCCACGCCGAGTTAATGAGGCCGAGTTTCATGGCGAGGTCTCCGTTGAGGAGTCGTACCAGAACGGACCGAGCCGCCCTTCGCGGGATTGATTGTGTCCCGGGGCGAGGCTGCTGTCCAGGGGTGGCCAGGGCAGAGCACCGCGAAGTCCCGACGCAGCATCCCGGGGCATCGCACCGCGACGTCCCGGCCACCCCGGACGGCCACGCCGGATTACACCACGGAGCCTTGGAGCGGGCACCAGTCAGAGGATTCGGGCTAACTCCTCCAGCAAGCGATCGACCTCGGCATCGGTGCCGACCGAGATGCGCAGGCCGTCGCCGTAGCCCTCGTAGCTCATGTAACGCACCAGGATCAGCCGCCGCTTTAGCTCCTCGTACAGCGGCCGGACCGGCCGGTCGGCCCGGCGGCACCAGACGAAGTTGGCCTGACTGGGGCAGACGTCGAAGCCCAGCCGCCGCAGCGCCTGGGTCATCCGCTCCCGCGTCGCTAGGATCTTGGCCCGCGTGGTGCGAAAATACTCCTGGTCTTCCAGCGCCGCCGTCGCGGCAATCAAACTGAGGGCGTCGCAGTTGTACGAGTCCTTGACCTTGACCAACTCCCGCACCAGCACCGGATCGGCCACCGCGAAGCCGAAGCGGAGGCCGGCCAGCGAGTATGACTTGCTCAGCGAGCGAGTGACCACCACCCCGGGACGCCGGGCCAGGTGCAGGCCGTGGGCGTCGGCGAAATCAACGTAGGCCTCATCCAGGACCAGCGGCCCCTCTAGCTGGTCCGCCAACCGCTCCAGGTCGGCCACGGACACGGCGGTCCCCGATGGCGAGTTGGGGTTCGGGATGAATGTCAGGTGAACCCGCGGCGTTGGCCAGGGGTCGGGCAGCCGCCAGTCGTCGGTGAAGGAGACCGTCCGGAAGTTGGCCCCCTGTAGCCCGGCCAGGGTGTGGTACAGAATGTAGCTCGGCGTCGGCGACGCTACCAGTCCCCCCTCCGGCACGAAGGCGCGGGTGACAATGGTCAGGATGTCGTCGGAGCCGTTGCCGATCAGGATGCTTTCCGGGTCCACGCCCAGCACCCGGCCGGCGGTCTGGCGGAACATGGTGCCCAGCGGGTCGGGATACTTGCGCAGCCGGTCGCCGGTCAGTGCCTCCCGCAGCGCCTCGAAGACACGCGGCGAGGGCGGGTAGGGATTCTCGTTGGTGTTCAACTTGATAAAGCCGTCGTCGCGCGGCTGCTCGCCGGGCGTGTAGCCGGCCAGGGCGCGGATATTTGGTCGGAGGTACTCGGACATGGCGTAACAATGACGAATGACGAAATCCGAATGACCAAAGAATGACGAAGCCCGAAGGACGAATGCCGAAAGGAGGACCAGGACCAATGACGAATGCCGAAGGACGCTCGGGGGAGGCTGGCCGCCGTGGGCTGAGCTCCCCTGCTGGCCGGCTGTTGCGTCATTCGGATTTCGGCATGGGGGCTTCTTTCGTCATTCGTGCTTCGTCATTCGGCCTTCCTCTCTGGTTGGTGGCCGCCGGCCCCAGGCGCACATCGATGCTGGCTGCGTGGGCGGTCAGCCCCTCCTTGTGGGCCAGGCGACGCACATCGTCGGCCATGCGAGCCAGACCTTCACGGGTAAAGCGGAGCACACTACAGCGGCGCAAGAAGTCGTTGGCCGACAGTCCGCTGGCAAAGCGGGCCGTACCACCGGTCGGCAACACGTGCGACGGCCCCGCCGTGTAATCGCCCAGCGCCACCGGGGTGTACTCCCCCAGGAAGATAGCGCCGGCGCTGTCGATCTGCCCGGCCAGCACCTCCGCATCACGGGCCATGATCTGTAGGTGCTCGGGGGCGATCCGGTTGACCCAGGCGACTGCCTCCTCGGCGTCACGGGTTCGCACGAGGGCGCCGAAGTTACTCAAACTCTCACCGGCCAGACCGCCGCGCGGCAGCCGCGCCAGCTGCTGCCCGACGGCCGCGGCCACTGCGTCCACCAGCGGGGCATGCCAGGTAATCAGAATGCTGGCCCCGGGAGCATGCTCGGCCTGGGCGATCAGGTCGGCGGCGACGTACTCGGGGTTGGCCGAATCGTCGGCCAGGACAACGACCTCGCTGGGGCCGGCGACGCAATCGATGCCGACCTGGCCGAAGACGTGTCGCTTGGCCAACGCCACGAAGACATTGCCGGGGCCGACGATCATGTCCACGGCGGGCAGTCCCTCGATGCCGTAGGCCAACGCCGCCACCGCCTGAGCGCCGCCGACACGGTAGACCTCGCGGATGCCCAACTCGTGGCAGACCGCCAGCAGGTCCTTGTTGTAGGCGCCGGTCGGGGTGGGCGGCAGGACCACGGCCAACTCCGCGACCCCCGCCGCCTGGGCCGGGCAAACAGTCATCAACAGGGTGGACGGGTACGCGGCCGCCCCGCCGGGCACCAACACGCCGACGCGCCGCACCGGTCGGTAGCGCAGCCGCAGCTCGTGCCGGTCGGCCACGGTCATGACCGCATCGCGGTGCAGCAGGCCGCTCTGAAACGACAGAATGTTGTGCCGCACCCGGCGGACCGTCTCGAGGAAGTCCGGCTCGGCCGCGGCGTGCGCCTGATGCAGCTCGGCGGCCGTGACGCGGAGGGTGTCGGCGGTGAGCCGAACGCCATCGAGTTGTTCGGTGTAGTGGAGCACCGCCGGCAGCCCCCGGCTGCGCACATCGGTGCAGATGCGCTCGACCACCCGGGCAGGCGGCAGCGCCTCGCCGAAGACCTTTTCCGTCAACTGCCGGCCGCGAGCCGACACGACGTTGCCCTGCAAACTGAGCTGGGCGCGGAGACGGTCGAGTTGTTCGGCGGCGCCGGCCTCGGCGCAGTCAATTCGCCGGATTGAAGGGACGGCCATTGGGCACCTCGGCTCCATCCCCAGCGGGATGGCCATCACTTTCCCTGTCTGGCACAGGGACGGGATACCGGGCGCGATCCGCACGCCCGTAGGAACGGCGGCCGGCCGGGAGAGCGACGAGGGGTACACCGACCAGCGTGAACTGGCCGCTCGCTGGGCCGGCCGGCGGGCGGCCACGGTTGCACTATACGGACCGGCCCGGGCGATTGCAAGCAGGTGGGCGGACGATGGCCCTTGGTAGCCGCGACGTGGAACGGAGCACGTTTGCCCGCGCCCCCGCCACAGTGGATGAAGCGGTTTGCGGACTCGAAGGATGCCGTCGCGCTACGCGCGCTCCGTCCGCGGTTGGGCGGGGGCCGGCGCCGGCCGGGGCAGCACCCGATGCAGCCGCGGCCGGAGCTTCGGCACCGGGCGGTCGTGCTCGTCCTCGATGTCGCCGATGATCTCTTCCAGGATGTCTTCCAGCGTGATCAGCCCCTGGATCTTGCCTTCCTCATCCCGCACCAGGGCCATGTGCCGGTGCGACTTGCGGAACAGCCGCAACGCATTGGCGATGCTCTCGTCCGGCTTCAGGTACACCGGCTGGTACAGGGCATCTTCCAGCACCACCAGCCCCTTGAGGCTGAACAGGTAGAACAGATCCTTGGTGTTGACGATACCGACGATGTTGTCCAACGTCCCCTCATAGACCGGCATGCGGGTGTGGGCGCTGTTGCGGACTGCCTCCAGGACCTTCTCCGGCGGCGTGTTCAGCTCCAGGGTCGCCATCCGTTCACGCGGCACCATGCAGTCGCGCACCTGCTTGGCCGTCAGACGGAAGACGTTCGTCAGATACTCCGCCTGGTCGGGCTCCAGGATACCGGCCTCCTCGGTGTCTTCAATCAACAGTAGCAGCTCCTCAACCGAGTGGACCATCTCCTCGGCCGCGGCGGGGCGGAAGCCGCACAGCCGCAGGATCAGGTTGCCGGTGCCGTTCATCAACACGATCAGCGGCCGGGTCAGCCGGGCAAAGACGATCAGCGGCCGGGCCACCCACAGCGACGTCTGGTCGGGGGTCTGCAAGGCCATGCTCTTGGGGATCAACTCGCCGAAGACGACATGCAGGAACGTGATCAGGAAAAAGGCGATCCCCACGGCCGTGGAATGGGTGGTGATCACCCGCCAGCCCTCTGGCAGGAAGGTGAAGAACGGGGCGATCAGCCGGGCCAGAGCCGGCTCGCCGACCCAGCCGAGGGCGATGCTGGCCAGGGTGATGCCCAGCTGCGTGGCGGCGATGTAGCGGTCCAGCTGGGAGACCGCCAGTTCCACCGCCCGGGCCCGCTTGACTCCCTGGCGCACCATCTCCTCGACCCGGGTCTTGCGGACCGCCACCAGGGCGAACTCGGCGGCCACGAAGAAACCGTTCAGGGCTACCAGAGCGGGGATGCTTAACAGCCCGAGCAGGCTCCATCCCCAGTGAATGTCCGTGCTCGCCATAATTGCGTCAGGCACGATTGCCGTTGCTCCTTCCGAGAGGGGGCCGTCCGCATGTTAGCACAGGCTGGCCGACTGGCCAATGGGGGGTGTCTGCCGGGAAGGAAAAGCACATCCTGTACCGTGATCGGGACGTCCGGAGATGCTAACCTAATATGGGATCGGCTTGCATGGTCTTGGTTGCCGCAAGCGGCAAACCGGCGCAACAACTGGCCAGGCGACACGTTGTCCAGTTACCTATAGAGGGGAAGGGTTGCCCCTGGAAGGAGGGATCTGGGGATGTTCTGGCGCAAAAAGAGCGAGCCGCTCCCGCTCGTCTCCCCCGTTGAGGCGGCGCCGCCACCCAAAGGCCAGGGGACCGGCCCCCTGCCGCTGGTGACTCCCGGCGCGGCCCTGCCTCCGCCGCCGGCCCCGCGAAGCGGCCCGCTGCCACTCATTCCTCCCTGCGACATGCCGCCGCCGGCGGAGGGCCGGAAGTCCGCCCCGCTGCCGCTCGTCCGCCCCGATGCTACCGCTGTCCCGCCGGCCCCGGAGAAGAGGCCCGGCCCCCTCCCTCTGATCACCCCCGGCGCCGGCGACGTGCCGCCGCCGCAAAAGAAGACCGGTCCCCTTCCCCTGATCAACCCCGTCGAGGCTCCCCCTGAGCCGACGACCAAACAAGGCGGCGCCCTTCCTCTCCTCATCCCCGTCGGGCCGTTGGTGCCCCTCCCCTCACCGGTGACGAAGCGTCCCCCGATCCCGCTGACCGTGCGCGAGGCGGTCATCCCGGGAGCGCCGGCCGACGGGACCGCCCTTTCTCTGCCGGGTCAGGCGGCGTCGGAAACCTCGGCGGCCGAGAGGACCTGGCGGCTCCTGGTTGGCTCGGCGGTCTTGCTGCTCCTGGCTGTCCTGGTCGGAGGCGGGATGCACTTCCTGATGGTCGTCCAACCCCGGCAGAAAGCCGCTGCCCTGCTCCAGCGGCTTGAGCAGGCCGAGCAGGCCGGCGATACCGCGACATTGACCCGCTGCCTGGACGAATACCTGACCCTGGCGCCGGACAACACCGAGTCGTTGGCCCGCTACGCCCTGGCCCTGGATCGACACACCCAATCACCGGCCGACCAGGTGACGGTCATCCGGGTGCTGGAGCACGTGCTGCGGCGCGACCCCGAGCGCCCCGATCTCCGACGCCGGCTTATCACCCTGCGGATGGAAGTGAAGCAGTTCACCGAGGCGCTGGAAGACCTGGAGGTTCTGCTCCAGGCGTTCCCCGAAAATGCCGAACTGGAGCACCTGGCGGGGCGGTGCGAGCAGGGCCGGGGGAACCACGCGAAGGCCGAAGAATGGTTCCGGAAAGCGGCTGAGCATGCAGCGGCGTCAGCTGACGGCCGCCGATGACCGGCCCCCTTTCCGATGTCCAGGCGGACGGATATTTCCTCCTTGTGGGGCGGCCCGGCGAGACGGTATCCTCACACCACCCGGTCGCCCGGATTTCTGGTCTCTCCACCCACCGAGGTCGTTCCCGTGAACACCACCCGCTATTGCTGGACTGCCGCGCTGACCCTGGCGCTGCTGGCCGGAGTTGCCTCGAATGCCCACACCCAGGAGTACCAGGCCGGTGTCGCCCGGGCCGATATCACGCCGACGGGCCCCATCTGGTTGGCCGGCTACGGCAACCGCAACAAGCCGTCCGAAGGAGTTGATCACCCCCTGGCGTTGAAGGCGCTGGCGCTGCGGCACGGCCAGGGACCGCCGCTGATCTTGATCACGGCCGACATCATCGGCTGGCCGCGCTCCCTCAGTCAGCCGATCACTGAGCGGATCGGCAAAGAGCTGAAAGTGCCCCGTGCCAACGTCTTGTTGGCCGCCAGCCACACCCACACCGGGCCAGTCATCTCCAACAATCTGGAGGGGATGTTCGACCTGAAGGGCAAGGACGCCGAGGCAGTGATGGACTACGCCCGGCGGCTGGAGGGCCGGGCGGTCGAGACGGCGGCCGAGGCGGTCAAGGCGCTGGCCCCGGCCCGGCTCTCCTTTAGCCGCGGTCGGGCGACTTTCGCCATGAACCGTCGGGTCTTCCGGGCCGGCGGGGTTACTTTCGGCGTCAATCCGGACGGGCCGGTCGATTTTGAGGTGCCGGTGCTGCGCGTCGAGGGGGAGGACGGCTCGGTGCGGGCGATCGTCTTCGGCTACGCCTGCCATTGCACAACGCTGACCGGCAACCACTACCGGATCAGCGGCGACTGGGCCGGTTTTGCTCAGGAGTACCTGGAGCGGGCCCATCCCGGGGCGACCGCCCTGTTCGTGACCGGCTGCGGCGCCGACGCCAATCCGGAGCCGCGCGGCAGCCTGGAGCTGGCCCGTCAGCACGGCTTGGAGCTGGCCGGCGCCGTCTCGGCGGCGCTGCGCGCCGGGCGGTCGCCGGTCGCTGGCCCGCTGCGGACGGCCTTCGACGAGGCCGCGCTGCCGTTCGCCAAGCCCCCTTCCCGCGAGGAATTCCAGAAACGCCTGGAGGACAAGAACCCCTTCGTCCGCCGACACGCCGCCCGGCAACTCGAACGCCTGGAGCGCGACGGCAAACTGCCGGAGAGCTACCCCTGCCCGGTGCAGGTCTGGCAATTCGGCAAGGACCTGACCTTGGTAGCCCTGGGCGGTGAGGTGGTGGTAGATTACGCCCTGCGGTTGAAGCGCGAGCTGCAAGGCAACCCGGTCTGGGTGGCGGCCTACTGCAATGACACGTTCGCTTATGTGCCGTCGGTGCGCATTCTCCTGGAAGGAGGTTACGAGGCGGATTTCAACCTGATCTACTACGGCCAGCCCACGCGCTTCAGCAACGCCGTCGAGGATGTGTTGCTCACAAAGGTCCATGACCTGGTCAAGAAGGTGCGCCCGTGAGCCAATCGCTGAGCGGCGAGCCCCCTCACCCCTCCCCCTCTCCCCCACCGCGGGGGAGAGGGTAGGGTGAGGGGGCGGGCGCGCCGGGAGATGACCTTGATGGGAAGACCCCGCTATCCGTCCCTTTACCAGATCAACACCCGCATTTGGCTGGGAGAGATCTCCGGCCAACCGGCGCGACCAGCCACGTTCGACCAGGTGAGTGACGACTGCCTTGACCGGCTGGCCGCGTTGGGATTTGACTGGGTCTGGCTGTTGGGGGTCTGGCAGACCGGGCCGGCCGGTCGGGCTGTCTCGCGGAGCCGGCCCGATTGGCGGGGGGAGTTTGAAGCCCTCTTGCCTGACCTCACCGAGGACGACATCACCGGCTCGCCGTTCGCCATCCAGAGCTACACCGTCCATGCTGATTACGGTGGCAACGAGGCGCTGGCCCGCCTGCGGCAGCGGCTGCGGGAGCGCGGCTTGCGCCTGCTGCTCGACTTCGTTCCCAACCATACCGCCCTCGACCATCCCTGGGTGTGGCAGCACCCGGAATACTACATCGCCGGCAGCGAGGCTGACCTGGCCCGCGAGCCGCACAACTACTGCCGGGTCGAGACGCGCCAGGGTCCCCGGGTCCTGGCCCACGGCCGGGACCCGTACTTCCCCGGCTGGCCCGACACGCTCCAGCTGAACTACCGCAGCGCTGCCCTGCGCCAGGCGATGGCCGCCGAACTGCTCAAGGTGGCCGGGCTGTGCGACGGCGTTCGCTGCGACATGGCCATGCTGCTGCTGCCGGACGTCATCCGACGGACCTGGGGCGATCGGTCGCTGCCGTGTGACGGCACGCCGCCTGTCGATGTCCCCTTCTGGCCCGAGGCGGTGGCCCGGGTCCGCGAGAAGTACCCCGACTTCCTCTTCATGGCGGAGGTCTACTGGGACCTGGAGTGGACATTGCAGCAACAGGGGTTCGATTACACCTACGACAAGCGGCTGTACGATCGGCTCCATGCCCGGGACGCGGAGGCAGTCCGGGCGCACCTGGGTGCGGACCTGGAATTCCAGCGCAAGTTGGTCCGCTTTCTCGAAAATCATGACGAGCCGCGTGCTGCCGGCGCCTTCCCCCCCAATGTACATCGGGCGGCGGCGGTGATCGCCTACCTGGTGCCGGGGATGCGCTTCTTCCACGAAGGACAGCTCGAAGGCCGGCGGAAGCGAGTTTCGGTGCATCTGGGCCGCCGGCCGGCTGAGCCGGTTGATGCGGCGCTGCGGGAGTTTTATCAGCGACTGTTGGAGACGCTGAAACTGCCGGCGGTGCGGGACGGGATCTGGCAACTCCTGGAATGTCAAACGGCCTGGGAGGGCAACCCCACCTGGAAGCGCTTCCTCGCCTTCGCCTGGGAAGGACCGGAGCAAGAGCGACTGCTGGTTGCGGTCAATTACGGACACACCCAAGGACAGTGCTACGTCCGCCTGCCGTGGGCCGACCTCCGCGGCCGACCGTTCCTGCTCCGCGACCGGATGGGACCGGCCCGCTACGAGCGCGACGGCACCGAGTTGGCCACCCGGGGCCTCTATCTCGACGTGCCGGAGTGGCACTACCACGTCTTTGATATGGTGGCGATCTGATTCTCCAGGACGCGGTTGTATTACAGAGCCCGGAGCGTTAGCGACGGGTATTGTCCGAGCCCGGAGCGTTAGCGACGGGTATTATCCGAGCCCGGAGCGTCCGCGACGGGAAACGCGCCGGTTTCCCCTTGGCTGCGGTTGCGGAGCCGCGAAGAATAGGATACAGATGTGCTTCATCCCCGTTCGACCGAGGTTTACCATGAGCCCAACAAGCCCAACCAGTCCGACCGACCTGGAAACCGATCCCCGCTTCCCAAGCGGGCCGTGGACCGGCTTCTTCTTGCAATCGCTGATTCCCGGCCGGCACCTGATGGAGCTGCGCCTCACCTTCCGGAACGGCGCCATCACCGGCGAGGGGCGCGATTGGGTCGGCCGTTTCGTCGTCCACGGCCGGTACACGCTGGCCGACGGCAAGTGCCGCTGGACCAAGCGTTACCTGGGCAAGCATGATGTTTTCTACCAGGGCTACAACGAGGGGAAAGGCATCTGGGGCGTTTGGGAAATCCCGGCCTCGTCGGGGTTCTCGCCTCAGCGCGGCGGCTTCCACATCTGGCCCGAGGGGATGCCCGACCCGAGCCGGCCGCAACTAACCGAGGAAGCCGACCTGCCCCTCCCGGTGACGGAGGAGCTGGAGCCCAGCGAGCCGCTGCTGGTGCCGCTGAAGTGAGAGGTGCCGCTTGCGGCATCTCTTACTTCTCCGGCGCGGGGGAGCCGTTCTCGGCCTGGCGGAAGCTGCTCATGATCTTGTGCAGGGTGTTGCGGTTGATGCCGAGCCGGGCGGCCGCCTTGACCTGCACGTTATCGCACTGCTCCAGCACCTGCCGAATCAGCTCGCGCTCGAGGCCGCTGATCAGACGGCGATAGAGCTTCTCACCGGGAGGGCAGGTCTGGATGCCGACGCGGACCAGCTGTTGGATCAGGCTATCAACGTCGTTGCCGCGCGTCCGGGCCGAGCGCCAGCGGCGCTCCCGGGTACCGGGCGGGGCCAGCAATTCGGGCGTCAGCGGACCGCCGCCTGCCAGCACCACGGCCCGCTCGATGTGGTTTTCCAGCTCGCGGACGTTGCCCGGCCAGTCACGCTCCCGCAGCAGCTGGAGTACCTCCTCGGTTAGCTCGGGCGGATCACGGCGGTTCTCCTCGCTGTAGCGCTCCAGGAAAAAGCGGGCCAATGGCTCGATGTCCTCACGCCGCTCGCTCAAGGGGGGCAGATAGATCGGCACCACGTTGAGGCGGTAATACAGGTCTTCGCGGAAGCGGCCGGCCTCGATCTCGTCCTCAAGGAACTGGTTGGTGGCGGCAATGACGCGGGTATCGACGCGGATGGTCCGGCTCTCGCCGACGCGCTCAAACTCGTGTTCCTGCAAGACCCGCAGCAGTTTGACCTGCAACTTCGGGCTCATACTGGAGATCTCGTCGAGGAAGATGGTGCCGCCGTGGGCCGCCTCGAACCGGCCGGTCTTGTTGTCGATGGCCCCGGTGAACGCTCCCTTGACGTGGCCGAACAGCTCGCTCTCCAGAAGGCTTTCGCTCAGGGCGCCGCAGTTGACGCGCACGTAGGGGCCGTCAGCCCGGGGGCTGAGGCGATGGATGGCCCGGGCGACCAGTTCCTTGCCGGTGCCGGTCTGGCCGACCAAGAGCACGCTGGCCCGCGTCGGCGCCACCAACCGGATCAGCCGATAGACCTCGCGCATGGCCGGACTGTTGCCGACGATCCCGGGGAGTGGATCGTCCAGGCGCTCGGCCGGGGGAGAGGGCCGGTCGTGAGGATAGTTGTGAGGCATAGGTATTCAACAAGATACTAAAAACGCCCACTCCTTGACTACGGGGGTTAGATGGACATCACATCCTTCGGCCTGGAGCGGGCCGCCGCGGTGGAGACGGCTGGCGGACTTCTCGTCCGCTCCCCGGCTACAGCCGGAACAGCGCCCGGGCGTTGTCCTCGAAAATGTGTTGATGATGGACTTCGGGGATGGCGGAGCGGATGAAATTGCGGTAAGCCACCATCGGGGCCAGCGGCCAGTCGCTGCCGTACAGGAAGCGGTTGGGCCGCTCAGCGTAGCGGAAGGCCCGCTCCACCGCCCGGGCCGTCTCGTGGATCAACTCGCGCCGCTCCTCGGCGTTGAAACCGGCCGCACTGCCCACCACCAGGCCGGACAGATCAGCCCAGACATTGATGTTCTTGTAAACCACTTCGGCCGCCTCGGTCAGCCAGGGATTGCCGAGGTGGGCCAGCACGAAGCGGACATCGGGATGGTCCACCGCCACATCATCCACCAGGAGCGGATGGGCGAAGCGCAGCTTGGCACGAGGCGAATAGGTGTCGCCGGTGTGGAAGACAAAGGGGAGGTCGAAGCGGGCCGCCAGTTCGTAGTAGGGGATGTAGGCGGGGTGGTCGGGCCCGTAGTGCAGGTAGCCGAGGTAGCCTTTCAGCGCTTTGACCTGGCCGGTGCGCAGGACCGCTTCCACGCGGTGGAGGTGCTCCGGGGTGGACGCGGTGGGATCGGCAACGCCGACGGCGTACAGCCCCGGCACCACCTGGGCAAGGCGCAGGGTGGCGGCCACGCCCAGCGGGTCGTCGGCCGAACTGCTGCGGCTGCCCATCGCCAGGGCGTGCGTCACCCCGGCCGCCTGCATCTCCCGGCGCAGGATGGCTGCCACCGCCTCGGGCGGCCCCTCGATCAGCGGGCTCAGTGAGCCGACCCCCGGCAGGTTGGGGGGCACTACGTGGATGTGAACATCAATCATGGCCGGCTCTCACCCGCGCCAGGCGTCTGCCGGCTATTATATGGCTCCATTCCGGGGCTTCCGGCCGCCCCAGAACGCATCCCCGGCCACCCGACCGTGGGTAACGAGCGCTCCTCGCGGATTCGCCGCGCTAAACGAGAAGAGATGAATGCATCCCCGGGACCGACATTACTGGGGGGCGTAGCTGCCGCGGTGGACGTAGTTCATGGCCAGGGCCGTGACCAGTGTCGTCAGGGCCACCACTGCCGGCGTTTCCCGGTCCTCCGGGTAAACCTGCTTGAGCTGGTCGGCCCGCTCGGCCAGGTGACGGAGTAGCGCCCGGGTCCGCTCGGGGAAGTGGCCGGTCCAGCGGTAGACATGGGCCATCAGGTCGCGTTCCACCTTGCGGATCAATTCCGCGGCCGGCCGGCGCAGGGCGGTGGTCGTTGGGTCTTCCGACTGCCCCAGCTCCTCAAAGATCGAGCGCAGCGAGCCGTCCAGCCCCGGCGGGAGCGAATCGCCGGCCGCGGAAGACGACCGGTAATAGTCGCGGAGCGAGTAGTCCAGGCTGTCCACCGCCTCGTCCAGGTCCACGGTTGTCACCACCGGCTCGCGGTCGGCCAGCTCGGCCATGATCCGGTCGCAGTAATGGAGCTTGGCCAGCGCTTCCGGTTTGTCGGCATATTCCGTCCGCCAGTCTCGGCCGGGCGTCATCCAGACCGCGAACGTCTCCGCCCAGTCCTCGTCGGGGTGTTTCTGCGCGTACCAGCCCGGCAAGTGGGCGACGTAGCGCGGATTGAACGGCTCGGGGCGGTAATCTTCCAGATAGGGTTGCGTGATGGAGCCGAAGAGCTTGACCCACTCTTCCTGTTCGTAGAGCCGGTAGCCGTAATTGACGACATGCCCCATCTCATGACGGAGATAGCGGAGGATGTCGGCGCGGCTGCTCCCTTCGATATGGCCGACGTGGCGGGCATGCAGCGCCGTCAACTCCGGCCGGGCCAGGTAAAACGGGATGGCAATGGCCGTTGTGTTAAAGGGAACCCCCCATTCGTGGGAGAGGTAGAAATGAGGGCGGAGGCGGCGGATGCCCACCCGGTCCAACTCAGTCAGGAACTCATGAAGGATCGGCTCAAGCTGTGTCCCCTCGATCTTCAGCCCCAGGTCGCGGATTGGCTTCGACCAGTAGGGCCCCTCGGTAGCGGTGAATTCATGAGTTGGCATGGCATCATCGTACCACAACCCGGTGATCTGGTTGAGTCGAGTTGCGGTGGCTGAAAATCGGTTGCTTCCCAAGCGCAACTATTGTGCCGGGACTGGGCGGAGGCGCCGCCCTGGAAAGGAAGCTCTGCCACGGGGCACGAGTGCAGCAGCCGGCCGAAAACGGCTTGCGGGGCCGGGGCGAATGTGATGCAATGGCCGGACATCCGTACCTGACCCCCAGGCCGTTCGCCATGACGCTTGCTCTGGAATACCTGCCCTGTCGCGATTCGCCGATCCGCCGCCTCGACCCTCGCTGGAAGCTGGCCGCTCTGCTGCCGGCCGTGGCCATCGTCGCCGTGTTGCGGAGTCTGCCGGCAGCGGCCGCCGCCCTTGCCGGTGCCTTGGCCCTGGCCGCCCTCAGCCGGCTGCCGCTGCGCTGGTACTTGACCCGTATCGGCATGCTGGCGGCGGTCCTGGCTCTGTTCGCACTCCCCCTGCCTCTGCTGCTCGGCAATGAAGGCCCCGCCTGGGAGGTCGGCCCGCTGCGCTTCTCGGCGCGGGGCGCCTGCGTGGCCCTGCTGCTATGTACCAAGGCGGTAGCGATCGTCACCCTGATGCTGGTGTTGCTGGCCACCGCTCCGCTTGACGCCACACTCAAGGCGGCCCATGCCCTGCGCGTGCCGGGGCTGCTGGTGCAGCTGGCGATGCTCAGCTACCGCTACGTTTTCGTGGTGGCCGACGAACTGGCCCGGTTGCGCATCGCCCTGCGCGTCCGTGGCTACCGCAACCGGGCAAACCGGCACAGTTACCGCACCATCGGCCACGTCGCCGGCGCGCTTCTGGTGCGCAGTTTCGAGCGCTCCGAGCGCGTCGGCCAGGCCATGCGCTGCCGCGGCTTTGACGGCCGATTCCGCTCCCTGACCGAGTTCGCCACCCGGCCCGCTGACGTGGCCGCCTTCCTCCTCATCGCCGGGGCCGCGGCCGCCTTGCTGGTCTGTGACATACTCGGGGTCTAAGACGGCCGTTTGCGGCCCGGGGCAAGAGCGCTAAGCCGCAAGCGGCAACCAAGACAATCCCAGGCGATCCGGTATAAGATGATGGATTGACCGTTTTCAATCCCCCCATCCGCAATGGAAAATGGCCAAGCCCGCGATCTGCGTTCGGGACCTGACTTACACCTACCCCGGCGGGCCGGTCGCCCTGGACGGCGTCAGTTTCGAGGTGGCCGAGGGGGAAAGCGTCGGGCTGGTGGGGCCGAACGGGGCGGGCAAGACGACTCTGTTCCTGTGTCTGGGCGGGGTGTTGCCGGTGAAGGCCGGGGCCGTCCGCTTGGCCGGACTCGATCCGGCGGACCCGGCCCAGCGACGCCGGCTGCCGGCCCATGTGGGGATCGTCTTTCAGAACAGTGATGACCAGCTCTTCAATACCACCGTGTTTGATGACGTGGCCTTTGGGCCGCTCAACCTTGGCCTCTCCCCCGATGAGGTGCGCCGCCGTGTGGCCGAGGCGCTGGAGCGCGTCGGGCTGACCGGACTGGAGCAGCGAGTTCCCTTCCATCTGTCTGGCGGCGAAAAGCGGCGGGCGGCGCTGGCAGGCGTGCTGGCCATGCGGCCGGAGATTCTGCTCCTGGACGAGCCGTCGATGCACCTGGACCCGCGCGGCCGACGGGAGCTGATCCGGCTGATCAACGATCTGGCTGTGACCAAGGTCATCGCCTCGCACGACCTGGAGTTGATCCTGCAAACGTGCAGCCGGGCCCTGGTGCTTGACCGCGGCCGGTTGGTCGCCGACGGGCCGGCCCGTACCCTCCTGGCCGATGCCGCCCTGATGGACGCCCACGGCCTGGAGGTGCCTCACAGCCTAGCCGCGCGGGGTGGTGGGTGAGGCCCTGCCGGGACAGGGTGCCGTGCCCAGGGCGTTTCTTTCAGAGCCCGAAGCGTGGGATTCCCCTCGTTAACCCAAACCCCGAGTTCCTGCCAACCTCCCAATCGGCCCCATCCGGCCGTAGCCAACCGGCCGGCTCACGCCGGCCGCTCGCCCTAGCACCGGACGGCTCACGCCGGCCGCTCGCCCTAGCACCGGACGGCTCACGCCGGCCGCTCGCCCTAGCACCGGACGGCTCACGCCG
>DATLYH010000136.1:0-34288 GCA_035575035.1 Gemmataceae bacterium
GCGGTGCGGTCCTGCCGCTCCACCAGCAGCCGCTGGGCCGTCAGGCGCCACCAGGCGTTGGCGTGCTCGAACAGGGCAACCAAGTCGGCCGCCTTCGCCTCGCCCAGCCGCGGCCGGGCCGCCTTCCACCCTTCCTTCGGCACGATACGGTAAATCCGACCGCGGTCGTCGCCGGCCCGGAGGTTGATCCGCTTTTGCACGTCGAGGGGAATCCACTGCGGATGTTCGATGACGGCGCGGTACATGTCCACGACATAAAGAGCGCCGTCCGGCCCAACGCAGAGGTTGACCGGACGGAACCAGTTGTCGGTAGAGGCGAGGAACTCGGCCTGGTCATAGGCGCTCTGCGCAACGAAGCTGACGCCGCGGGGGATGAGGAGGTCGCGGTGGACCAGGTTATGGACCGGCTCGCAGACAAAGGCATTGCCACGGAGCAGTGGCAGGGCGTCGCCGCGGTAGATGAGCAATCCGCAGGCCGAGGTGAAATGGCCGGCCGCGAACGGATCGTTGAAACGCTCCTCCAGCTTGCTGATCGGGTAGACCCGGATCGACCGGCCGCCGCCAATCTCGTCGATGACATCGGGCACCGCCAGGTTTGGGTTGCGCTTCAGATAGTGCTGCGGCAGCACCGGGTGGCGGATGTGAATGCTGTTGTTATTGATGAAGCGGTTGCCCCAGTCGTCGAATGCCAGGGCGAACTGCGACCGGCCCGAGACCGTCTCGAAACCGCTGTAGTCCGGGCGAAAGCGGAAGTCGCTGCCACGGAAAAAGACCCGCTGGGCGTCAGGTTTGTCGCCGGGGCGGATACCGGCGTTGGTCTCGCCATCGGCCCCGTAGATCCAGTTGTCGATGCCGAAGGTCGGGCTGTTGAAGCGGTGCTGCGGGTTGGCCGGCGTGAAGCCGGTGAAGACGACCTGCCGCACGTCCGCCGTGCCGTCGCCGTCGGCGTCCTTGAGATAAAGCAGGTCCGGCGCGGCGCTGACCAGCACCCCGCCTTTCCAGGGCATGACGCCGTTGGGGTACGGCAGCCCCTCGGCGAAGACGGTACTGCGGTCGGCCCGGCCATCGCCGTCGGTGTCTTCGAGGAGCTTGATCCGCCCCTTCATCGGCCCGAGCGGATAGTCGTTCATCTCGACGACGAAAACCCGGCCGTTTTCGTCGAAGGCCATCGCCACCGGATCAATGACATCGGGTTCGGCGGCGAACAGCTCGATGCGCAGGTCATCGGGGAGCTTGAACGTCTTCAGAGCGTCGGCCGGCGCCAGGGGGCTGCGCGGCGGCTCCTTGACCGACTCCCCGACGAGGCACGGGACGAGAACGGCCAGCAGGATCACGAATCCGATGCCGCATCTGGAATGAACCAACATGGTGTGTCTCATGAGTAAGAGGCGCTACCTTGTTGGCGAGCGGCCGGTGTGAACCGGCCGGTTGACACCGGCCGCTCGCCCTTTCGTTAGAAGCTCTAGGGATGGATGGTGCATCAACGCCCGGACGAGGCATCCCTGACTTCCGGGGGCAACTCACGGCCAGCCTTCTGCGCCAGCTCGCGGACCTTCTCGACCAACACGTCCTGGGCGTTGGGGGCGAACAGACCGGTGCCGCCGGAGGTCAAGCCGCGTGTCTCGTAGCCGCCTTCCGCCAGGACGCGGGCCGACGGCAGGTAGCCGAACACGTCATTGCAGTAGCCGGCCACCCAGAGCCGGTTCGGCCCCAGCGCCTTCTCCAGCAAGATGACGTAATCGACCACCACCTCGCCTGGCAGGCCGACCAGCGTCAGGTCCGGGCCGAACTGCCAAACCGTCACCGGGCAGGTGTAGCGGTCCGGCAGTTTCTGTCCCTTGTCGAGAGCGGCGAGCATCTGCCGGGCCAGGGGCTGGCGATAGCTCGGCCCCTGCTTGGCCCAGCGCTCCAGTTGCTCGCGCGGGGGCGGCGGCTGCAACGGTAGCTCAACCCGGTCAAAGGCGATGCGCAACGGCCCGCGGACCGGCTCGAGCTTCCCCTCCAGCACTCGGCAGACCTCCTTGCCCAGGGACGCCCCGTGCTCGCGCGACAGCTCCAGGGTGCCGCGCGGGTACGGGTTGGCGTCGCCGGCGCAGCCGAGCAGGAACATCGCCTGCATGCCTGGGTAGCGCTCTTCGATATGGCTCTGGGCGAAGCCGGCGTAGTCGCCGCAGATGATGTAGTGCTGCGGCGTCAGCGTGGTATTGTGGGCGGCAGCACCGAAGAGGACGACCAACGGCTTACCCTCCGGCGTGTCCCCGCGCAGCACCGGCACGCTGCGGTCGGCCAGGCCGCGCGGGTTGTTGCCGAGGATGACGCCGCCCGGCGTGAATTCGCGGCGGTTCATGACGAAGTGGACCACGCCGCTGCCGCGCGACAACCGGGCCGGCTCCATCTTTTCCAGCGCGCGCAGCACCACCTCGACCACCTTGTCTTGCAGCTGTCGGGTGTATTCGACGGTGCGCTGGGCGTCGCCGGCGCTCATGCTGTCACGGGCCGACGGATTCAGACTCAGGGCCGGTCCGGTGTGGGTGTGCGACGAGTTGAGCAGAATCTGCTCGCGCTTCAAGCCGGCCTTTTCACGGAGGCGCTCACAGATTGGTTCGGCGACCGCGGCCGAGAAACCGATCAGGTCGCTGGTGACGATCACGCCCCGCTGACCGGCGCGGTCTTCCAGCGCCAGGGCCTTGACGTACAGGTCGCTCTCGACTTTCTCGAATGGCTTGTTGCGGGCGGCGTAGCCGGCCAGGAAGATCGGCCGCTCGGGCGTGATCTTCACCCGGGCCAGCCCGATCTTCCATTCCAGCTCGGCGGCGCCCAGGGCGGAAGCCACCACCAGAAACGCCAGGACACCGGCCGCCCATCGGCCGACCCTTCCGGGGGACAGGATGCGCATGGCTGCAACCTCGCGGCGGAATGAGGATAGAACACCCGCGCGATCTTACCCGCCGGAAAGGACGGCCGCAATCACCCGGACGGCCGGCCAGGCGGCCATCTGCGGCCTGATTGCTCCCGCCTCTTCTTCGTGTGCGTCAAGAGAAATCTTGATTGGTTTCCTGCGGCCGCTTCTGGTAAAAGGTGCTGAGAAGTGCCCTGCTTCAAAGGCTTGCTTACCTGAAGGGACCCGGCCATGAAATGCTGCCCCGCCGTCTGCTGGTGGTTCGCCTGGGGTGTCCTGTTGACGTTCGGTGCCGTCGCGCGGGCCGAGAACTGGCCGCAGTGGCGCGGCCCGACCGGTGACTGCATCAGCCGCGAGACCAACCTCCCGGCCGAACTCGGCCCCGAGAAAAACCTTGCCTGGAAGCTGCCCCTGCCGGGCATGAGCGGCGCCACCCCGATCGTCTGGGACGACCGCATCTTCCTCCCCAGCGAGGACGGCGACGACCTGGTGCTTCTGTGCGTCAGCACGGCGGGCAAACCGCTCTGGAAGACCCGGCTGGCCACCGGCAAGAGGAGGTTCATGCGGGACGAAGGCAACCAGTCATCGGCCTCGCCCAGTACCGACGGCAAGCATGTCTACGTCTTCTTCGGCACGGGCGACTTCGCCTGCTGCGACTTCCAGGGCCAGGTCGTCTGGCAATTCAACGCCCAGGAGCGCTATGGCCCGTTCAACATCCTGCACGGCATGCACGTCACCCCGGTGCTGCACGGCGACCGGCTGTATTTCTCGCTGTTGCATTCCGGCGGTTGGTGGGTCATCGCCATCGACAAGACCACCGGCAAGGATGTCTGGAAGGTTGAGCGCCCCACTGACGGCCAGTTCGAGGGCCAGCACTCGTATGCCTCCCCCGTCTTGTGGCGCCGCGGCGACGATGCCTACCTGGTGGTCCACGGCTGCGATTACACCACCGCCCACCGCCTCAGCGACGGCCGCGAGATCTGGCGGCTGACCGACCTCAACCTCAAGGCCCGCTATGACCGCACGCTCCGCTTTGTCGCCAGTCCGACGGCGTCGGCCGACCTGATCGTCGTTCCCACCGCCAAGCATGGGCCGGTCGTCGCCCTCAAGCCGGAGGCCAAGGGAACGATCCGGGCCGGCAGTCCGTTCGAGCAATGGCGTCTGCCGGCCGGGACGGCCGACACCCCTTCCAAGACGCCCGATGTGCCCTGCCCATTGATCCACGATGGCCTGGTCTACCTCGTCCGGCAGTGGCAGCGCGAAACCGGCGCTTTGCTCTGCCTCGACGCCAAGACCGGCAAGGAACACTACTACGGCAAGCTCCACGCCGCTCGCTACCGCTCCTCGCCGGTCTACGCCGACGGCAAGATTTACCTCGCCTCCCGCGACGGTGTGATTACCGTTGTCAAGGCCGGGCCCAAGTTCGAGGTGCTGGCCATCAATCGGCTGCCGGACCAGATCGCCGCCACGCCGGTCATCTCCAACGGCCGGATCTACATCCGCGGCTTCGAGACCCTCTATGCCTTTAGCCTGGAAGGCAAGTGACGAGGACGCTTCGTTGATCCATCGCCGCCGGTCGCCTGCAATTGCTTCGGGATGAACTATACTTCGTCCTGAAGTGAGATGGCGATTCTCCCCCAACGCTCGGCCCAGAAGTGCCGGCAGCAGGTCCAACCTGCACCCCGCGCCTCAGGCAAGGGCCGAAAACCAAGGCGCCCCAGGAATCCACTTGATGTCCCACAGTACGTTTCCCGGCCGGTCTCTACCGGTCTTTCTCCTCCTTGCCGTTTGGTTGCTCGCCGCCGTAGTCGGCCTCGCCGTCTTAACGGCCTATGAGGCCCGACCAGGCAGCACTGGCCAACTCTTCTCGGGTCCCATTGGGGACGCCGCCGGTCCTTTCTCGTTGGTCCTGGTGCTCCATCCCCACTGCCCGTGCTCACGAGCCAGTCTGACCGAGTTGCGAGAAATCCTCGCTCGTGCTCCCGAGGGAACCACCGCCGAGGTGTTGTTTGTCAAGCCTGAAGGTGCGCCTGTTGGGTGGGAGCAAACCGCCCTCTGGAGCGCAGCGACGGCTATTCCGGGCGTGCGCGTCCGCTGCGATACGGACGGCGCCGAAGCCGGGCGGCTGGGAGTGGAGACGTCCGGCCACCTCCTGCTCTATGACGCGGCGGGCGAGCTGCTCTTCAGCGGCGGCATCACGCGGTCGCGGGGCCACGAGGGGGACAACCCCGGCCGTCGTGCCGTCCGCGCCCTTCTGAACGGACAGGTGCCGGAGCTCCGAACGACACCGGTCTACGGATGCCCCCTGCGAACGCCTTGCACCTTATGCGAAACGGAAAGGGAACCATGCCAGAAAGCAACGCCATGACACCCACCCCCGACAGGGTGGCGGCCCGGGCCCAGGCTTTGGCCGCGCAGATGAGGGAAGCTAATGTCCGGCGAACCGACCGCATGTTCGTCGGACTGTTACTGTTTCAATGGCTCGCCGGGATCGCTCTGGCCCTGTGGGTTTCCCCGCGTACCTGGGCCGGGCTCTCCAGCCAGCCCCATCCCCATGTCTGGGCGGCTCTCCTACTGGGTGGGATTATCATCAGCCTTCCCATCGGACTTGCCCTGACCCGACCCGGTAGCGTCTTGACCCGGCACGTCATCGCCGTTGCCCAGATGCTGGCGGCAGCCCTGTTGATTCACCTGACCGGCGGACGTATCGAGACGCACTTTCACGTCTTCGGCTCGCTGGCATTCCTGGCCTTCTACCGTGATTGGCATGTCCTGGTGACGGCTTCGGTGGTCATCACGGTGGACCACTTCCTGCGCGGCCTCTACTGGCCCGAGTCGGTCTACGGCATCTCCGCGGGCGCGGAATGGCGTTGGCTGGAGCATGCCGGCTGGGTCGCCTTCCTCGACCTGTTTCTTATCCGCGCCTGCCTCCGCAGTGATCGGGAGATGCAAGAGATCGCCCAACGTCAGGCGCAGCTCGAGGCGGCCCATGAGATGGTTGAGCAGAAGGTCCAGGAGCGGACGGCCGAGCTGCGGGCCAGCGAGCGCCGCTTCCGGACTGTAGCCACCCATTCGCCGGTCGGCATCTTTCAGTGCGACCGAGCAGGGGCTTGCCTCTATGTCAACGAGCGTTGGTGCGGACTGACGGGTCTGTCGCCGGAGCTAGCGGCCGGGCGAGGTTGGGACGAGGCACTGCATCCCGAGGACCGAGAGCGCGTCCTGTCGGCCTGGGAAAGGGCAACGGCTGCGGGCGAGGAGTTAGCCCTGGAATACCGATACCGGACGCCGGCTGGGAAGGTGGTCTGGGTCTTCTGTCACGCGGTGCCCCTCCGGGACGACGGCGGCAAGATCACCGGCTGGCTCGGCAATGTCACCGACATCACCCAGCTTAAGCAGATCGAGCGTCAGCTCCACGAGGCCAAGGAACAAGCCGAAGCTGCCAGCCGGGCCAAGAGCGAGTTTTTGGCCAACATGAGCCATGAGATCCGCACGCCGATGAACGGCGTCCTCGGCCTCACCGAGCTGCTGCTGGAAACCGACCTGACCCCCGAGCTGCGTGAATCGCTGGAGTTGGTGAAGTCGTCCGCCGACTCCTTGATGACGATCATCAACGACATCCTCGACTTCTCCAAGATCGAGGCGGGCAAGCTTGACCTCTACCCAGCCCCCTTCCACCTGCGGGACACCGTGGGCGATACGCTCAAAAGTCTCGCCCTGCGGGCGCACAAGAAGGGTCTGGAGCTGACTTGCGATATCGCCGCGGACGTGCCCGAACTGGTCATCGGTGATGCGGGGCGGCTGCGCCAGGTCCTGGTGAACCTGGTCGGCAACGCCATCAAGTTCACCGAGCGCGGCGAGATCGTCGTCCGGGCTGAGCTGGCCGAGGGGCCCGGCGACGGGCTCCGGGTCCGCTTCCGGGTCACGGACACCGGGATCGGCATCCCGCGCGAAAAGCAGCAGGCCATCTTCGAGCCATTCTCGCAGGCGGACGGCTCGACGACGCGGAAGTATGGCGGCACCGGTCTGGGCCTGACCATCTCGTCCCGGTTGGTTGCCCTGATGGGCGGGCGCCTCGGCGTCGAGAGCGAACCCGGGCAGGGCAGTACGTTCCACTTCGACATTCGGTTCGGCCGTCCCTCTGGTTCAGCGTCGGCAATCCGCCTGGCGAAACCGGCGGGTCTGCGGGGACTGGCGGTACTGGTCGTCGATGACAATGCCACCAATCGCCGGGTACTGGTGGACCTCCTCCGTCATTGGGAAGCCCGCCCCACGGCCGTGGACAGCGGGACGGCGGCCTTGGCGGAGCTACGGCGGGCGGCAGCGGCCGGCGAACCATACCCGTTGCTCCTGGTGGACGCCCTGATGCCCGAGATGGACGGCTTCATGCTGGCCGAGCAGGTGCAGCGCGAGCCTGACCTGGCCGGTCCGACAATCATGATGCTCACCTCGGCCGATCGCCAGGGCGATGCCAACCGCTGCCGCCGGCTGGGACTGGCCGCTTACCTGGTCAAGCCAGTCAAGCCGGCCGAACTACAGACGGCCATCGCGGCGGCCTTGGCGGAAGCCCGGCAGGAAAGCCTGGCTGCCCCGCCCGTGAGCGGATCGGACACCGCCTCGGATGAGGCCGCTCCGACGGCTCGTCCCTTGCGCATCCTCCTGGCCGAGGACAATGCCGTCAACCAGCGGGTGGTGGTGCGCATGCTGCAAAAGTTCGGCCATACCGTCGTGGTGGCCGGCAACGGCCGGGAGGCCCTTACCGCCTTGCGGCGGGAGCCCTTCGATCTGGTGCTGATGGATGTGCAGATGCCCGAAATGGACGGCTTCGAGGCGACCCGGGCCATCCGGGCCGGCGAAGAAGGACTCCCCCGGGACGTGCCGATTGTCGCCCTGACCGCCCATGCCATGAAGGGGGACCGCGAGCGCTGCCTCGAAGCCGGCATGGATGCCTACCTCGCCAAACCGGTCCAGCAGCAGGAGCTGCGGTGGCTGGTCGAACGGTTGACGGCCGCCACCGTGCCTTCCGGCGACCCAACCCCGACCGGTCCCTCGGAGACCCCCTTGGACCGTCAGGAGGCCCTGGAGCGGCTGGGGAGCGACGAACAGTTCCTGGCCGAGGTCGCCGGGCTGCTACTGGAGGATGCCCCGCGCCGGCTGGCCGAGGTCCGCCGGGCGATCGCCGAGGGAGACGCCACCGGGTTGCGGCGGGCGGCCCATGCCCTGAAGGGGGCGGTCGGCTACGTCGGCGCCCGGCCCGCCTGCGAGGCGGCCAAACGCCTGGAGGCGATCGGCGCCGACGGAAGCCTGGACAGGGCGGCCGACGCTTTGCAGGAACTGGAACGTGAGATCGAACGCCTTATGGCCGTGCTCGCCACGTTGGTCGCTCCCGTCGCGGACGCTCCGGGCTCGGAGCAAAGACCTGTCGCTGAGACTCCAGGCGCTGACCTGCCCGCGGTCGTTCACACCGCCGGTTCGTCAGTAAGTTAAGCGCTGCGCCGTCGTTTGCGAGGCACCAAGTCGCAAGCAGCAACCTAAGGGAGGGACAAACTGCCGTGAAGATCCTGATCGCAGAAGATGACTCGGTTTCCCGCGCCGTCTTGCAGACCACGCTTACCCGGTGGGGCCATGAGGTCCTCGCCACCACGGACGGCCGGGCTGCTTGGGAAGTGCTCCAGCGCGAAGACGCACCCGCGCTGGCCATCCTCGACTGGATGATGCCGGAGTTGGACGGGCCGGAGGTCTGCCGGCGGGTGCGCCAACTCGGCCGTCAGGAGCCAACCTACCTCATCCTGCTGACGGCCCGTTGTCAGAAAGAAGACATCGTGGCCGGACTGGAGAGCGGCGCTGACGACTACATCACCAAGCCGTTCGATCGTTCTGAGCTACGGGCCCGGTTGGACGTCGGCCGACGGATAATACAGCTCCAGCGCGACTTGGCCGACCGGGTGCGGGAACTCCAGAAGGCGCTGGAACGGGTCGAGCAGCTCCAGGGGTTGCTGCCGATGTGCGCCTGGTGCCGCAAGGTGCGCGACGGCCAGGATTACTGGCAGCGCGTCGAGGACTATCTCGCCTCCTATTCGCGGGTCCAAATCACCCACGGGATCTGTCCCGCCTGCGTGGCGCAATTGAACGCTGAGATGCCGTGGCTCAGCTGCAACGGAAGATGAAGCAACCTGACGTACCCTTCCTTGCCCCTGCCGTTGCGCCAGGATGGCCTTCCCCAGGTGGGGAGGGGTGGCGGGTAAGAGCCGTCAGCGGATGACCTGCTTGCCGACTGCCGCATTGAACTTGTAAAGGGCGCGCCAGTAGGTCGCCCGGGCGGTGAGGTAGCCCCGGTAGGTCTCGTGGTAATTGCGCCGGGCATCGAGCACGTCGAGGAGCGTCTGCTCTCCCTTGCGGTAAGCCTTTTCAACGGCGTCGCGGACCTGCTCGGCCAGCCGGAGTTGCTCCGGGACGATCAGCTCGGCGTTGGCGCGGGCGGCCCGGAGTTCCTCGACGACGGTTTCGATCTCGGCCCGCAGCTCGATCAAGCCGGTTTCCAGCTCCAGTTGACTTTGCACGGCCTGCGAGGCCGCCTTCGCCCGGTTCCCCTGGTTGCGATTGCAGAAAGGCAAGCTCATCTCGACCCAGGCGCTCCACGAATTGGCATCGGGGAAGCCGATGGACCTCTGGAACTGGCGGGTGTAGCCGAGGAACGGCTTGATGGTGGGATAGGCCCGGCGTTCCTCCACCGTGACATTGGCCCGGGCCTGGGAAACCTTCCAGCGCCGCGCCGCCAGGTCGGGGCGGTGCTGGATGGCCAGGCGGTAGGCCTCTTCGACCGGCGGCGGGTCGGCGGCCAAGGGCGCATCCAACGTGCCGGCCACGTCGAAGCCGGGGTCGGCATCGCATCGCCCGAGCAAAGCCCGCAGCCGGGCTCGGGACGCGACCAGGGCCGCCTCGGCGTTGCGCAGTTCCCTTTGACTGCTGAGCAGATCAAGGCGGACGCGGTTAAGCTCGACCATCGTTCGCTCGCCGGCCTCCACCCCCTTGCGTGCCACGGCCTCGACGTACCGCAGGTTTTCCAGTTCCTGGCGGGCCAGCTCGCGCAGGGCCCGGTTCTCCAAGACGTCGAAGAAAGCCAGGGCCACTTCCATGACCCGCCGACGAACCAGGTCGGCGTACTCGGCCTCGGCAACCCGCACCCCCAGGCCGGCGCTGACCAGCGCCGCGGCCTGCTTGCCGAACAGAAACCAGTCGATCGGGTAGGCAATCTGGACATCGAACTGCGGCGGGCCGCCCTGCTCGGTGACGGTGAACGGCCGGGTCAACGGCAGCAGTTGAATGTCGGCGGCCAAATCGGGATTCGGCTTCAGCGCCGCGGTCAGCGCATCGGCGTGAGACTGGTTGATCGACTCCAGCCCGGCCCGGATCCTGGGGTCGGCCAGCAGACAAAGGTTGATGGCCTGGTCGAGTGTCAGCGCCGGGGTGGACGGCGGTTCTGCGGGCGCGGCAGCGGAGGGGCCGCATTCCGAAACTGCTGACGCCATCTCCGACTCCCGCTGCGTTGCCGGCAAAACGGCGGCCGGAGCGACCGACCGGCGGCCGGCCGGCGGCTGAGGCAAAGGGGAGGTTGCAGGAGGCGGGCCACCCAAGGCATAACCGCCAAGTCCGAATGCGAAGGCGGCAAGTGCCGGCCGGACCCACGCCCCTGCTACAGATGCATGAACGAGATGTGCCATGCCTCCTCCGGGACGCGGTCGCGCGGTGGGAGACGCTGTTCCGGCAAGATGGGCCGGGGCGGCAACCGGCGATCCCGAACCATCCAGCCGGGGCGCGGTCGGCGTCAGGAAAAGTATCGGCTTTTGGCGGAGAACCTCTTCACGGTGGTGGAATTATGCCCGACTTGACAAATGAAGCGGCCGGTCATGGCGGGACGCCCGGAATTCTTCCGGTTCCCTAACCGCTATGGTCGATACGGAAATTAGAACCGCGAGCAGGTCAAGGCCCGGAGCGTCCGCGACGGGGAACTATCCGAGCCCGGAGCGTCCGCGACGGGGAACTATCAGAGCCCGGAGCGTCCGCGACGGGGAACTATCCGAGCCCGGAGCGTTAGCGACGGGATGAGGTCGGCCCCCTCGCTCACGCTTCGGGCTCTGACGATGACCGTCGAGTACGACGAGCCCGGAGCGTTAGCGACGGGTAACTATCAGAGCCCGGAGCGTCCGCGACGGGATGAGGTCGGCCCCCTCGCTCACGCTTCGGGCTCTGACGATGACTGTCGGCCCCCTCGCTCACGCTTCGGGCTCTGACGATGACTGTCGGGCTCTGATGATGACCGTCGGGCTCTGACGATGACCGTCGGGCTCTGACGATGACCGTCGGCAAGGATGGCGATGGTATTCCCCCGCATGCTCCGGCTTGCCCTGCTGTCCGCTGTTGTCCTGGCGGGCCTGGATCGGGGTGCAGCCCAGGAGAAACCGCCGCGGCCGCTGCCCGAACGACTGCAAATCCCCCCGGAGGTCCCGGGTGCGGAAGCCCCGCCCATCCGGCTGCCGCCGGCCGACCCGAAAAACCTCAAGGAGCGGGAGGAGGCCATCAACCGCCTCTTCCCACCACTGCCGCCGCTCGCCCCCGATGTGGTGCCAGCGCCCGGGCCGGACGGCCGACCGCTCTCTCTGGACCAACTCCAGCGGCTGGCGCTGGACAACAGTCCGGTCATCCGGCAAGCCTCGGCCGACGTCGCGGCGGCTCACGGCGCTGCCGTCCAGGCCGGCCTTTACCCCAACCCTGTTGCCGGCTACCAGGCCGACCAGGTAGGCACCGCCGACACCGCCGGTTTGCAGGGCGGCTTCCTCGAACAGACCATCGTCACGGCCGGCAAGCTAACCCTGGCACGGGCCGCTGCCTGGCTGGAGGTGCGCAACGCCGAGGTCGCCCTGCGCCGGGCCCGGATCGATGTCTTCACCCAGGTGCGCGCCGCCTACTTCGCGGTGCTGGTGGCCCAGGAGAACGTGCGGATTGCTCGGGCCATGTCGCGGCTGACCGACGAGGTCTACCGCATCCAGGTAGAGTTGGTGCGGAGCGCCCAGGCCGCCCCCTATGAGCCGTTGCAGCTACGGGTGCTGGCCTTGCAGGCCCGCGCCAACCTGGTGCAGGCGCAGAACCGCTACCTGGCCGCCTGGCGGCAGCTGGCCGCGGCCCTCGGCCTTCCCGGAATGCCGCCCACCGAGCTGGCCGGTCGGCCCGATGCAGCCCTCCCGATGTACCACTACGACGAGGTCCTGGCCCGCGTCCTCGGCACGCATACCGATGTTCTGACCGCGCAGAACGACGTGCTCCGAGCCCGCATCGACCTACGCCGCGCCCAGATTGTGCCGGTCCCGGACGTGATGGTCCGCGGCCTGGTGCAGCGCGATCACACCACGCCGCCGTTCCCCACCGTGGTCAGCGTCCAGGTCGGTGTGCCGATCCCGGTCTGGGACCGTAACCAGGGCAACATCCAGCGGGCCGAGGCGCAGTTGTTCCGGGCCGAGCAGCAGGTCCAGCGTGCCCGCAACGAGCTGACCGCGCGCCTGGCCGAAGCCTTCGCCCGCTACCAGAGCAGCCGGACCCTGCTCGATTACTACCGCCATCACATCCTGCCTGACCAGGTGCGGACTTACCGCGGCGTCTACCAGCGGCACCAGCAGGACCCGGACCGGGTGACGTTCGGCGACATCATCGTGGCCCAGCAGACGCTGGCGGCCACGATCATTGCCTACCTCGGGGCGCTGGGTGACTTCTGGGCCGCGGTCGTGGACGTGGCTGCCCTGCTGCAAACAGATGACCTGTTCCTCGCTGCCGACCCGGAATGTCTCCCTGCGCTGCCGGACCTGGGCCGGATGCTGGGTTGGCCCGACGGCCCGCGCTAAGCAGCGCTGCACTCTGTCGGAGGCCTTCCTTTTCCGAAAGCGATTGCCGAACCTATAATGAGCGAAATCGACCACGGGCCGGCTAATGGATCAAACCATGACCATTACCAAACTCGACTGGCATGCCGATCCCCCGGCCGGCTGTCGCGGGGGGGCCATCACCATCGGCAACTTCGACGGCGTCCACCGCGGCCACGCCTGGCTGCTGGCCGAGCTGCGCCGCCAGGCCCAGGAGGTGAACGGCCCGGCCGTGGTCGTCACCTTCGACCCCCACCCCTTGCAGCTGCTCCGGCCCGAGCAGTTTATGCCGGTCCTGACCACGGTGCCCGATCGGGCGGAGCTGCTCTGCCGGTGCGGCGCTGACCAGGTGCTGATTTTCCAGACCACCCGCGACCTGCTGCAACTTTCCGCGGAGGAGTTCTTCGAACAAGTGGTGCGTGAGCGGTTGGCCCCCCGGGCGATGGTGGAGGGGCCCAACTTTGCCTTTGGCCGTAATCGCGCGGGAACGGTTGAGACGCTTCGGGAGCTGTGCCGCCGGTCGGGCATTAATCTGGCGATTGTGCCGCCGTTGAAGCTGGACGGCGTGCCTGTGTCCAGCAGCCGGGTGCGCGACGCCCTGACGCGCGGCGCCATGCGCGACGCCGCCGAGCTGCTGGGTCGGCCGTACCGCCTTCGCGGCCGGGTCGGGATGGGCCGCGGCCGCGGCCAGCAACTCGGTTTCCCGACCGCCAACCTGGAACAGATCGAAACCCTGGTCCCCGGCGATGGCGTCTACGCGGTCCGCGTCTTCCATGAAGGGACTGCCTGGCCGGGCGCTGCCAACGTCGGTCCCAACCCGACCTTCGGCGAACAGGCCCGCAAGGTGGAGGTCCACCTGATCGGCTTCCAGGGCGATCTCTATGGTCAGACGCTGGCACTGGATTTCCTTCAGCGTCTGCGAGATACGCGGCCCTTCCGCGGCCCGGACGAACTGGCGGATCAGCTGACGAAGGACATCGAGCAGGCCCGCCTTGCCGTGGGGAGTGATCATCATGGGACCAGCAGCTGATTCGGCGAATGTGAAAGAGCAGGTCGTGCGTTTTCTCAAGGAGGAGATTGCACCGGCCTTGTACCTGGACGCCGACGCCATCGAGGTGGTCGATGTCCGCGACGGCGTGGTCCAGGTGCGGCTAGGCGGCGCCTGCGGCGGCTGCCCGAGCACCATCATGACCGTCATCATGGGCATCGAGCAGGAGCTGCGCCGCCGGGTCCCCGGGGTCGAGTACCTCGAAGCGCTGCCTTGACCCTTTCATGACGGTTCCGTGGGTACCCTTCCCAGGAGAGAGGCCGCCCCTCGTAGCTCATCCAGCTTGGCGCCGATGTCAGCGGCGCGCATCAGCGTTTCGCCGACGAGCACGGCGCGGACCCCCGCTTGTTCCAGGCGCAGGATGTCGTCCCGCGTGCGGATGCCGCTCTCGCTCACCAGGCAGCAGTCGGCCGGCAGGCGGGCGGCCAGTTCCAGGGTGTGCTCCAGGCGCGTGACAAAGGTCCGCAGGTCGCGGTTGTTGACGCCGAGGAGGCGGGCGCCGCTGTCCAGCACCCGCGGCAGGTTCGCCGCGTCGTAAAGTTCCACCAGCGCCTGCATCCCCAACTCGTGTGCCTGGCGCAGTAGGCGGGGCAGCAACTCCCCCGGCAGGACCTCGGCGATGAGCAGGACGGCATCAGCCCCAGCGGCGCGGGCCTCCAGGAGCTGGTAGCGGTCCAGGAGAAAGTCCTTGCGCAGGACGGGCGGCGCCACCGCCTCGCGCACGGCCGACAGATACTCCAGCCGGCCCTGGAAGAATGGCTCGTCGGTCAGGACGCTGACGGCGGCGGCCCCATGCCGCTCGTAGATGCGGGCGATCTGCACCGGGTCGAAATCGGCGCGGAGCAGGCCGGCCGACGGCGAGGCTTTCTTGACCTCGGCGATAATCTGGACGCCGCCGGGCTTCTCCAGGGCGGCGCGGAAGTCGCGCACCGGCGGGGCCGTTGCCAGGCGCTTCGCCAGCGCCGCTTCCGGCAACCGCCTCCGGGCCTCCTCGATCTCGCGCCGCTTGCTTGCCACGATCCGGTCCAGGATGCTCGCCATTGGCCATCACGCTCCCGATCCCCGCCCCCTTCGAGTCTACCCGCGGCCCGGAGCCGGCGGTAGGATACTTGCGGCAGCTTCCTTCCCGCGCCAGGACGGCCCGCTGACCATGAGAGATAAACCGCTCGATCTGTGGCACTGGCTCTACCTGGCGCTGCCGGCCACGGTCCTGTTGATCCTGGGCCTGTGGTACTTGCGTCCAGGAGCCCGCCGTCGGCTGCTGCCTCCGCTGGAAGAGGCCGACATCCCCTGGAGCGCTGCCGAGATTGTCATCACCCTCTTCCTCGGTTACTTTCTGCTACCGGCACTGGTGCAAGGACTACTGACCCTGGCCGGATTTTTCAACCATCTGCACGCGGTGCGCCCGGAATATCTCGCTACGCTGGCAGTTAACCCCGACGCCGCCTTCCCGGGAACCCTCCCCTGGACCGCCCTGCTGCTGAGCAGCGAGCAGGCGCCGATCGACACCGCGCGCCGCGCGCTCTGGGTGAACACGCTCACCTTTCCGCTTCAGGTCACGCTGATCCCCCTGTTCTTGTGGCTGGTCAGCGGCACCCGGCCGGAGCAACTCGGCCTGACCCATCGCCGCCTGGTCCAAAATCTGTTCGCCGGCCTTCTCGGCTGGTTGGTGTTCACGCCATTCGTCTACGCCGTTCAGTTCCTGGCGAGCTGGTGGTACGATCGGCTGGTACGGGCGCCGCCGGAGACCCACCCGCTGGTCAAGTTGGCCGGCAGCCAGCCGCGGCCGGTCGAGTGGTTCCTGATCTTGTTCACGGCGGCGGTGGTGGCGCCGGTGTGGGAGGAGCTGCTGTTCCGTGGTCTGTTCCAGCGCTGGCTGGCGCGGCGCCCCTGGGGCGGGGCGGTCGCCGTGGCCGCGGCGCTGGCGATGGCCTTCCTGGAACGCTGGGAACGGATCGAATCGGGCTGGCGCGGGCAAGGGCTCGGGGGAGCGCTGGCCGAGTCGGCCCCCGCGCTGTTCGTGCTGCTGCTGACACCGGGCTACCTGCTGGTCCGGCGTTATGGGCAGACACCGGCCGCCGAGGCGATCTACGGGACTTCCCTCTTCTTTGCCGCGGGGCATTCGTTCGCCTGGCCGCAGCCGGTCGCCCTGTTCGTCCTCGGACTAGGACTCGGGCTCCTCGCCCACCGCACCGGTAGCCTGGTGGGACCGATCCTGATGCACGCCCTGTTCAACGGCGTCGGCTGCGTGGTCCTCTTGCTCACTCAGCCGGTTCCCCCGACGTTGCCGCTGGAGAACGGCAGTCCCGTCACCCGGGCGGTCCTCCTGGTCCCCGCCGCCTCGACCTCCACGACCGTACCCGGCTCATGGCCCCGGCGGACATACGCCAGCGCGATGGCCCCCCATCGCGGCGACACCACCGATGAGGTGACATGTCCCACTTCCTTGCCGTCGCGGAACAATTTGGCCCCGGGCGGGACCGCCTCGGTGCCGGTGATCCTCAGCCCGAGCAGGGTCCGGTTGACGTGGCCGAGATCACGGATGCGGCAGATCGGCTCCTGACCGAGATAGCAGCCCTTGGTGTAGCTGATGGCCTGCGCCGTGCGCCCCACTTCCGGCGCCAGCACGCTCTCGTCGATGTCCTTGCCGTAGGCCGGCGTCCCCGCCTCGACGCGGAGAACCTCGTACACCTGCGATCCCGCCGGCCGAGCGCCAGCTTCCGCCAGCGCTTGCCACAGCTTGGAAGCCCGTTCGCACTCGTAGAGGAGGTCGTAACCGGGCAGGCCCAGCGCGGAGCGGCGGCGCACGTGGAGGAGGCCGCCACTGAAGCAGAGGCCGGAGTGCCGCAGTTCTTGCAGCTTCACCTCGACGAACAGGGCGCGGGCCAGGATCGCTTGCGCCTCCGGGCCGGCCAGGTGAAGCTGGACGCAGGCGCGGGTCGAGTCGCGCAGCTCGACCTGCTCGCTGATGAGGTGATGGTCCAGATGTTTGATTACCTTGTCAGCGGTGCCCGCGTCCAGATCGAGCCAGAACACATCGCTCCCGTCGGATTCGGACGACCCCTCCGGCGGCCACGAGCAGTACACGACGGGAGAGGCAACCACCCGGGCCTGGACGTTGCAGAGGAAGGTCTCGCAGCCGGCGCCGGGTGTGAGTCCCTTGATGTCGTTGGTGCTGAGGTTATTTAGGAAGGTGCGGGCGTCGGGGCCGGTCACTACCACCTTGCCCCGGTGCGAGAGGTCAAAGACGGCCGCACCCTCGGTGGCATGGCGGTACTCGGCGGCGGGGTCGCCGAAGTGAGCCGGCATCAGCCAGCCGGCCTCCTCCGCGAACACGGCCCCGGCCTGCTTTTCAACTTGATACAGGGGAGTGCGCTCAGGCATAGCCTTCCTCGTCCACCACGGCCAGCGCCTTGTGGGCGTCGTTGAGAAACAGGCACGAGCCCTCGTCGCGGAGCAACTGCTGCACCTGGCCGGGGTGCTCCAGGGGGACGGCGAAGAGTTCTTCCGCGACCTCGTCGGCCAGACCGCTCAGCAGGAAGATGTCGGCATGCTGGGCGGCGCTGGCCCAGGCAAAGGCCGCCGTCATGTCGGGCGGCTTCACGCGGCGGAGTTGGGTGAGGGCCTGATCGGGATCATTGGCCTGGCGGAGCAGCTCGGCCCCGGCCCCCAGGTCCGGCCGGGCATCGCTCAGCAGGATGATCCGTCCCTTCGGCCGGACCACCCGTGCGGCGCAGGTCAGGGCCCGGGCCAGGTCAGCAAAGTCGTGGTGCGTCGGGTCGCCGCTGACGCCGGCAATCACCGTGTCAGCCGGCCGGGCCACCGTCTCGCGCCAGCTGGCATCGAGCAGTTGCTGGCCCACGGCGCTGGTGTCCATCATCCCGGCCACAACATGGGTGATGGCGTCGCCGGAGCCTTCGATCACCTGGACCAGGAACGGCGCCCCCAGCAGCCAGGCGACTTCCATTGCCTCTTGCTGTACCGGCCAGGGCTCGCCCCCCGGCACCGCCAGCGACAACTCGCCGGCCAGCTCCTGGCGGGTGGCCTCATCGCTCAGGGCCGGGTAAAGGGCCCCGGCCGCGCCGGCGTAGCCCAGTTGCGGATCGTAGCGACGGCCGGTCAACACGATCAGTTGGTCGGCATCGACGGCGGTGCGGTTCAGGTACAGCCGCCGGCCCTGGCGTGTGGTGGCCAGGTAGCTCAGCCGCTTGCGGTCGCGCGGGTCATGCACTTCGAGCCGGGCATCCTGGAAGGCATCGGGCAAATCGTCGAGCCAATCCTGCCGAGAGGCGGAAGGGCAAAGGAGTGTGATCGCTTCGGGAAGGACATGGGCCCCGACGACGTGTTCCAGCAACGGCGTGAGCAATTCGGCCAGCCGGGGCAGGTGCTCGTCCAGGACGATGGCCACGTGATCATCCGGGGTCAAGGCGCGCCGCAGGGCAGGGAAGCCGAGGGGATTTTCCAAAGCGGCACGGACCGCCTCTGCCGGATCAGCCAGCGGCGGCGCCACCGGCTGCCGCTTGATGCCGACCAGCCGGCTCTCCTGGACCTCCAGCGCCAGGTGCTCCCGGCCAAACGCTACCTCGATCCGCATAGGAGCTCCGTCGGGATGTGGGCAACTAACTCTTCACCCTTACCTTATCGCTTTCCGACAAGGGTGGGGAGTGCGGGGCGCTCCCGAGCGGATGTCCCGGCTGCTCCCCGGCGCTCAGCGTTCCTTCGCCGGCGGGTCGAACCGCACCGGGCCCTCGAAGCGCTCCACGAGCAGGACCTGGGCGGGATGAGTGAGCGCCTGAGTCACCGGCTGCCCGGGCTTCGGCGCGTTCAGTTTCCAGTGGACCGTCAGGGCGTTGTCGCGCACGTCCAGCTGGGTAATCTCCACGCTATAGCCGCCGGTCCGCCGGGTTCCGCTGCTGACAAGGATGAGCATCTGCGTCTTCCAGTCGATCCGGTCCACTTTCAGCGCCTTGAGCAGGGCGTCAGCCTGATTGCCGACCGCTGCCTTCAGCTCCTGCTCGCTGCGGAGGACGCGCTGCTGCGGCGTGGCATCCCGGACCGGCAGCTGCCAGGAGGCGCGGGCGAGCACCTTCAGCTCCTTGCCCGCCTCGGCGTGGGGCGAGTCTTCCCCACCTCGGTAAATCGTTGTCAGCAGTGTCAGCAATGCCGCCCAGCGCATGGCTACCCTCGCGGAGAGAGGATGGAAATGGCCTCAGCCTCAGAGGATTATTGTCCTTCCCGACCGGCACCCTGACAATGCGATTATGGCCGGGGCTGAACCCCCGTTCGGATTGAGGGGGGCGGATTCGTACCCTATAATTTCTGTAGGCTGGCTCCGGCCCCGTGGCCTCTTCCCCTCGTCCGTTTCCCTGCCGGACCAGCCGGCCGTCCTTGCCGGCATCGGCGCCTCATTCCTTGCCCCTAAGGAGTACCGCGACATGGCCACCGCTACCGCTTCCCCCGGCGTCACCGGCCGCCACCTGATCGCCGGCCGCTGGCAGGTCCCCGCAGCCGGCCATTTCGAGAGCCGCAACCCCGCCCGTCTCGATGAGGTGATCGGTGTCTTCCCCAGCGGCACCGAAGCCGAAGTCGAAGCCGCCGTCGCCGCCGCCCGCGCCGCCTTCCCCGCCTGGCGGCGCAGCAGCCGCATCTACCGCGCCGAGTTGTTCGATAACCTTGCCCAGCTGGTCAAGCGCGAGACCGACAACCTGGCCCGGCTGATGGCCCGCGAATGCGGCAAGGTCATCACCGAGTGCCGCGCCGAGGTCGTCGAAGGGCTGCACATGATCCAGTATGTCTTCGGCACCGGCCGGATGCCGATCGGCGACGTGGTCGCCTCGGAGATCGCCGAGAAGGACGCCTTCGTGCGCCGCAAGCCGTGGGGCGTCGTGGCGGTGATCACACCGTGGAACTTCCCCTTCGCCGTGCCGCTCTGGATGCTTGGGCCCAGCCTGATCGAGGGGAACACCGTCGTCTTCAAGCCGTCAGAGGACGCCCCGGCCATCGGGCAACGGCTGGTGGAACTTTTCGAGGAGGCCGGCTTTCCGCCGGGCGTCGTCAACCTGGTCCACGGCGACCACGTGCCGGGCGAGGCGCTGGTACGACATCCCGGCGTCAATGTGGTATTGTTCACCGGCAGCTACGAAGTCGGCCACCGCATTCAACAACTGTCGGCCGAGCACTACGACCGCATCGTCGCTTGCGAGATGGGGAGCAAAAGCGCCGTCATCGTTTGTGCGGATGCCCGGCTCGACCTGGCGGTGACCTGCGGCCTGATCAGCGCCTTCAAGACGAGCGGCCAGCGCTGCGTCTCGGCCGGGCGGATTCTGGTTCAGGAGAAGATTTTCGACCGCTTCGCCGAGCAGTTCGTGGCCCAGGCGCGGCGGCTCCCCATCGGTGACCCGCTCGACCCGGCCAATTTCACCGGCCCGGTGATCAACCGCGCCGCCGTGGCGAAAGTGGAGCGCTACAACGAGCTGGCCCGGGCCGAGGGGGCCCAGGTCTTGCTCGACGGTGGCCGGATGACGCACGGCGAGTACGCCCGCGGCTGCTTCCTGTCGCCGTTTATTTACCGCATGGAGCACCGGCCGGGGGTGCGCTCGATCCGCGAAGAGGTCTTCGGCCCGCACGTGGCCCTGATCCCGTTCAAGGACAACGACGACGCGGTGCGGATCTACAACGACACCGAGTACGGCCTGTCGCTGGCGGTGATCACCGAGGATTACCGGGCGATGCGCTTCTTCCGCGAGGAATGCGACTACGGCATGGGCTACGTCAACCTGCCGTGCATCGGCGCCGAGGTGCACCTGCCGTTCGGTGGCGTCAAAAAGAGCGGCAACGGCCACCCGTCGGCCGCCGGCCTGGTCGAGACAGTAACGCACAAGATCGCCTGGACGGTCAATCACGGCACCACGGTGAAGATGGCCCAGGGCCTGACAACGAATATCGAGGGCGGGCCGGCGTGATGAGTAGAGGAAGAAGAGCGACATGGAGGTCAAGGAACTGCTGCGTGTCGTTGGGCTCTCAAAAGGAAAGCTCAAACCGTCTGAGTTCCGGCTGCGTGAAGGCGAGGTTGGCCTTTCCCTGTTTGCGCGAACCGCCCATCCTAGTCCGGATGAGGTGCGGGAAGCAGTACGGGCTGCAGGCAAACGAGGAGAGCTGGCAGTCGCGGTACTCTCCGTGGAACAGATTGGCTCCCTGGGGCTGGTCCTCGTCCAAACGCCGGGAGGAACCCCGTCACCCGAGGTGAATGCGATCCATTATGAAGCTTGCCTGCGGTGGTTCCGGAGGCTGCTTCTCCGCCTCCGCGGGATTGGTATTCACGACTACTTCAACCAAGAGTTGAGCCCGAAGTTGTGTGAAGCTGCCCGCGTGCTCGATTGAGGGGCCTGAATCATGAATGCAAGAGTGCTGTCGGCCGTGAGCCCTGAGGCCAAGACGGCCGTCTCGGCGTTGTTTGCGAAGGCCTCACCGGTACTGGTGGAAGTGCGGTTCCCCAAGTCCGGAACGTCTCCGGATTGGTACCTGTGTGAAGATGAAGAGGAGCTTAGCCGGATTCTCGAGCGCCTCAGTACGGGTGTGGAGTTACACTTGAGCAGTGTCTGGGATTTGCAGAACGTCAAAGGAGCGATTTGTCTGCGGAAGTAGTGCAGACAAAGACAGCAACGCACAAGATCGCCTGGACGGTCAATCACGGCACCACGGTGAAGATGGCCCAGGGCCTGACAACGATATAGCGAGGGCGGGCCGGTGGAGTGAGGAGTGAGGACCGCAGCACCGGAGGGGGAATGTGAGATGTCCCGAGCGAAAACGAATCGTAGGAAGGGCGCCAAGAAGGAACTGGCAGCGAGGTATGTCTTTCCCGTGGTCATTGAGAAAGATCAGGAGGGGTATTTCGCCGTTTGTCCTTCGTTGCAGGGTTGCTACACGGAGGGGGACACGTATGAGGAAGCCCTGCGGAACATCGAGGATGCCGTACGCCTCCACGTCGCAGACCGGTTGGCATGCGGGGAGCCCATCCCGGTCAACGACCGAGTTAGTTTGACCACGGTGGAGGTTCAGGTGTAATGGCCCGGCTTCCCCGCGTTACCGCCGCCCAGGTCATTCGGGCCTTGCAGAAAGTCGGGTTCTTCCTCGCACGCCAGAGCAGCAGTCACAAGATTTACAGGAACACCACAGGGCGGCGTGTGACCGTACCGTATCACGCGGGGAAAATACTGAGCCTGAAGACGCTCAAAAGCATCCTCACCGACGCCGGGCTGACGGTAGAAGAATTCATCCGGCTGTTGAAAGATCCCTAGAAATCAGGGACGCCACGGCTGGGAAGTAGGCTTGGCTTGATGGAGCTGGCCCAGGGCCTGACAACGAATAGCGAGGGCGGGCCGGCGTGATCGGGGGCAAGCCAAGCCCAGGGGTTGCAACCCCTGGGCTTGAGGGGATCGCAAGTTGTAGGGTTTCCAGGAGTGGGGTGTGTTCATGTGGCAGTTCGATAACTGCACGGTACCGCGGCTCCAGACCGACCTGCCCGGGCCGAAGGCGCGGGCGCTCTTGGAGCGCGACCAGCGCTACATGTCGCCGTCGTACACCCGCATCTACCCGCTGGTCGTTGCCCGCGGCAGTGGTGCAGTCATCGAGGACGTGGACGGCAACCTCTTCCTCGACTTCACCGCCGGCATCGCCGTCACCTCGACCGGCCACTGTCACCCCCATGTCGTCGCCGCCATCCAGGACCAGGCGGCCAAGCTCCTGCATATGTCGGGGACCGACTTCTACTACCAGCCGCAGATCGACCTGGCCCAGCGGCTGGCCGAGGCGGCGCCCGGCGACTCGCCCAAGCGGGTCTTCTTCACCAACAGCGGAGCCGAGGCGCTGGAGGCGGCGTTGAAGCTGGCCCGCTGGCACACGGGTCGATCGCGGGCCATCGCCTTCTTCGGCGCCTTTCACGGCCGGACCTACGGGGCCATGTCGCTGTCCGGCTCCAAGCTGGTCCACCGCCGCGGCTTCTCCCCACTGGTCCCCGACATCCACCACGTGCCGTTCCCCCGCGGCTGCAAGGACTGCATCGCGTCGGCGGGGTGTCATTGTGTCCGGCAGATCGAGGAGACGGTGCTCCGGCGGACCGCTCCGCCCGACGAGGTGGCCGCCGTCTTCGTCGAGCCGATCCAGGGGGAGGGCGGCTACCACGTGCCGCCGCCCGGTTTCCTGCCGGCACTGCGCGAGTTGTGCGATCGGCACGGCATTCTCCTGGTCGCCGACGAGGTGCAGACCGGCATGGGACGGACCGGCAAGCTGTTCGCCGTCGAGCACTGGAAGGTCGAGCCGGACATCATCTGCCTGGCCAAGGGGATCGCCAGCGGGATGCCGCTGGGGGCAATCGTGGCCCGGGCCGAGGTGATGAACTGGCCCCCCGGCAGCCATGCCAGCACGTTCGGCGGCAACCCGGTCAGCTGCCGGGCGGCGCTGGCGACGCTGGAATTGCTGGAGCGCGGCTACATCACCAATGCGGCCCAGCGGGGCGAGCAGCTGCGGCAGGGTCTCCTCCGCTTGCAACGGCAGCATCCGCTGATCGGCGACGTTCGCGGCCTGGGCCTGATGATGGCCATCGACCTGGTCAAGGACCGCGACAGCCTGACCCCCGACCCGGCCCGCCGCGACGAGGTGGTGCAGGCGGCATTCCGCCGCGGCCTGCTCCTGTTAGGCTGCGGCGAAAGCGCCGTCCGCTTCTGCCCTCCCCTGTGCGTCACCGCCGAGCAGGTCGAAACCGCCCTGGGCATCCTGGGCGAGGTCCTGGCCGCCACCCGGCCGGAGCGATTGGCCGTTTGATTTGCCGCATTGTCGGTCATTTGCGAACTATAGTTGGTTAGTGCCCCCCTTTGGCGGGCCACCGGAACCTTAAGCCTCCGCCGAAGGGTTCGACCGACGCTGAACAGAGGGAGACCGGCCACATGTCGAGACTTTTCCCTAACTCGGAAGCGAAGTGGAATGGGAGCAAGCGCCCAGCCCGGCCCGCCTCTGCCGAGGATGGTCGGGAGGGCAAGCCCCTGGACGAGCGGCTTGACAGATCCAGCCGGAAGCTGAACGAGCCGGCCGATTCCGAGCAGGGGTTTGGCGAAGGCGAGGCCCTGGACGGCGCCGCCTCGGAACCGTCCGAGGTGGAGCAACTCCGCGCCGAGAACGCTCGGCTGCGGGCCCTGGTTGCCGAACTGGAGAAGCAGTTTGAGGAATTGGCCCAGCAGAGCGACCAGTCCTGGGAGGAGCGGCAGAAGGAGTACGAGAGCCTGCTGGAAGAGAAGTCCGAGGTGATCCGCACGTTGCACCGCAAGATCCAGGAATTGCAGGAGCGCTCCACTAGCGCCATGACCCCGCGCGAGCAAGAGCTGCTGGCCCTCAGCGAGGAGTTGGAGCGCGAGCGCCGCCAGCTCAAGGAGGATGAAGAGGCGCTGATGACCCAGATGCGTGACATGGAAGTGTCGATGGCCCGGGAGCGGGCCGAGTTGGCCCGGCAGCGGAACGAAGTGCTCCGACTCCAGGCCGAGGTCCGGCACGAGCTGGAGCTGGCTAGCCGCGACGCCGTCTTGCGCGAACGGTTGGCCCCACTACAACGCCGGCATCAGGAGTTGGCCAACCGTCGCGGCAGCGGCCCCCCGCCGCCGGATCGGCCCCCCACTCCGCCGCCGGCGGCCCCGGCCGCACCCCCCGAGCCGTCCCGCCCCAAGAAGGACAGCGGGTTCTTCGGCCGCCTGTTCGGCCAGGGGGGATAAAGCTTCGACCAACTCGATGAGCCGGGCGCGCCGCCCGGCTCTCGATTTTTCCCTCCCCTTACCGGCTCTGTTCCGTTATCTTGTTTCCCTTGGTGCATGACCCTTCTACTTTGCCAAGGGAGATCTTGCCATGATCCGGTGGATGATTGCGAGCGCGGGACTGCTGGTCCTGTCCGTCGGCGGTGCGATGGCCGCGGACGGGCCGGTAGGCGTCTGGACCCGGACCGTGGGCGACCGGTCCATCAAGTTCGACATCCAGGCCGACCGCCTGAAGGTCACGCTGGCCGAGGGCACGGACCGGTCAATCGTCATCGACGCCAGCTACACCATCAAGGAGGGCGTCCTGTCGGGCGTGATCAAAAAGGTCGAGCTGAAGGGAGTGGACGGTGGACCGAGCGAGGGGAGCAAGTTCAGCTTCCGCATCAAGGTGGACAAGGACCGGATGACGCTCAGCGAGCTGAAAGGTGATGACGGAACCGCCGTCAACGACGAGGCGAAGCAACTCGTGGAGGGAGAGTACAAAAAGGAGAAGTGAGAAGATCCCCGGCAGCCGCTTGCGGCTTGACGTTCCCCGATTCCACCAAGCCGCAAGCGGCTATGGGATTGCCCTAATCCAGCTTCACCTTGACGGTCATCGGCTGGCCGTCGCGGATGATGGCCAGCTCGATGGTGTCCCCTCTCTTCTGCTGGCCCATCAGCACCATGTAGTTTTGTAGGCTCTTGACCTCCTTGCCGTTGATCCGCACGATGCGGTCCCCCTCTTTCAAACCGGCCTTGGCCGCCGGCAGTCCGTCGAGCACGCCGCCGATGAGCACGCCGTCCTTGTCGTCGTTGTAATCGGGCCGGATGCCCAGCCGCGGCCCCTGCACGCCCGGCGTTGTCCGACTCCCCTCCGTCACACGGACGTACTCCGGCCGCTCCGGGGCGGTGGCCAGCTGCACGATCAAATCTTCCGTCAGGTCGGCGATGCGCCGCATCCCGGAGATGTTGAGCCGGTCGGCCGTATCGGTCGGGCGGTGGTAATCGGGATGGTCGCCGGTGAAGAAGAAGAACACCGGGATTTTCTTGGCGTAGAACGCGGCGTGGTCGCTGGGACCGAAGCCGCTTTTGTGCTTTTGCAGCTTGAAGCCGTGCTTCTGATTGAGCGCCTCGATCAGGGCCTCGAAGGTCTTGGCCGTGCCGACACCGTGAACCTGGAGCACGTCCTTGCCGGTCTCCGGATCGGGGCGGAGCCGGCCGACCATGTCCAGGTTGACCATCGCCACTGTGTTGTCCAGCGGGAAGAGCGGGTTCTGGCAGTAATGTTCCGACCCAAACAGCCCCAGTTCCTCGCCGCTGAAGGCGATGAACACCAGGCGTCGGCCCTCGCGGTCGGGCATTGGGCCGAAGCGCCGGGCCAACTCGATCAGGGTGGCCGTGCCCGAGGCGTTGTCGTCGGCGCCGTGATGGATCGCCATTTTCTTCGATCCGGACAGGCTGCTCTGGCCGCCGTAACCGACATGGTCGTAGTGGGCGCCGATGATCACCGTCTCATGGGCCAGCCGGCCCTTGCCTTCCAGCACGCCGACCACATTCTTCACCGGGATGGCATCCTTGGCGCGGCGGACCTTGACGTCAAAGCTAACCGTCCAGCCGTCCAGCGCGACGCCGTGCGGCGTGAAGGTCCGGTCGGTGTCCTCCTCCAGCGCGCGGAGGTCGAGGCCCCGGCTGGACCAGAGCATCTCCTCCAACACCCCGCGGCTCATGTGGAAGGCCGGCAGCTGCGATCGGCTGGCCGCGGTCGCCAGGAAGTTGAAATCAAGCAAGTCGTCGCCGGTCTGGGCGGTATCCCAGTCGTTGACGAAGATGACGCCGGCCGCCTGGTGCTCCTCGGCGTTGCGCAGCTTCTCGGTGAAGGCGCCGTAGCGCCGCCGCCAGTTACCGCCGACCGCCTGCCGGCTGAGCGCTCGCGGCGTGTCGCGCAACAGGACAACCACCTTGCCGGCCACGTCCAGGTCGCGGTAGTCGTCGTACTCGGGGTCTTTCGGGCTGGTGATGCCGTGGCCGGCGAAGACCAGCGGGGCCGCCGTCACGCGGCCGCTGCTGCCCAGGCCGAAGGGGTGGAAGTGAACCCCCTGCTTCAATTCGATCGTTTGCCCCTTCGGGCCGTGCAGCACCAGCGGACTGCAATTTTCCAGGACGGCGCCGGCAATGGCGAACGGCTGGAAGTAGGAGCCGAACTCCCCAGCGGGGCGAAGGCCGGCCTTCTTGAACTCGTTGGCGATGTAGTCGGCGGCCAGGTCAATGCCACGGGTGCCGGGGCCGCGCCCCTCGCACTCGGCGGAGGCCAGGAAAGTGACATCCAGCCGCAGCCGCTCCTCGACCGCCTTGATGCGGGCGGCGTCGGTCCTTTCCGCGCCCAGCGCCGGTGCCGCCAGGATCAACACGATCAACAACCGCGCCGGGATCAGCCATCGCCGTGCCGTCATGGTCGTTTCCTCATTCGGAAAGGATACAGGAATCGCCCCTGCTTTGCGCTGCCCTGAATTCTGGCGAATTCGGCTACATTATTCTACGAGGGAGGGCCGGAATTGGTTGAGCAGCGAGTCAGCGCCGCAGCAACTCGGGCGTCACCAGCCAGATCAGCGTACAGCTGCCCTTTCGGGGGAAATCGGGGCAGACCAGGTGGGCCGCCCCCGCCTTGGCCAGGTCGATCTGGGCCTTCTTGCCGCCGATCAGCCAGGCGGTGTGCCGGGCCAGGTCGGGCATGTGGCCGACCAGCCCCACCCCGTCGGCACTCAGTATGCGCAGCAGCCGTGCCAGTTTCTTCGGCTTGACGCCCGGGGCCAGCTCTGCGCAGACGCGCAGCTCCGGGGCCGGCAACGACCACTGCCGGAGGATCGCCTCCGCCGTCTGCCGCGCCCGCAGCAAGGGGCTGGTCAGTAGTAGGCCCAGGTGGACGCCGTGCCGCTGTAGGCCCGCGGCCAGCTCCCGCGCCTGGGCCTCGCCGGCCTCGGTCAGCGGCCGGTCCTCGTCGCGGGTGATGCCGTCGGCGCCGAGCGGCTTGGCCTCGGCGTGCCGAATCAGGTACAGGTCCATCGGCAGGTTCCTCTCTCGGCCGGCTGTGTGCCTCTATGCGGGCCGCGCCGGCGTCTCCTATAATAAGGTCTCTGCTCCCGCCCGGCCAAGGGACATCGGCCGTCGGCCCACACCCAACGAGAAGACCAGGCATGCAACGAACGGACCTTCGCAACGTGGCGATCATCGCCCACGTTGACCACGGCAAGACCACTCTCGTCGATCAAATGATGCGGCAGTCGGGGCTGTTCCGCGCCGGCGAGTTGCGCGGCGAGCAGATCCTCGACTCCAACGACCTGGAGCGGGAACGCGGCATCACCATCCTGGCCAAGAACATCGCCCTGACGTTGGGCGGCACCAAGGTCAACATCATCGACACCCCCGGCCATGCCGACTTCGGCGGTGAGGTCGAGCGCGTCTTACGTCTGGCCGACGGCGCCCTCTTGTTGGTGGACGCCGCCGAGGGGCCGCTGCCGCAGACCCGCTTCGTCCTCCGCAAGGCTTTCGAATGCGGACTCCGGCCCATCGTCATCATCAACAAAATCGACCGCCCCGACGCCCGGCCGGTGGAGACGCTCAACGCCGTCTTCGACCTCTTCGTCGAGCTGGGCGCCGACGACGCCACCCTCGACTTCCCAACCATCTACGCCTCCGGCCGGCAAGGCATCGCCACCACCGACCCGGCCGTGCCCGGGGTTGACATCCGGCCTTTGTATGATGCCATCCTTAAGCATGTACCGCCGCCGGCGGTGGATCTCGACGCGCCGCTGCAATTGCTGGTCGTCACCCTTGACTACAACGACTACGTCGGCCGGATCGCTGTCGGCCGGGTGGTCCGCGGCAAGGTTCGCAAGGGCCAGCGCGTGGCGCTGCTGAAGCGCGACGGCCGGCGCATCGACGACCAGGTAGCCCAGCTTTACGTCTTCGACCGCCTGGGCCGGGTTGAAGCCGACGAGGTCGGCGCCGGCGACATCTGTGCGGTGGTCGGCCTGGAGGAGGTGGACATCGGCGACACCATCGCCGATCCGGGGACCCCCGAGCCCCTGCCGCCGATCAAGGTGGACGAGCCGACGCTTGACATGGTTTTCCGGATCAACGACTCGCCGTTCGCCGGCCAGGATGGCACCTATCTGACCAGCCGACAGCTGCGCGACCGGCTGCTCAAGGAGCTGAAGTCGAACGTCGCTCTGCGGGTCACGCCAAGCGAGGAGCGGCGCGACGAGTTCCACGTCTCGGGCCGCGGCTTGTTGCACCTCGGCATCCTGTTGGAGAACATGCGTCGCGAGGGCTACGAGCTGTCAGTCGGCAAGCCGAAGGTGATCACCCGCCAGGTGGATGGCCGGGTGCTGGAGCCGATCGAGTACCTGGTGGTGGAAGTGCCGCCGGGCTCGGTGGGAGCGGTGATGGAGTTGGTCGGCAGTCGGCGGGCCGAGTGCGTGCGGCTCGACTCGCGCGGCAAGCTGACGCACATCGAGTTCACCATTCCGGCTCGGGGGCTGATCGGCCTGCGGACGCGGCTGTTGAACGCGACCGGTGGCGAGGCGATCATGCACCACACCTTCTACGATTACCAGCCGGCTCGCGGCCCGATCCCGGCCCGGGTCAACGGCGTGATGGTCTCAACCGAGACGGGGCGGGCGACGGCCTACGCCCTGGAAAACCTCCAGGAACGCGGCGTGCTCTTCATCGGGCCGGGCGAGCCGGTCTACGAGGGGCAGATCGTCGGTGAACACTGCCGCGACAACGACCTGCCGGTGAATGTTTGCCGCGAGAAGAAGCTGACTAACATTCGGGCCTCGACGGCGGAGAAGAGCATCCTCTTGAAGCCGCCGCGGCAGCTGACGCTGGAACTGGCCCTGGAGTACATTGAGGAGGACGAGTTGGTCGAGGTGACGCCGCGGGCGATCCGATTGCGGAAGATCCACCTCAAGGAGGCAGACCGCCGCCGCCACGCCCGGCAGGGGCAGTAAGCCGAGGAACCTGGGGCCGCCTTTGCTTGCCACAGCTCCTTGCACGTTGCGGTCGCTAACGATCTCCGCTTCCTTCTGTCATCCGCCCCCATCAGCGCTTCAAAGATTACGATCATCCGCGACGGATCGTCCTCTTACACCAGACGGCCGTCCGTCGCCGCGGCATTGCCTCCTCGTGTGGGATCACGCCGTGCCGGGCCTGTCCCTCCTCATCCGCCACGAGGGGTCTCTGGCCCTCCTTCCTGCGGGCGAGGAAGGAACGAACGGCCCTGCTCAGGATGGTCAGCTGTACTTTTTCCACACGCATCGCCCCCCCTCAGCGGCTGTCTCCGCAAGGGACCTGAACGTCCCTCATCCTACCAGATTTCATCGTACCCGAGAGCCTGTTCGTCGTGATGGATGGCAAGCCCCTTGCGGCGAACCGTCCCTTTCTGGGACAACGGGGCTGATGTTTCCGGATTCGGTATTCTCTGAAAGTGCGACTGCATCCCATCCCGCCGCCTGGTATGCTACGGACTGCGAACTACGGATCACGGATCACCAATGCGGGTGCAACTGGAAAAGGATGGGGCTGTCGTCGTGCTCGAAGGGCCGCCGCTCGCTCGGGGCGGCGAGGCGCTGATCTACGCCGTGCCCGACCGGCCCGAGCTGCTGGCCAAGGTCTATCACAAACCCTCCCCCGAGCGCGCCGACAAACTGGCGGTCATGCTGGCGGCCCCGCCGGCCGACCCGATGGCCGGCCTGGGGCATCCCTCCATCGCCTGGCCGCTCGACCGGCTGCGGGAGGCGGACGGCGAGTGCCGCTGTGTCGGCTACGTGATGCCGCGGGTCCACAATGCCCGCCCGCTCTTCGAGTTCTACAACCCCAAGGTGCGGCTACAGGTCTGCCCGCTATTCCACTATGGCTACCTGGTGCGGACGGCCCGCAACCTCTGCGCCGCCGTCTTCGCCGTCCACGAAGCAGGCTACGTCATCGGCGACCTGAACGAGTCGAACGTCCTGGTCACCAATCAGGCGCTGGTGACGCTAGTGGACACCGACTCGTTCCAGGTGGCCGGCCCGGGGCGGACGTTCCGCTGCCCGGTGGGGAAGCCGGACTACACGCCGCCGGAGCTCTACGGCACCCGTTACGGCGAGTTCGACCGCCGGCCCGAGCACGACGACTTCGCGCTGGCGGTGCTGATCTTTCAGTTGTTGATGCAGGGTTTCCATCCCTTCGCCGGCCGTTTCACCGGTCAGGGCGATCCGGATCCGATCCCGAAGCGGATCGCGGCTGGTCACTGGCCCTATGCCAAGAGCCGGCCGGTCCCCTACGAGCCCAACCCCCACGCGCCTCCTCTGGAGGTGTTGCCGGCGCCGCTGCCGGAACTGGTCCGGCGTTGCTTCGAGGAGGGGCACACCACGCCCGCCGCCCGCCCCACCGCCGCCCAGTGGCACGAGGCGCTGCGCGAGGCCGAGCAGCGGCTGCAACCCTGCATCGTCAACCGCCAGCATCTCTTCAACCAGGCGCTACTGATCTGCCCCTGGTGCGACCTGGCCGCCCGCCAGGGACGCGATCCGTTCCCCTCGGCGGCCGACGTACAGTCGGGCAACATCGGCATCCCGTTGGCCCTGCCCGTGTCCGCGGAGACGCCGGCCGGCGATGCCCTGCCGGTGATCCCGGTGGACGAATTCCCTCCCTTGGACATCTCGATCGGGCCGGTGCGCGACTCCTATCAGGACGGCGAGCGGGAACCCTCGCTGATTCTCCAGCTGATCTTGTCGCCGTTGTGGTTGTGTGTGATCGCCCTGGTGGGACTGGCGATCCTGTTCGCGGCCATTCTCCATTCGCGGACGTCACGGGAGAAGGGGCCGCCGCAGACGCCGGGCCGGCTCGCGCCGGCCAACAGGCCGCGCTTCGGCGAACGCCGCTTCACTTCCCGCCGAACCGTTCCAGGGTCGGGTCAGGTTGCCACAAGTAGAGGAACGTCGGCAGGCGGGAGCGCTCCAGGCCGGGCACGCTGACCGGCAGGAAGGTGCTCTGCAAGGGTACATTGGGCGTGACGGCGTAGACCGAACGGCCCGGGTCGTTCCGACGGTGGAACAGTACCGCCGGGGCGCCGGGCGTGCCGGCCAGCTGCCGCGCCGCGTCGAGGGCATCGTCAAGGTAGCCGATGCGGTCGATCAAGCGCCGCTCCAGCGCCTGCCCGGCGGTGAAGACCCGGCCGTCGAAGGTGGTGCCCTCACGCGGATCGACACCCGGCCGGGCCTGCTCCACCACCCGGCGGAAGCGCGCCTGAAACTCGTTCGCCATCTCCTGGAGAAGCCGGCGGGTCTCGTCGCTCAGGGCGGCGGTCACCGTCCCCATGTCGATAAGGGGACCGGCCTTGATGATCTGACTGATCACGTTGAAGTAGGCCATCGTATCCTGGAGGTTGTAGAGATTGAGGACAACGCCGATGCCGCCGGTGATCGTGGTGGGATGGGCGATAATCAGGTCAGAGGCCGTCGCCAGGTAGTAACCGCCGCCGGTGCCCAGGTCCAGCAAACAGGCGACCACCGGCCGGCCCGTGCGGCAGCGGAAGGCTTGCAGATCGTGCCACATGATGTCGGTCGCCGTCACCCCACCGCCGGGGGTGTTGATCCGCACCACCACCGCGGCCACGTCCGGATCGGCGGCGATGGCGTCGAGCTTCTCGCGGAACAGCGCCACCGGGTTTTCGCCCAGAGAAAAGGGACCGGTCAGGTCGGCGTTGAGCAGCAGGCCGTCCACGTCCACCAGGGCAATGCGGGGCCCGCCGGCCTCCAGGCAGACGCCTCCCACCGGCATGGCGACCACCGGCCCGCCCTCACTGACCGGCGGCGTCTCCTGGACAAAGCGGCCGTTCATCACGATCGGGGTGTCCAGGGCGACCCGGGACTGGGTGACCAGGAAGAACGGCTTCCCACATCCCGCCGTGAACACCATCACCATCAGAAAAGCGGCGCCCCTCATACCCATCCTCTGGCCCGGCTGGCCCGGACTTCACCCTTGCCGATGAGGCCCGGCTTGCAAATTCGTTCTTTTCATTTCCATCGTCATAATCGTTTCCTATCTCCGTGTTTTTCGCGAGAGGCAGTGCCCGATTACCGAGCTGGGGGCAGGACAGTTCTCGGGATGGTGTCAATAATAAGGCATTATCTGACTGTGCGAATTTTTTAACGAATTTGTCACAGTCAAGTCCTTATTCCGTAAATTTAGATGCTAAGATTGAGTAGACGCGATAATCCCGGCGAACTTGGCGCCCCACAGTCCAATGGAGCCAACGGAGCGTCTCTCGCGGTGCGATTCACCCGCCATCAGGGCGCCGGGAAAGCAAGGGGGTTTTCCTTTCTCCACCGGTAGGACGCCGAGCTGTGCCGGGCAGCGCTGGGGTTCGATTTTCGGTGAGAGGCATGATTTCCTTCGCTGCGTCCAACCTTTGCTTCCCCGCCCGTCTCTTTTGCCGTTGCAAAATTACCGGACGTGGATAGTCTAGGTAAACCAGCGAAAAAACTCCCTGTCTCACAACCCCGTGGAATGCTCCTCACATTCTGTCGGTGTTTGCACAAAAGACCGGCATCTTCTCCGTGCAGCGGGATGCCGCCGGGAAGTCAGCTGTGAGGCCCGCGCCGCGGCGGTGGGACAGCGCGAGTCCCCGATCCTCTCGCAGCAACGCCGTTCACCCCGCGCGATCGACCGCTGAGCCCAGCTCCCGGCAGGATGTCGGCTGTCCGGGGTCTGGTCGAGGGAACAACGCGGGGGTCGAACGGATGCGATCGGCCTTCATTCCCGGCGCGGAGCGCCTGGGCTGATCGGGGGCGGGCCGGCCTTTGCCAACGGCCGTGAACACTCCGCTCGGGACAGGGGACAGGGGACAGGGGACAGGGTTGCTCCGTTGGGGCGTGGTCTCCAGACCACGCCCCAACGGAGGGTGAACACGAATGGGTTTCCGGTATGGTCAGTGACACCGTTAAGTCACTCTGTCCGCCTGGATGGTCTAGAACGGATAGGCTTAAGGGAGAGGCTTGCGCGGATGGAGAGGGGGTACGGCATGCCCAGCTTTGATGTCCTTGTCGTGACACCGCCCAGCCCCGCCGACCCGTCGCTGGCCATTGCCGCCTGCCGGGCCGGCCTGCGCGGCTTCCTCGACCTGGAGTTCGCCCCCGACGAACCGGCCGCCCTGGCCGCCGTCGAACGGCTGGAGCGCTTCACCCGGACCGGCTTCGGGGTCAAGCTCGGGCGTGATGCCGGATCGCTGGTCTGCCGTCTGGCCGGCTCATCTCCCCGCCTCCGCTGGGTCATCCTGGCGGGCGGCCTCCATCCCCACCTGGAAGAGTGGATTCAACTCTTCCACCGCCATGACCTCACCGTCCTTCTGGAGGCGATCAACCTGGACGAGGCGTTGGCGGGCGAGCGGCTCGGGGTGGACGGCCTGATTCTGAAGGGGCACGAGGCGGCCGGCCGGGTCGGGACGCAGACGGCCTTTGTCCTGACGCAGCAGTGGGTGAGCAGCAAAGCGGTGCGTGGTGCGTGTCCCGGCCACTCACCAACCACCACCCTACCTTTCTGGGTCCAGGGGGGCATCGGGCTGAACGCGGCAGCGGCCTGCCTGGCGGCGGGGGCGGCCGGCGTGGTGCTCGACTGCCAG